>DASYNU010000091.1:0-2524 GCA_036008345.1 Bryobacteraceae bacterium
CCCCGGAACCCGCACGCTGAACTCGCCCGCAGCATCCACCTGTAGGAACGGCTTCTCGCGCACCACGGGCGTCTGCGCGACATTCGTGTACGGCGGCGAAGGCCACGTGCCTTCCGGAGGATGGACCACACCGACAAACACCATGTTCCAGTTCGAGCCGGTCCAACTCTTCCAATCGCAGTTGCGCGAGATCCACTGCTGCTGGCTGCCGGAATCGACATTCCCATCCACCAGCGAATCCGACATCCAGCCGCCGCTGGCCCATCCGTGATTCTGGTGGAGCACCAGGTCGCCGCGCACATGCACGCGTCGCAGTGACACCGCCTGCGAGACTGCCCACTGCATGGTACCGCCCGTCGGTCCCACCGAGAGCCCTTCCGCAGCTCTCCAGAAGGTCGTCGTCGCATTGTTGTTCCCCAGGTTCGCATCGGCGTGCACATTGCCCGCAATGCGGGTCGCATCGGGCGACGCGCCCAAGCCCATCACCTCCGTGTAGAAGCCCACCGGCACGTCCACCGAATAGCTTCCGGGCAGAAACAGCAGCGCATTGCGCTGCGGCCCAAACTCGTTGTGCTGCTGTATCGCATACACGGCATCGATCTGCTTCTGGATCGCCTGCGATGGCATCGACGGATCGAAGATCACTACATTCGGCCCGAACACCGGCTTCGCACTCTTCGCTGCAAGCGCCGGCAGAGCCGCCGCCAGCAACCCCGCCGTGAAGCCCAACCATGTTAGAAGCCGAAACGCGCGCCTACCAGACATAAGCCCTCACTGACTCCGAGGGTATCACTGTTTGGAAGACCTTTCCGTCATAGTTGTCAGGGCCGAACACCCAGGGATTGGAGGATCGAGCGGATTTCGGGATTAGTGCTTGTAAACCTTATTCGAACTGGAGTATTACAATCTCGGGATTCGATCCTAGCCGCAGCGGCGGTCCCCAGGTTCCGGCTCCGCTCGAAGTGAAAACCTGCATCTTTCCGATCCGGCTCAAGCCATACACAAACTGCCGGTAAATCCGCCGCGCCATCCAACTCCAGGGCAAGAACTGGCCAAGGTGTGTATGCCCGGACAGCTGTAGAGAGACACCGGCGGCCTCCGCGATTTCCGGATGGTCAGGGGCATGGGTCAACAGAATGCTCGCGCGGCCGCGATCCAAGCCGATGGCACGCAGCACCGAGGCAAGCTGCCCGTCCTGTGTCGCGTTCCGGTACGGAACGCCAATAATCTGCAAACCGTCCACTTCCACTTTCTCATTGCTGAGCACGCGCACTCCGGCCGCCGCGATGGCGGTCAGATATTTGCTGTCGTCTCCAAATAGCTCATGATTCCCCGCGACGAAGTACACACCCTGGGGCGCGACCAGCTGGTTCAACGGCTCCGCCGCTCGCCCCGCGTCGATGGCCGTCCCATCATATAAATCACCAGCAACGAAAATAGCGTCCGGTTCTTCCCTCAGGATCCTCGCAACCAGGCGCCGCAGAAAACCGCGGTTTCGAACGTGCCCCAGATGCACATCGCTGATCAGCGCCGCTGTTCGCCCGCGCCATGCCGCCGGCAAGTTCGCGAGCCGCACGGTTGTTCGCGTGATCCGCGTCCAGCTTGCGTTGAAAACCCCATAGAGTCCGGCTACCACGGCAACACTGAACAGCAATTCCACGATCCGATGGAAGCTCACGTTCAGCCCCGCCAGCCGCGCCACTCCGAAAATTATCCATGAGCAAATCGCTGCGAGAAAAAGGAAGCTCACCAGACCGATCCAAACTGCCGCAGTCCGGTAAAACGCCCGCAACGCTGCGTTTGTATGGCGAAAAGCAAGTAGCGAAGCGGCAACAAAGCTCACCGACAAGAATCCAAGGACGAGTTTGATCCAGAATGCGCCGGTTATTTCGCTTTGTCCGGGCGAAAATGTCCACGTCTTATAGAGGAAATAATGGGTCAGGAAAAGAACGGACTGAATCACTGCGATAAAACCGATTAGGCCTGTTCGTCCACGCATGATGCATTAGACTCCCGAATCTGCCATTTGGATTCTTGGCATTATCTTTCGGAAGTTCGTCTGCAGATTGACTGCACGAATGCAATGCACTGTGATTAAAGCGGTTACTTCGCTCTTGCTGATCATTCTTGCTAGTCGGTCAGCGTGTTCAGTGGGTTGACTGCAAGCCAGCTGACTGCACCCAGCAGACATAAAGCAGCTGCCACCAGGAAAGATGCCGTCCAGCCGTAGTGCACCGCGATCCAGGGCGTGAGCGAGCCCGTCACGGCTCCGCCAATCTGACCACCCATATTCATGAACCCGGAAACCGATCCGGCGGAGCCGCCGGCGATGTCTGCCGTGAGAGACCAAAAGGAACTTTGAGACAAGTACAACGCTCCGGCACCGCCGGCCAGCACAACACTGGCTAGCTCTGCGCTATGAACGCGCGAGCCGAAAGCGATGAAGATCCCCGCGACCGCCATGGCAAATGCTGCCAGTCCGCAGCGGCCAAGGCGCGGTCCACGCCACTTGGTGAGCCGGTCG
>DASYNU010000092.1:0-15686 GCA_036008345.1 Bryobacteraceae bacterium
GATCACGGCTTCCACTTGGCCGGTAATCTGGATCATCCCGCTCTTTTGCTGGCTGCTCTTCATCTGTTCTTCGGCCTCGTTCAACATTTTCTTTTCTTCGTCAAGTTGGGCCTCATAAAAGCGCCGGCGCTGACTCGCCTCGGCCACCGCGAGCCGGATATTCTGCTTGGTCAGCTCGCCCACGTAGCCGTTTGCGATTGCAGCCGCGCGATTCGGGTCCGGATCGTCCACCGCGACCTTGATGAGGTTGTCCTTGCCGGACATCAATCGGGTCCTTTGCGCCAGCTTCTTTCGAGTCTCCACAAGTGTTTGCTTGGCATACAGCTTTTGAAGATCGAAGCGCCGGATCAGATTGTCCGCAATGCTTCTGCTGGCTAGCAGACCCAGATACACGTCGGATTGCGTTCGCAGTCCCAGCTCCGGCGCGGCCAGGCTGGCCAGGGAGCCAAGCTGTCCGAGCATCGCGCCCGCGCTGGATTGTGGCTGCCCCGGAGGCATGATTACCGCCGTAGATGTGTAAGTTGGTGGTGAAAATAAAGCAACGGCCACGGCCGCGGTGGTACCGGCCAGCAGTATCCCTGCTGCGATTCGGCGATGCGACTTGATTATCGAAAACCACTGCGCTTTGCGAAAGCTTAATGCGGGACGTTCAAGAAGCGGCAGGGATGTCGGTTCTGATCGGGTTTGCATGGGGCCTTCTATTTCAGGACATTGATGGCGGCCGCACCCAAACCTAGATCGGCGAGGATCTGAGTCCAACTGCGCAGGTTACGAATGAAGGGCACCCGCAGTATCTCCTCGGGAACGACGATCGAGTCGCCGGGATTGAGGCGCTCCGCTTCGAACGTTTTCGTGAACGGGCCAATGCCATGTTTCGGTACCACAGAACCGTCCGCGCGGATGATGAAGACATGCGCCTTGTCCGCGCTCCGCTTCAGGCCGCCGGCGTCGCGAAGGTAGTCCGCCACTCGCAGCCTGGGTTCGTGAAGAAATGCGTTTTGATTGAAGACTTCGCCCAGTACGTTCACCGTTGCCGGCCGGCTAGGAACCACGAAGCGATCCCCATCTTCCAGTGCCAGGCTCATGAGCTTATCCAGGTTGGCGCTCTCTGGTTCGAAATTCAGAACGATGCGGCCGGTGGCTTGGAGAGATCGCAACTGCTCCAGCGTCTTGCGCTCGGATTGGATTTGCGCTGAAAGAGCCTGTGTCTCTTCAGCGGTAGAAGCAAGATTGGTTCGCTTCCCGGCCGTCTGTTCTAAATCCCGCTCCATCTCGGTAACGAACTGGTCCAGGCGCTTTTGTTGATCGTGGCGTGTGGATTCCCGCGTGAACTCGGCTCCGTACAGGTATGCCTGCGGCGTCAACCCGCCGGCCCTCTCGATGAGCCGTCCCAACGTCTCACCAGGCCGCGCCAAGTACACCCCAGATGAGTTAAACTCTCCTTCCAACCATACGTAGCGATTCTGTTGCATCACCGAAACGCGGATGTCAGCGGTGGAGAAGATGGTTATCACATCGTCCGAGCGCAGCTCCAGATTCTGCGCAGCGTCGTTTTCGAGAACCAGCTTGCCCAGGTTAAAGGGAAGCAGTTGCGTAATTAGGCGCTCCGGATCCGGCCGCTCGATCACTGCATAGGACCAGTTGATTTCAGGCACCCATCCCGCCAAGCCAGTTCCAATGGATTCCCGCCGGGCGGTGGCCTCCTCATTTGCCTTGAACTGCAGGCTGGTCTCGTTGGAGCGAGGCTTCGTCATGAGCCGGTCTCCGCTGGGAGTAATAGCCCGTTCCTGTGACTGATCCGTATCTTCGACCGGCCTGGTACCGTCACTGTGCATTGTTTCGGGCGCGGAACCAGCTACATCTGTTCGGACTGGTTGCGGTGTTGAATCCACGATCGGGGCGAAGCCCAAGCTGTTTTTTTTCTGCCAGTAAGCGCGCGTGATAAGGGAATCCTTGTCGGGGATGATGTCGCGCAGACGCATGCCCTCGTGCCAGGCGAAGCGGCCCGGGTTCGCAACATTGCCGCGCAGCGTCACGGTTCTCTCGAAGTGCGGACTGATGGACCGGATGTCCAGGATATCCGCATCGCGAATAGCCACCTCGCGGCCCACGATGTCGAGCGGAAGCTCCAGCACCTCGCGCCTGTGGTCGGCGTTAATGCGTTCCAGCAGGACGCGCTTGAGATCAGCCGTGGACGCGGGACCGCCGGCCAAATGAAGCACGTCGCCCACGGTATGCTCATCCTTCAATTCGAAGATGGCCGCGTTGCGGATGCTGCCCGCGACCGCCACCTGCGGTCCGGCCGGGGGAATGAAGACTACATCCCCGGGCAGCAGCCGTGCGTCCTTCGATTTGTCGCCTTTCAGAAGTAGATCGTAGAGATCCATCTCGCTAATCAGTGCGTTGTTGCGCTTGAGCTGGATGTGACGCAGGCTGCCTTGGGCGGTGGGTCCACCGGAGGCGAAGAGAACATTTACTAGCGTGCTCAGTGAACTAACCGTGTAAGTGCCTGGCCGGCGGCCTTGACCGACGACGAACACCTGGATGGAACGCAACTGCCCCATGCTCACGGTCAAATCGAAGTTGCGAAAAACACGCCCGAGTTCGGACTTGAGGAATCCGGGCAATTGCTTGAATTGCAATCCAGCCACCGTTACATTGCCCGCCTGCTGGATGTAGACGGCGCCCGCGCGATCCACCACCAGTTCGAGATTCAGATTGACTTGCCCCCACACGCGCACGACGATTTCGTCGCCCGGACCAATCACGTAATCCGCTGTGACGGGAACCCGTTCGATCGGCGCGAAAGTGCTGGGCACTCTCTGAAACAGGGCGGCTCCAAAGATAGGCAGAATTCTGCCCACGGATGCAGCGGCAAAGCGCTGGAATTCGTTGGGTGTATCGGCATCCGGTACCAGCGCGGGAGGGCGCGGTAGCGGAGCCTGCAGTTCCCGCGGCGTGAACGGCTGATTCGTCGAAGGGAGCATTCCTGGGGAAGTGGGGTACGGCTGCGGAATGCTCCCCAACGTGGGCATGGCGGCTTGACACTCGGGACTCGAAGCACCCAAAGGGCCGCTGCAATAATCGGTTGCTCTCTGAAGTTGCTCCGCTGTCTGGCAGTAAGCAGACGCGCCAGCCAGGACAAAAATCAGTGCGGGCGCGCGAGTGAAACGAAAATTCATTTTCTGAAATGTTCTGGGATCGGCGAAGGCACCGACTCCCTTACGGTCGCGGCTCGGTAACGCTTCTCCGAACCGCGACCGTAAGGGAGTCGGTGCCTTAATGCTGGAGCAACTTAAGTTTGGGCTCCCATGTGATTTCGAGCGACGCGCTCAGGTTCCTGGCCGGACCGCCTAGCACGGGAATCCAGAAGCGCTCATACTGAAACATCGCTGCCGCGTTGAATTGGTGCGGCAATTCGACCGTCCCTTTGAGACTTGCGTCCGATTGCGTGCCGCCACCCTCCAGGAATTTCCCGCCGATTTTGAGCTGACGATAACCCGCTTGCACATTGCTGCGCGGCGAAAAGTGATAAGTGGACCAGCCTTCGATGGCGCGCCCGTCGCGTCCCACCGAGTTGCCCAACAAATAACCGTAGTTGGTGTTGGAGCTGTGATATTGGCTGTCGTAATAGATGTAGTTTCCACCGTGATCCCCTTCGTAGGGGGTGGTGGACGCGGCTTCCACTCGCAAGTCCAACTTTTGAATCCCAGGCACGTGGCTCAAGTAGAGCCCAGGGCTAAAACCTGCCCGCCGTGGCGCGGCCAATGGAGAGGGGTCGTCGGTGGCATAAGTATCGCTGTACAGCGTCAGCCAGTTGCGCAAGCCCGGAATCCGGTAGCGGAAATCGAACGCGCCCTTGAGCGCTCCGGGGTCGTTCCGCGGCGTGGAGTACGTCGAGGAAACTGTTGTTAGATTGCGAATCAAACTACCCACCGTAATGGGATGTCCAACGCCCCAGAATTCCGACCAGCGCGTGAAGCCCAACTCCAGGTCGCCAGTGAGTTTGAACGAGAACTTCTGGGCATTGAACCAGGGCCGCCAGGTATACGATTGCCCGCCCAACTTGCCGATTACGAATTCGACGCGGATATCGCCTAAATGCCGCAGTAGGCCGGGAAGACGTATCGGATGAACCGTGGACAACTTCGCGTTCTTGGTGGGCTCCGCGTTGTCGCTAAAAGTAAGTGGCGCGTCGTAAGTGGGGCCCCAATAGAGTGATTCTTTGCCCATGGAGAATTCGAAATCCCCGACTCGAACGCCGGCATAGGCTTCGATGGTTCGAAAGCGATTCGTGTCTGCTTGCGCCGCTGGTCCTTGCACCGGATTGCCATCCAAACCAGCGATCAGCTCGCGTGTCGGGAGCGAATACGAGGGTTCTCCCGGCGCATGCTGATATTCCCCGTCGATGTAAGCGAAGAACCGTCCGGATTCCCCGTGTGCCTGAAACCCCTCAATGGAGTTCCATCCCCTGCCAAACGGGCGGCCCAAGTCGTTGCTCCAGGTCTGGCCGAAGTGATAGCTGTCGTTGAGCGGTGGACCCGCAATGACGCCGTTTCTTATGTAGACGGAGTCCAGCACTACTTGCGTGCCCCCGGTTTCCTCTCCGTCGAACTCGCGGTGAAGCGCCGAGAGCAGGGACTTCGCCTGATCGATCACCGCTGAATTCTTCGCATCGTTCGCGGCCTCGATTTGTTGGTCTGCTTCCACCACTTGGCGTCGGCACTCGGCCCGCGTCCAGGGACGCAGCCCCGAGAGCTGCGAGGGTATCAAGCCAAACGCGGCTAAGCGGTCCAGTGCGTCGTATACCCAGCTATCCATCGGCACGTAAGGCGAGCCCGCCGGCGCCGTATTCTCGTCATCGGGAGCTGCGCGCTGCGTCTTCACCGGGCGATCCTCAAACCAATAATTTCGATTTTCTCCGCCGGTCCGCGAAACATACCGGCCTACCAGCCATCCCAACGCGCTTCCCACCGCGACATCGGAAGGGAAATGTTCTCTCGCGGTAACACGGCTCAGGCTGACGGCGGTGGCCATGCTGTAGAGCCCTAATTGCGACAGCCAGCCAGGATAGCGCCGCGCCAGCACGGACGCGATGGACCATGCGGATGCGGCATGCGCGGAGGGAAACGAGGAATCCACTCCAGCGTCTAGGAACCTTCCGGATCCGTTACCGTTGAGTGGCCGGTCGCGCCGCGTGACCAATTGAAGACCTTCCGTCAACACTAAGCTGTCCACCAAGGCACGGGCTGTGAGCACGCTGGAGTCCCTGGCGTAATCGTCCGCGTTCCGCCAACCCCACCAGTAGACAACAGCGGGAATGAGGGCCAACGAGCCTAGGCCGGCATTGGAAATGAATCGGCTTCGGCTTTGAGCGAGGGCATCTGTCCTGATGCGTTCACGCATATTGCGCTGGTCCGTAGCAAGCAGGAATCCCGTGCTCCCGGCCAGCGGAACCAGCCACCATAGATCTTTGCGGTGGATGTGCGCGGGACTTGTCAAAATGCATTTTTGATCTCGAAAGATATCGGTAAACAGGCTGCTCGTGGATGGGTTAGGGGGCGATGCCGCCCTCTCTGGAGTCTGGGCAAATGCAGAGAACGATAGAATTGCGCACGGCAGAATTTTGAACCCCAATCCGCTCAATCTTTCAGTTCTTGCGTCAACAATTCAAGTGCTTCTTCGATTCTTCGCACGCGTGTATCCAGGTTGGATGGTGTTGTCTCTGGGCCAGGGCCGCAGCGCGCCGCCACAGTATTTACGGCCTCCCGCGCAAAGGCGCTGATACTTTGCGTTCCCGTTTCAAGGCAAGCCTTTTCGAGTACCTGGTATTCCTGGTCCGAAACGCGAAAGGCAATCACCCTCACTCGTTTTCGCAGAGCGTCACCTAAGGAAAGAAACGATTTTGAGAGAGCACTTCAATCGCTTCCGCGTCTACCTCAGTCGCAATGCTCCTCGAAAGCAACTCGACGGAGACGACTAGCCTGAAATGATTCTTGACCCTCTCCAGGCGCCCTTCCAAGCCTTTCAAAGGACCACTGCGCATGCGCACACGTTGACCCGCCTTAAGCATCGCGCAGCCGCACACCGTCAGTCCGCTATCCACCAAGCGGCGCACCGAGTCAATCTCGTCTTCCGGAATTGGCACTGGAACACCCGCGACCGCTACGATATGCGCCAACCCTGGCGCGCCCAAGGCTTCGTGACTGAGCTTCTTCTGCCATCTACCGAATAGGTAGCCAGGAAACAATGGACAGCGAATCGTTTTCACACGATCGTTCCATTGGCGTCTGGTGGGGTAGTCCGGTAAGAATGCTTCAACGTCGAATGCTCGAAGGTAGTTGGCAACCCTCGCCTCGCAGTTCGACATCGTATGCAAGGCATACCAGCGCGAATGGTCTGTGATTATCATCGACTTTCGCCCAATGAGGCAGGCTTCGCCCCCTTCTGGACCATCCCCTTGTATTGCAAAAGCGAGGCAGAATTGCTTGGGCGCTAAAAAGGTGGCGACGGAAAACAAGTGTAAACCAAGGCTAAAACCTCTCAGGCATATTGGCCGGTAAATCATGCCGGACTCATGCCGTCAACCACTTAGTTGTTTACACTATTGTCACCGACGCTACGGCTGGCGGATTCTTTTCAGCTCATCGGCGCCTTCGGTGGCGATCACTTTTTGATTCACGGCAAGAGTGCTCCACTTCTGCACCAACCCGCTGGGCCAGCGGATCTCGAGCGCGTCCACGGTAGAAATGCCTCCCAATCCGAAGTGCGACACCAGGCTGTTGTTTGAATAGTAGCTGGCTCCGCTCATCACTTCACTCACCCTCTTGCGGCCGCCGGCCGTGACAATGATTCTGGCTCCGATGCCGCTGCGGTTGGATTTTGTGCCGGAAACCCCTACGTTCAGGAAGTTCCCACCGCGGATCCGGTTGTGCAGCAGGGAGGGTGTGCTATTCATGTTGACGATCACGATTTCCTGGCGCCCATCACCGTCGAGATCTCCCACGGCGAGTCCTCTGGCTGGGCGCGGCACCTCGAAAGCTGGGCCGGCGGCCGCTCCCAGCTCAACAAAGCGCCCGTTACCCAGATTGCGGAACAGAAGCGTGGGCTGAAGGTACTGGTCGCCAATGGGCTTGTTTTCCACCTCTGGATAAACGTGGCCGTTGGCAATCACCAGGTCCTCCCATCCGTCATCGTCCACATCCACGAACGCGATGCCCCAACCCAGAAACTGGCGCGATCCGAGCCCCGCGCTGCGGGAGACATCCGTGAAAAATTTCCCGTCTTCATTGCGAAAAAGTGATGTTAAATCGCCGGAGAAATTGGTCTTGGCGATGTCCAGCATTCCGTCTCCGTCGAAATCTGCGACGGCGACGCCCATGCCGGCTTGCAGATTCCCATCGAAGTTGTAGGCCACTCCCGCCGCGACGCCGCGTTCTTCGAAGGTGCCATCGTGTTTGTTTCGGAACAGGAGACTGGGCGTCATGTCGCAGGCGACGTAAATATCCGGCCAGCCGTCGTTCGAGAAATCGGCCGCGGCTACTCCGAGCGAATAGCGGCCTCCCGGCCGAAGAATGCCGGCTTTTTCGGAAACGTCCGTGAAGGTGCCGTTGCCATTGTTGTGATACAGGATATTGTGGGCCGGCGGGAGTCCTCTCGGTCCGCACATGACGGGGATTTCCTTCCACAGGCAGAAGGCCCCATCCCCCGGCTTGGGTGTTTTGCTGAGATCCAGATCCACATAATTGGCCACGAACAGGTCCAGCAAGCCATCGCGATCGTAGTCCAGGAACGAGCAGCCGGAGCCGAAACGCAGGCCATCCACCGGCAGCTTGGCTTGCGCGGTGACGTCCCGAAAGGTGCCGTCTCCCTGATTGCGGTAGAGACGGTTGTGTCCGTAGTAGGTGACCAGCAGATCCGGCCACCCGTCATTGTCGTAATCGCCTACGCACACGCCCTGGCCCCAGCCTTCGGTTGTGAATCCGGCCGGGGCGGCAACGTCGGTGAAATGGCCGTGGCCATCGTTGTGGTAGAGCTGAGGAAGATGGCGGCCGGGCGAGGACTCGCCGAGCGTGGTGCCGTTTACAACGAAAATGTCTTCGGCTCCGTCGCGATCGTAATCAAAGATGGCAACTCCATTGCCGGTGGTCTCGAGGATATAATCCTTGCGCATCTTCCCACCGAATGTGTTGGCTACCGTAAGTCCGGACGATGGGGCAACATCGACGAAGGTAACTGGAGGGCTGATCGCAATAGCGGCGCATCCGAGGGCCAGGAGTGCGAGAGCCACAGCGCCGGAAGAAACGCGCTTCATTCTATTCCGCGTGCCGGCGTTTGCGGGGCGCGGCCGTGGATTGGCGCACCACCAACGTCGGCGTGACCCCGTACTCGGCTCCGTGCGGGGATTTTTTCCGCCGCAAAGGATCGATATGCTGCAGCAGGGCGTGGATCGCCTTTTCAGCTAGCTCGCGCCTGGAGAGAGCGATGGTGGTGAGCGGAGGCTCGACGAATTCGGCGAAATGAATATCGTCGAATCCGATCACGGAAACATCCCTCGGGACCATCCAGCCTTTCCGCCGCACGGCGCGCATGGCGCCAATCGCCGTAAGATCGTTCGAAGCCATCACAGCAGTCGGTGGGTTCTTGGATTCCAGCAAGCGCGTCATTGCTTCCAGGCCACCGTCGATGGTATGGTCGCCCTCCGCCACTAACTCCTCGTCCTCAAGAATGCCGGTTCGAGTGAGGCATTCCAGGAATGCCGCGCGCCGAATGTTCGCGGATTTCAGCACCAGGGGTCCGCTGATGAACCCAATTCGCGTGTGGCCAAGATTGAGCAGATGCTCTACGGCCTGATTGATGCCGGTCGCGTAATCCACCTGAATGTTGTTGATGAACTGGTGCACGCTGCCCACATCCAGGAAGACGGTGGGGATTTTGCGAGTGACCAGTAAATCGATCAAGTGCTGGTCCATCTCGGATGTCATGACGGCAACACCTTCCACTTTGCGCTCGACCAGCCGGCGAACGCAGGCCGCCATTCGTTCCGAACGGTAGCCCGTTGAACCAACCATGATCTCGTAGCCGCGCTCAATGGCGATGTCTTCGAAACCCTTGACCAACTCCGGAAAGAACGGATTTGTAATATCGGATACAACCAGCCCGAGGATACGGCTGCGCCCGGAGACTAAGGACCGCGCCTGACTGTTGGGAAAATATCTGAGCTCTTCCACCGCCTTCCTAACTCGCTCAGCCGTCTGGAAATCCACAGTGGAAGGGTTGTTCAGTGTACGCGAAACCGTGGCGATGGACACTTTAGCGCGCCGAGCGACTTCACGAATGCTCATAGGTCCATTGTCCGTCTCGCCATTTATATTTCACGCGTTTTGGGAGTTCGCCAAATGATACACCGCCAAGGCGTGTTTTTCCAAGCTGAATAAAATCTCTTGACTCGGATAACCTATTTCCAGTATTCTTTTGGAAACGTTTACATCGTAGACGTTTCTAAGGTTGGTGGGAGGGGTTACATGCGCCACGTAGCCGTGTTGCGTGCAGTCGTTGTGTTTATTCTGGCCGCTTTTTGCGCTTTTGCGCAACGCGACCTCGGAACTATTACTGGTACCATCACCGATCCTCAAGGCGCCGGAGTTCCAAACGCCCGCGTCACCATCACTGAGGACGCCACCGGCCTCTCGTACACGGTTCAGAGCACCCAGCTTGGGGAGTTTGTGCGCCCACTTTTGAAAGCGGGTACATACACCATTACGGTGGAAGTGCAGGGATTCCGGAAGGCTGAACAAAAGGGCGTCATCGTGACACCAGGCGATCGGATTGGCGTAAATATAGCCCTGCAAGTCGGCCAAATCGATCAAACCGTCGAGGTGATGGCTGCAGCGCCGTTGCTGCAGACTGAAAGTACCGTTCAAGGCGCCAACTTAAATACCTCCGAAGTGTCCGAGCTGCCTCTCGGCGGACAGCGCACCTTCACTTACCTGGCGCGGTTATCGCCGGGCGTGCTGCCGGCCGAAAGTGGCGCGCGGGATGCCACCGGCGGGGGATTTTCGGCCAACGGCGTCCGTTCCACGGGTGAGAATAATTTCCTGCTCAATGGTGTCGACAACAACGTCAACGTCATCGACTTCATCAACCAGACTTCCTTCGTCATCGGCCCCTCAGTGGAAGCCATCGGCGAGATGCAGATTCTCACCAACGGTTATAACGCCGAATACGGACGGGCCGCGGGCGGAGTGCTGAACGTCAATTTGAAGTCCGGTACAAACCAGATCCACGGCGCGCTGTTCGAGTTTCTTCAAAACACCGACCTGGATGCCAACCGGTGGGAGAATAATTTCGCCGGCGTCGAGCGTCCGCCTGTAAAGCAGAATCAGTTCGGCGGAGCCGTGGGTGGCCCGATCATAAAGAACAAGCTGTTTATTTTCGGGGATTACCAGGGAACTCGGATCAACACCAGCGGCGGAGTCATCCAGAACCTGGGGTATGGCCAATTTGAAACCATCCCCACCCAGGCCATGGTCCAAGGTGACTTTTCGGGCTTGTTAGGAAAATCGATTGGGACAGCTCCGGGTGGCGGGAATATCCTGCAGAATGAGATTTTTGATCCCACGTCCACGAGTTGCGTAAGCGGCGTATGTACTCGCAATCCATTTCCAGGCAACAAAATACCGGCCAGCATGCTGGACGCGGCAGCCATGAAGATCGCGGCCTTGTATCCGAACACGAATCAGCCCTTTGCCAACGGGAATTTCCCCCAGAACGATTATTATGCTCTGACTGCGGGCACTCTGAATACGGACCAAGGTGATGGCCGAGTGGATTACAGGATCGACGATAAGAACAGCCTGTTTGGCAGCATCAGTTGGTCGAACACGGCCAAGGGTAGCGTGCCGCCGTTCCAAGGAGCCTTGGATGGCGCCAATTTCTACGGAGTCAGCGAGCAGGATCTCGGTCGAAACGCGCAGCTGGGTTACACGCGAATCTGGAATCCCACGATTATTTCCGAGACTCGCATCGGCTTTAGCCGCCTGGTGACGGCGCGCACCCAAGCCAACGCCAGCACCGATGAGTTCAAAGCGATTGGGATCGGCGGCTACGATCCCACCTCTACCCTGAATGGCGGTCTCCCTCAGATTGGTTTAGGCCGATACAGCCAGGTTGGCGCCAATGACTGGCTGCCGACCAAAGAATACAGCAACGTCTGGGACTTTATTCAAAACGTCTCTATCAACAAGGGCGCTCACGCGATGAAGTTCGGCGCCGAGGTTCGTCCCATCCAGTTCCCCTTCTTCCAGGTGCCGTTCCCGCATGGCGAGATGAACTTCGCACGCACTGAGACCGCGTTTCCCTCGAATGCCTCCAGTACCGGACAGAATGGAACGCTAAGCGCCGATACCGGCGACGAGTTCGCATCGTTCCTGCTGGGAGCCATCGACAACGGCCAGATCTCCACCACCAACTTCATCTCGTCCACGCGCAAGGCCTACGCTTTCTACGGACAGGACGATTGGAAAGTAACTCCCAAGATCACTCTGGAGTTGGGCGTTCGTTACGAGTTGTGGTCGCCCATCGGCGAGCAGTTCGCAAGACAATCCAACTTCGATGTCAACAATCTGACCCTGTACATTCCGAGCGGGCCGAACCAAAACGCAGCACTGCCGCCGAATTTCAATCAACCCTACACTTTCGGTGGAATCACTTATCCGGCGCTTTTTCCGAACGTGCAGGTCTCGCGCGGCCAGGTTTCCCAATACCTGATTCCGTGGGACAAGGGCGATATCGGACCGCGTATTGGAATTGCGTGGAACGTGCTGGATAAGACGGTAGTCCGCGCGGCTTACGGTATTTTCTACGGCGGCGAGGAACAGCAGGGAGGCAATCCGAATCGCGGCGAATCGGCGCCGTTCAACGAGTCTCCGCAACTGAACCGGCCGTCGGGCGTGAGCAGCTTCCAACCCGATCCATTCTTTGCGAATGGTGCTGCCACTGGCGGCGTCAGTATCGGCTATCCGCTGACCGTATTCACCACTACGCCGGCTTCTTCATTGCAGTTCCGCGAGGTGGCGAACGATTTCCGGAATCCGATGGTTCAGAAATGGAACTTCGCGATTCAGCGGGAATTGCCGGGACAAATGGCGTTGGAAGTTGGTTATCAAGGCAACCACTCTTCGCACCAGTTGTTGCAGCCGGACTTCAATACATGTCCGAACCTTGCAACCACGAATCCCAATATCAACTGCAACAGCCTGAGGCCTTATCCCGACATCGGCAGCATCTCGGGAACCGCGAGCTTCGGTTTCGGAAATTATGAAGCGCTGACGGCAAAACTCGAGAAGCGGCTTTCCAAGGGGCTGCAGTTCATTACCTCCTATACGTATGGTCACGCGTTGGCTGACAGCGGAACCACGCTGAGCGGCTCCAACGGTTTGTACACCAAGGATCCGGCCAATTTCGCGACATCCTATGCCAGCGCATCATGGGACATCCGCCACAGCTTTACAACTGGATTCACTTACCAGATCCCGTTCGGCAAAGGCATGACGTACGGCTCCAACATGAATCGCGTGGCCGATCTTCTGGTGGGCGGCTGGCAAACCAACGGCATCCTGACGCTGCACACCGGTCAGCCTTTCACGCTCCGCGCCAATGGCTGTCAGGGAATTTTCGGTGGGTGCTCGCCGAATGGCGTGTCGGGAGTGGATCCGAACGCTGCACCGGCGGGCGGACGCACTCCGGGAGAATGGTTCAATACCGCGGCAGTGACATCGCCTGGACCGTTGTCGGAAGGAAATCTCGGCCTTCAGACCAACTATGGGCCGCCCACTCGTACACTCGACTTCTCGCTCTTCAAAGACTTCAAATTCACAGAACGCTGGATTCTGCAGTTCCGGGCGGAGAGTTTCAACATCGGAAACACGCCGCAGTTCAGTGTTCCTGACAACACTCTGGGAGATGCGAATTTCGGCAAAGTCACCAGTACGTTTGCCGGAAGCGAGAGGCACGTACAGTTCGCCCTGCGGCTGCAGTTCTGAGCCGGCGCCAACCGGCCGCTTACGCTCGCGGTTCGGTACGGAGCCGAGCCGCGACCGTCAGGGAGTCGGTTGGAGGGTATCGTGAACAGCTGGTGCTGGAAATCGTAAGATTTAGTTGGATGTTGACCGCGCTTCTCTTGTTGTTTGCCCCGCTGGCTCAGAGTGCCAACGTCCACGAGCGTGCGGGCAGGGACTACGAATCCACTGGAAAACTGGAGCAGGCCGCCGTGGAATATGAGCGCGCCATCGAACTGAACCCTCGCGAGGACAGCTATTATTTTGAAGCGGCGCACGCCTACTTGCTGCTGCAGCGCTTCGATCCCGCGGTCAGGATTTTGGAGCGCGGATCGAAAACATTCCCTAAGAACGCCCAATTGGAATTAGCTTTGGGCGTCGGCTACTACGGCCAGCGGCGCTTCGCGGAAGCGACCCTAGCGTTTTTGCGCACTATCGATCTCGCGCCTGAAGTGGACCAGCCTTATGTCTTCCTTGGGAAAATGCTGGATCAGGCGGGTGATCGAATGCCGGAAGTGCTGCGGCGATTCCAGAAGTGGGCGGCCGCGAATCCCCATGATCCACGGGCGCAGTTTGTCTACGCGAAGGGTCTGATGGAGAGCGGTGGCGACATGGCTCAGGCCGAGCGGCTACTGCGGGCTTCGATCGCGCTGAAGGATGACCAGTTCGAGAGCCACTACGAACTGGGTGTCTTGTTGGAGCAGCAGCGCAAGTATTCCGAAGCTGCCGTGGAACTCGAGCGTAGTGCTTCCATCAATCCCAGCCAGGCGGATGTTCATTATCATCTTTCACGCGTCTATGATCGTCTTGGTGAGTCAGATAAGGCCGCCGAACAGCGCGGGTTGCACGAACGGCTGACAGCCTCGGGCGAGGTAAAATAACGTGCAGGGCTTCGGAATGAATCGGCGGTTGTTCCTTGCGTCAGCGGCTGCTGCAGCATTGCGCGGCGACACGAAATTGCTGCTCCCGAGCGACCTCGCGGATGAATACAATTTCCGTCTGATGTGGTACAACCCAGTTCCCGCCATCGATCCGGCAACATACCGATTGCAAGTCAAAGGGCTGGTAGAGAAGCCTCTCAGCTTCGCCGTTCCCGACCTGCGCCGGCTCCCTCACGATTCGCAGAATTCGCGGCTGCGGTGCGTACAAGGCTGGTCCGCCCGGACGGATTGGGGTGGGTTCCGCTTCGGCCATCTGCTGGAAGCGGCTAAGCCGCGCAAAAACGCCAAGGTTGTGCGCGTGGAGTGTGCCGACAAATGGTATGAGTATTTCGCCATCGAAGACCTGCTCAGACCGCGTGTTCTATTCGCCATGGACATGCACGGCCAGCCGCTGGCGGATCGTCACGGCGCGCCGTTGCGGATCATCGATCCAGCGCGTTACGGCTATAAGTCTGCAAAGCTGGTAACGTCCATTGAATTCGTGGAAAGCGGCAAGGGCAGCATGGCTTGCGATATCGCTTCGTATTATTCGCCGACCGGCGAGATTCAGCCCGGCTATGACACGCCACTGGATCTTGGCGGCAAGACCAAGCGCAAGATCTACGGCGGCGAGATCACGGAGTATTGATGCCGCTCGCGCTCACCAAACGGGCGTTTCTGCGATTGGCGGGGCTCTCCATCGCGTCTAAGGTGCTGCCTGCTTGGCTCTCGCCGTCATTATTGCGCGCAGATACTGTCGGCCAACGTTCTGGCAGCCGCGTCATTATTGTTACTTTCGGCGGGGGCGTCCGCTATTCCGAGACATTTTCTGCGGATGGTTTGCGCAATATTCCACGCCTGGCCGGGATGCGCCCCGAGGGATATTTTTTCAGCTCCTGCAGCAATCAAGGGGTGCTTTCGCATTTTAATTCCACCGCCAGCATCCTGACCGGCAACTGGCAGCGCGTTGACGATTTTGGATTTCAGCCGCCTTCCGGTCCCACGCTTTTCGAATACTACCGGAAGAGCGTGAAAGCCAGCGCCATGGATGCCTGGATCGTCGCCACCAACAAAAGCTTCGCAACTATGGGATCCAGCAGCGACCGCGGGTGGGGCTCGCCCTATGGCGCGAATGTTGCCCTGCCCAAGCAACTCCTGATCGACGCGGTAAAGGAAGTAGTGCGGAAGAGGCCGGGCGAGGGCGTCGCGAATCGCGAGAATGTTCTCCATCAACTCGAAGGCATCTTGAGCGAAGGCTATGAGGGCGTCGGCTGGACCATATTCAAGGGCGGGCGCGATCTGGATCAGCACGTCTGCGAGACTTTGACGCATGCTCTCATGGATTACATCAACGGACCGGACACGCCCGCATCCGGCGATGAGTTGACCTTTTTCATCGCGCGCGAAGTGATGCGAGAATTTGCGCCGCGCTTGATGTTGGTGAACTTCTGGGACATGGATGTTGCGCATTGGGGTTCCTACTCGCTCTACCTGCAGGCCGTCACCAGGACCGACCGGCTCACGGGAATGTTGTGGGATGAGGTGCAATCGAACCCGCACTACAAAGACAACACTACGGTGTTGGTTCTTCCGGAACTCGGCCGCGATGGCGACATGAATGCCGCCAATGGATTTCTGAACCATCGCAGTGGCGATGCATCCTGCCGCAACATGTGGATGCTCGCGATGGGCCACGGTATCCGCGCCG
>DASYNU010000093.1:0-3543 GCA_036008345.1 Bryobacteraceae bacterium
TCTCCCGCCTCGTGTGGTTCGACCGGAACGGGAAAGAAGTGGGCCCGGTTGGAGAAGCGGACGTCTACGGCAACGTCGAGCTTGCGCCCAACGGAAAATCTGTGGCGGTCGACAAGACGGATACCGGAAATCAAAACGCCGACGTTTGGATCTACGACCTGCAAGGCCAAAGCGCCAAGCGCATGACGTTTGACCCCGCCATCGATTCTATGCCCGTATGGAGTCCCGATGGGACGCGCGTAGTGTTCTCTTCCAGCCGAAAAAAGACCTTTGACTTATATCTGAAGACCGCCGACGGAGCACAGGAAGAAAAGGCCATCGAAGCCACGCCGGCCGAGGACAAATATCCCAGTGCCTGGTCGCGCGACGGCAAATACATCCTGTACACGCGTGGAACCAATTTATGGTTTCTAACCTTCCCTGATTTCAAGAGCCAGTTATTCTTGAAGGCACCTTCAGCGATGAAGGAAGGCCAGTTCTCGCCGGACGGCAAATGGGTAACGTACGCCTCCAATGAAAGCGGGAAATGGGAGATTTATGTCACATCGTTTCCGGACGCTCACGGCAAATGGCAAGTGTCCAACGGAGGAGGCGACCAGCCTCGCTGGAGAGGCGACGGCAAAGAGCTCTTCTACGTCGGCGCGGACGGGAAGATTATGGCGGTGCCTGTGAAAGAAGGAGCGAACTTCAATCCCGGAGCACCGATGGCGCTCTTTCAAGCTAACCAAAGGACGCTGGTGGCGACTTCTGAGCTGCTGGCCTATGACGTGACCCCAGACGGCCAGCGATTCTTGATCAATACGCACGTGAAGAACGGCGAGGTCCAACCCATGTCTGTGGTCCTGAACTGGGACGCCGAGTCAAAGAAATGAGCCTCGCGGCAGTCCCATGATTGCGCCCGGATCACTCGCGACTTACCGCCAGAAAGATTCGTAATTTCCGGATTGGCGACCCACCGCCCGGAACACGGAAATATTGACTCCAGACCGCCTGGATAAGTGCAGTGGCCTGCGGGCAACAACTGACTGAAGAACGTCGGTGGGGAGGTGCCGCTTTTCCTCTTGCGAGTCGAAGTAGTTCAATCCTCGCGCAGCAGTATCGCAGGATCAATCGATAGCGCGCGTTGCGCCGGAATCCACGCAGCGACTAGCCCCAGCAAAGCCATAGCCAGGACAACGCCAGCCAATACCAGCGGATCGCGGGGAGTTGCCTGGTACACGATAAAAGCCAGCACACGGCTCGCCAGAATTCCGAGGAGCAATCCGGCTGCGGAACCCCATGCGAGCAATTTGAAGGCCCGACCCAACGCTGCGTGTAACACTTCCAGACGCTGCGCGCCGAGCGCCATACGAATTCCTAATTCCTTCAGCCGCTTGCTTACGGAGTACGCCGCCATTCCAAAGACGCCGGTGATCGACAGCATCGCGCCCATCACGCCCAGCACACCCAGCGACAACGCCGCCATGCGTGAAGGAAACAGAGCTCCGTCCATGGCTTCGCTCCAGGTTTGAATGAAAAGTGGCAGCGCGGAGTCCAGGTCCCGCAGTTTGGTCCTTATGGCTGCCGCCAGCGGCTGCGCATCGCCGCTTGAGCGCACCACCAGCCAGGTCTCCGCCGAGGGTGATTGCAGGATTGGCAGAAACATCGCCGGCCGTAGCTCTTCGGTGATGTTCGGACTATATTTTCCGTCCTCTACAATGCCCACCACTTGAATGCGCGTTCCATCGTCCATCTTGTAATACCAGCCCAGTGCGTTCATCGCGGACCCGAACATTCTGCTGGCAAATAACCGATTCACTACGGCTACGCGCGGCGCATTCTTGTCGTCATTCCATGTTAAGTTTCTGCCGGCCAGCAACGGCGTGCCCGCCACCTGGAGGTATTCGGGAGAGATGCTGAACAGTATGGCCCGAGCTGCGGCATTCGATGGCCTCAGATCCGTGGTTTTGTCGGTAAAGACATTCGACTCGTTACAGCAGGCCGCATGTAATGGTGGAATGTTGACCATTCCCACCGACGTGGCCCCAGAAATGGACGCCATCGCATCGATCATCCGCTTTTGCATTGCGGGCATTCTGTCGGCTTGGTAACCTGCCATATTCAAATCGACATCGACGAGGATGGCGTTTTGCGGCTCAAACCCGAAATTGCTGTTCAGCGCGCGTTCCAGTCCGCGCACCGCAACCATGGATGACGTGACCAGCATCGCGCAAATCGCAATTTGCACTGCAAGTAACAAATCTCGGGCGGTAATCCGCGGCCCAACTCCGGCCGTCGATCCGGACTTGACGATCTGATACGGATCGGTGCGAAGCACCTGCTTCACCGGGACCGCTCCAAACAGGAACCCACTCGCTAAACTCAAGAGCAATGCCATTCCATAAACATTTCCGTCAGGGTTCACCGGCATATTCAGGGGATATTGGGGAAATGGCTGCCACGCGCTCAGCGCATGCAACAACACTACGCTGCCCCACAGTCCGGCAGCGCCTCCCAGGAGTGAAATCAGCAGAGCTTCGGTAAATAGTTGCCGCAAAATACGTGCGCGGCCCGCTCCCAGCGCGATTCGTAGTGCAATTTCCCGGGAACGGTCAGCGGCGCGCGCGGCAAACAGGCTGCCCAGATTGGCACACACGGCCAGCAGAATTAATCCCGCCAGCAGCATCAATCCCGTAACGAATGCCTCGAGCGCACTGCCAAACGCGCCGCCAGGTAGACCTGCACGCGCCACGGTAAAGCTCATCTGGCTGTCCTCTTTGGGATAGCTCTTTTCCAGATCGGAACCAATCGCGTTCAGGTCGGCAACCGCCTGCGCCGGAGTCACTCCCCCTTTCAAATGTCCAAGTACCTCACCCACCCAACGGTTTCCGCGCGCGTTCAGTCCGTTCCACCCGTCCACCTGTTCCTGGTTAACGATGGGCACAAAGAAATCGGGCGAGAAAATCAATACCGTCCCGCGGAACTCGGGCGGCGTTACACCGATGACGGTAAAGGGATGCCTGTTGAGCTGGAGAACGCGGCCCACCACGCTGCGGTCATCCTGAAAATGACTGTGCCAATACGCGTAAGTGAGCACGATATCGGGGGCGCTGTTCGGGCCATGCTCATCGGACGCGTGAACGAGGCGGCCCAGATACGGCTGAATGCCTAAGGCGTCGAAGTAGTTCCCGCTCATTTCAAAGACCCACACGCGGGATGGGTTCTTGCCAGTTTCCAAGCTCGCCCCAGAGATGTTATACGCGATCAGAGCATCAAAGCTGCGGTTGCGATCGCGCAGATCGAGATAGTCGGGATACGACTGACTCGAGTCCTTATCGATTCCGCGCTCGATTAGGTAGAGGCTTTCCGGCCGGGGCACATTCAGCGCGCGCAGGATCAAACCATTCATTACGCTAAAAACCACGGCGTTTGCGCCAATGGCCACGGCCAGCGTCAGCACGGCCACGGCTGTGAATCCGGGATTCTTCTCGAGCATGCGAACACCGTACCGTAGGTCCTGCCAAAGCGTTTGCATGGGCACGTCCCCTGAATTCTGGTGACCTA
>DASYNU010000094.1:0-52742 GCA_036008345.1 Bryobacteraceae bacterium
TATTGTTATAGCGCGTTAGGCTTCCAGCATGAACGTCAATCTGGGCTCAGTTTTTGAAAACTTCATCGCCGATCTGCTCAAGACGGGCCTTTACCAATCTCAAAGTGAAGTCGTCAGGGAAGGACTGCGGCTTTTAAAGGAACGAGAGGAGTTGAAGAACCTTCGTCTGGCAGAACTGCGTAGGGAGATCGGGATCGGTACTGAACAGGCCAGCCGCGGTGAATTCGTCGAGGGCGAAAAAGCCTTTGGTGAAATCCGTCGACGGAGCGCCGGGCGGAAGAGCAACGAGGGATGAAGCGGTTTGGCTCCGCTTCACGCCTCCCAAGGATTCAAAACCGGCACGTGGGTGTTCGCGAAGTCGCTGATGTTGCGCGATACCACGGTAAGACTGTGGTGCAGCGCAGTGGCCGCTAGCAAACCGTCGATGATCGACAGGGGCTTTCCGTTGCGCTTGGCGTCGGCGGTGAGCAGGCCCCAACGATCTGCAATCGCGGTGTCAATTGGGACGATTCTTCCGGAGAAGCGGGGTTGCAGCTCCACTTCCAGCCAATTCTCCAGAAGCGTTCGGCGCTTACTCTGAGCCAAGCCAGCTAAGCCCTTGCGGATTTCGCCCATGGTCAGGACGCTCAGATACAGCAGCGTCTCATCGACCGCTTCCATCCACTCCAAAACACGCGGCTCAGGTTTCGGACGCACCAGCTCGGAAATACAATTCGTGTCGAGCAGGAACCCGCTCATAGCTCAATATCGCGCCCAGTATCCTTGTCCCTTTCTAAATCGAGCTCGACGCCTACCAGTGGCGACTCCCGGAAGAACTGTACGATGCTCTTCGGTTGACGCGATTTCGCTACTAGCCGATCGTATTGTTCATCGGAAATCATCACAACTCCCTCCTTGCCCTGCCGCGTAATGTGCTGGGGCCCTTCCGTCCGGGCCAGCCGGAATACCTCGCTGAACCTGGCTTTGGCGGTCTGGACCTGCCAGGTTTGAAGCTGCCAATTGACTCGATCGGTCTTTGTACTGGTGCTGGACATGATGGATTATTCTATAAACTAGTCTGACTAGTCATATAGTAAACCAGACCGTGAAATCTGTCAACCCCTTCCCAGATCGTTCACCATTTGCGCAGACCTCCAATACGCAATGGCCTGGATGGCCGAAGCGCTTCAGCGATCACTTCGCCGAATCCAAGAGCCACGCATATTTGCTGTTGCGCACAATCGTCCCGAGATTTTCTAACGTCACCACATTGCGTATGGCCTGGGCTTTGTCCTTAGACTGCGCGTAGAAACTGCGGCAAATCTCGGCGCCGATCCAATAACCGAGATCCGCGGGTTCCTCACTGGAGGCCCCGTAGTTATAGAGCCACTTGCTCGAGTCATTCGGCCTTGCGGCCATATCGCGGGCGAAGCGCTGGAACAGTTCGTCGCGGCGAGCATCCGCCCACTCTTTGGAATAGGCGTTAATCGAGCTCGCGGCCACCAGTTCGGTCATGAAATCCGCCGCACCCTCGCTGATACAATGCGCCAGCATCGGTGGGACTTTGGCTGATGAGACCGGTTTCGCCTGAGTGTGGGTCAGTTCATGAATTACGATCAGCGGAATCCGGCCCCCTGGGCCCATGGCCCGTACAAACGAAGGTTTGATTTCGCTCGTGTCCACATCTTTTCCGAGCGAATTCACTTCGGCGCCAATCAGCAGGCCGCGGTCACTCGTGGTGCCTCCGCTCGTCAGCCGCCCAATCACGAAGTAGACGGCTGGGAAGTGCGCTTCCGGATACAGTTCGCGATAACGCTCGAGATATCTCAGAATGGCCGGAGCCTGCTTGCCCACTTCCAGGGTGTAAGGCCGCACGGACGCATAGAATTTGGGATATTGCTGGTCCACGGCAGCCGCCAGGGCCTTCGCGGAACTGATGCGTGCCTTGACGAAATCCTGCAAGCCCGCAGAACCAGGGCCGAGATACAGTTTGTCAAACGCTTCTTCTCTTTGGCCGGGTTGGCTGGCATCGTAGGCTTTCCAGAAGTTGTCGATGTCGGTGGTGACTAGCGTGGCCGCCGGCGTTTGAGCGAACGCAGCGTGGGCCACGGCAAGCAAGAGCAGAAATCGCATAGAGATATATACGGACCATGCCGCGAAATGTCCCTCATGCTCCACGAAGTTCCTTCAGCATGTGAGCCGAAGCCCAATACGCAATCGCTTGGATGGTCAACGACGGATTGAACCCGCCGTTATTCACATGCACGCTGCCATCTACCACGTACACATTATCGAGATCGTGGATCCGGCAGTTTCGGTCCACAACCGATGTTTTGGGATCGGAACCCATGCGGCAAGTTCCGGCCTGGTGTTGGCCTCCGCTGACGCCGCGTCCCGGCAGGGATTTCCACGTGGTAACTGCTCCCGCTTCCTTGAGCCACTCCTCCGCCTTCGCCGCAATGAACTTTCCCACCTCCACGTCGTGCGGATGCCGATGGCCGCTGATGCGCAGGCTGGGGATGCCCCAGTTATCTTTCAAATCCGGCGCTAGTTCCACCCGGCATTCGAACACCGGCATCTCCTGCACCGGACCCTTCACTCCCACCGTGCGTTTGTAATTCTCGCGGACGAAACGTTTGTGCTGGATGCCCCAGCGCGGAACCTGAGGAGGCACGCTTCGAGCATACAAATATGGCAGACAAATAAATTCGTTGGCCAGCATGGCTCCGCCCTTGAGGCCGTTCGGGAGTCCATGATTGAAATCGCAGCAGGCCACGCGCGCGGCTGGACCCAGACCATCGAAAAGATCCTTCTCAAAGATTCCCGACGCACCGGAATAGGCGTGGCCTTGCAGGTTTCTTCCCACCCAGCCATTATTGTTTCCGAGACCCTGCGGGAAAAGATTCGTGGCTGAATTAAATAACAGGCGCGGACTCTCAGTGGCGGAACAGGAAACCACAACCGCGCGGCACGGCTGCTCGTACAATTTGCCGTCTTGAAAATATTCAACCGCGGCCGCCTTGTTTCCAGCCTGCATGCTAATCCGGCTGGCCACGCACCCGGTGCGGAGTTCGCACAGTTTGGTCGCGATGGCGCGCGGAATAGTAGTGACCGCTGTCGAGTTCTTGGCATTCACTTCACAAGCGAAGCCCACGCAGTGCGGGCAGCCGATGCACGCAGGCCGTCCCTGATACGGAACGGAATTGATGGCCATCGGAATAGGAAAGGCGTGCAAGCCGATTCTTTTGGCCGCCGCCGCGAGCACGCTCGCTTCGCGATTGAACGGCAGCGGGGGCATGGGATACGGTTTCTGGCGTGGACTCTCGAACGGATTTGCGCCCGCTTTTCCGGAAACTCCAATTCCCCATTCCGCCTTAGTGTAGAACGGTTCCAAATCCTGATAGCTGATTGGCCAGTCTTCGAGCGTACTTCCTTCGGGCGCGCCATACACCGATCGCATCCGAAAGTCGCGCTCCATGTAGCGCCAGGCCATTGCTCCGTAGCTGAACGTCCCGCCGCCGACGCAGGCCGCGATGTTGTTGTACGCTCCTTCGCTCGGCAGCACTTTTTGGAAGCTGCCGTCCGCCATTTGTGCCAGCCGGACATCATGCTGGTCATCCGGACCGAAGGCGTTACCGAGGACAGTGGTCCGCTGGCTCCGCAGTTCGTCATGCCGGGTCTCGGAGAACTTTTGCCAACGGCCCCGCTCCAGCAGCACCACTCCGAAGCCGCCCAATGCCAGTTGTTCGGCCACGATCCCTCCCGCAGCTCCGGCTCCTATTACTACTACGTCCACGGATGGAAGTTTCAATGGCTGTGGCCCCCCATCACATCGCGAATCCCCAGCATGTCCCAACTCGCTGCATCGCGATTACCGCCGTTCGCCGGGCTGCCGTAAAAACCCTGCATGGTATGGTCGATCACCAAACGCCAAAACGAGATCAACTTTTCCGCGCGTCCTGCTTCGATGCCTTCCAGAAATTTCGTCTGCTCCAGGAACGGTAGATCAGCGAAATCCCGGCCGGTTCGATCCTGGCACTCGCGGCGGAGGTTCGAAAGGCCCCCATGATAGGCAGGTTCAAAACGCTGGAGCGGACCGGCCAGTTGCCGGTCGATATAGTACAGAACGCCGGCCTGCTTCGCACCCGGCGAGTCATCCGCCGGGATCACCTGGTCGCAAAGAGCTTCCACCAGGCGTGCTTCCTCCCCCGAAAAGGTTTGGAGTGGCCCGGCGGCATACAGGGGAAGGGCTGCTGCTATCAGGAACTCACGCCGGTTTACAACGACCAGTTTACCCATTTGCCCAACCTTTCTAATGACTTGTACCACACTCGTACCTTTTTCGTAGTACTTTGCTCGCGTGAGTACCGCGTTGGTACAGGAAATAGGGGGTTATACTTAGTACGTGCGGAATCCCAGTTTATTAATATTGCCTATTACTTTTCTCGGCTTGGCGGTCACCACGCCAGCCTTCGCAGAGGTCATTCCGCTGAGCTCGCTAAACCTGGAAGGCACTTCTCAACTCCTCTCTCCCACTGGACCCTTGCGCCTTACGCCTAACTTCGATACAAATCCTAGCGGGGCGCCGCCAGCGGGCGCTGCCTGGACCAAGAATACCTATAACATCGCGGGGGGATTCGCGGTCAACTTCCAATTCCAAATGTCGTACCCATGCATCGGTGATGGATCGAATGGAAGCTGCATTAGCGACCTTGGACACGGCGGCGACGGCATCGCGTTTCTGATTCAGGACAGCACCTCGTCTGGGCCATTCAGTACTGGATTCGGCGATACAGCGCTGGGCGAAGGCGCCGGTGGAATGGGATTTTTGGGCATCAAGGACAGCGTCGCGGTGATGCTGGACACATATCAAAACGTGGGAGACCCAAATTCCTACGGGGACCCGAGCAACAACTACATCGCGGTTAACACTCGTGGAACCGATTTCAACGTCCCGCATCATTTTTGTACTGATGGACAACTCACTGACCAGCCCGGCTCGCTGAGCGACCTCCCAGCTCCTTACGGTGGGTGCACGGCCAGTCCGACGCTCGGCATGACCGGCTCTGGAGGCGTCCCGGCGCTAGGGGAAGACATCGACAGCGGGGTGCATGACGTCGGTGTCACTTATACCGGATCGATGCTGGACATATATCTGGATTCCGCCTTGGTCCTGGCCGTCAACATCGATCTCAGTACTGAGTTGAACACAGACGATGCCTTCCTGGGATTTACCGCCGGAACCCGTTTTTCATATCAGAACCAGGACATCCTCAGTTTCGCCATCGTTCCTGAGCCCGCCTGGGGACAACTCTGGGTTCCCCTGGCGATGCTGCTTTTGGCGGCTCTAGCCCGCAAATTGCCAAGACATACAGCCTAAAAGGGATCGTCCTATCCCTCCTGTCATCCCGGAAAACTACCGATAAACAGGCTGTCCGTCCCCGATGGGGAAACTGCTATGCCGCTCGCAGAATTTCTGGAAGATCCGAAGCCCGCGCCCGCGCTGAAAGATGCTCCGCCGACAGTGGACCCAGCGGCAAAGATGCGCAAGAAAGTGTTTTTGGAGTTCGGCGCCATCATTGCGCTAGGTCTGGCGCTGACGGGTTGGTACGTGGGATATCGGGTCTTGGCAGCGCGGGCGGATCAACCTCCGGCTCCGGCACCCGCTCAAGCAATCGTAGTGCATACGCCAGTTCCCGCTGCCCCAGCGAGAGCTGTTCCTCAGCCGGCGCCCGCGCCTGTGGAATCTAAGGCAGCACATGTTCCGGTAGTAAGCGCTCCGATTGCGACAGCCGCGACGCCGAAAGAAGCAACGCCTGAAATCGTGCAAGCCGTGAAGGCGCCTCAGTTGGCCAAGCGCAAGGACTCTGTCGTGCAACCATTCAAGCGGCGGGACGCCAATCCCCGAGCCGGGGAAAGATATCTGCAGATAGCCGCGTTCGGTCCACGCGCGTTGGACGGATTCCTCAAAACGCTGGAGGGCCAGGGATTGCATCCGGTGGTGGCGCCGGGGCCGGTAGACAACATCTACCGGATACTGGTTGGTCCTTTTCCGAATGCGGCGGCGCTGGAAGAAACGCGGAGCTTGATCAAGGCCTCAGGGATTGAGCCGATACTGCGGGCTTATTAGACGCAAAAGCACCGGTCGCTTACGCTCGCGGTTCGGTTACCCGGAGCCGAACCGCGACCATAAGGGAGTCGGTGCTTGGGCCGGCTCTCGTGTTAGTTCGCGGATTCTTCCCAAGATCGTTCCAGCATTCTGGAATATTCGCCGGAAGAGAACAGCTCAAAGTGGCAAGTGGCAGAGGAGACTGGTGTGAAGTCGCACTCGCCCTGCTTGACGGCGAATATCTGATCGGCGTAGCGGTAATAGCTGCGTACAAATTCGTCTGAAAGAACTTCGCGCGTAGGCGCGGCGGCAAAGAGGCAGTGCAGTCCCAAGGCGCGGGTAAAGATGGCCTTGTAATCCGCGACGCCCCATTTCCGCAGTTTGGATTGCACGTTGACCGGTGCATCCTTCACCAGCATGGCAGCGAAGCTCTGGAACGAGGTGCCGACGGGCAGCGCTTCGCGGTTTCGCTCGGCGAACTCCAGGCACTGATCGATCCATCGTGCCAGGTCCTTGCCGACATAGAACAGCATTCGCAGTTCGGAGAAGCGTCCGTCCAAGAGGGCGCGGTCCAGATCTTCGCGCGAAGACTCACCGGTTGGTAACAGGCCTTGTAGCTTGAGACTCGCGCGCGAGCTCTCCACCAGTTTGCCGGGGCCGGAGGCGTCCGCAAACGGATGAAGAATCAAGGGCGGCAACGTACAGGCTGGCCTATTTTGCGGGACTTGCGATGGATCGAAGGATAATCTGGGCGTCATATAATCTGACCCCAGTATGCGAGTTTACTTGCGCTCGGTCAGTAGTACCTTGGCTTCAATTGTTTGGTCCCCGCGTAGTACTTTGACAAGTACTTCCTGGCCAGGCCGTTTGGCCCGTAGCGCATACGTAAAATCGTACAGATTCTGGATGCGTTTGCCGTCGAATTCCGTAAGAATGTCGCCGGCGAGAAGGCCCGCCTTGGCCGCGGGCGATCCGGGCCGGATGTCGGCGAAGCGGACGCCATTGGGCAGCTCGGTGAAATCCGGAATGCTGCCGAAATCCGGGCCGTAACCGGATACTTTGCCGGTGTGCGGCGCGGCCGGATCGGCTGGTGGTTGAATCTCGGCTACGCGCACAAATTGTGGCCGCGCTGGGGCGTCCCGTAGATGATCCATGACGTCGGCCACCAGATCGAGCAAGCGTACTGCAGCGGGAGCGTCGATCTTGTCCCAGGTGTCGCTCGGCTTGTGATAGTCGGCATGCAGTCCTGAGAAAAAGAAAAGTACGGGGACTTGTTTGGCGGTGAAAGAAGTATGGTCGCTGGATCCGTATCCGGCGCGTTCGGTGACGTCTGCTTCAAAGTCGTGGCGCGGGCCGGCTTCCTTGAGCAGCTCAGCGAAAGTTGTTCCGGTCCCCACGCCACCTACGTACACTTTGCGATCGCGAATGCGGCCGATCATATCCATGTTGATCATGGCGACAGCTTCATTCAAAGGCAGCACAGGGTGGTTGGCGTAATAATTCGAGCCCAGCAGACCCAGCTCCTCGCCGGCGAATGTGAGAAACAGGATGCCGCGCGCATGTTTGGGCTCACGCGAGAACCAGTGCGCCAGTTCCATGACGCCGGCCGTTCCGGAAGCGTTGTCGTCGGCGCCGGGATGCACGGTGCCCACCTGAGACGGCGCCATGGAATACTGTTCTCCCAGTCCCAGATGATCGTAGTGCGCTCCGACAATCACGTATTCAGCAGTCGCGCCGGGCAGGTAGGCGCCCACGTTGTGCACCGTCTTCACTTCGCGGCGAATGTCGATATCCACTTCGATGTGCAGTGTGGTGGGCAAGGCGAAGGACTGCGGATGCAGATCTTTATCGATGGAAGCTTCGATGGATTCCAGATTCTTCCCGGAGAGCGCCAGCCATTTTGCGGCGAGATCCGCCCTCACTTGTGCGAATTCGATGCCCGCGTTGGCAGGTCCTGAGGTGGTGCCAAATTTCTCCAGTTGGTCTGCATCGTGGGGATGGGCGGCGATATCGTTGATCAAAAGCACGGCCTTGGCGCCATGCATCTTGGCATTCACCGCCTTGTTCACAGTTTGGGAATGCGCGGTGTAGTTTTTTCCTTCGAATACGCTTTTGTCATCGAACTCCTGCGGTTCGTGACGAAGTACCAGAACGATTTTGTCCTTGGCATCCAGGCCGGCGTAATCGTCGTAGTTGTATTCAGGAGCGGTGATGCCGTATCCGGCGAAGACCACGTCGCCTGTTACATCGCCGGTGGCGCTGAGATTCAGCGGCACGAAATCCTGCGGGCTCTTGAAGCTCTGCTTATCGCGCCCATTCGCGTACTTTAGTTGGTTGTGAGGCCCCAGGCGCGCACTGGTAGTGACTTCAAAATCCTGATAGTAGCTGTTGCCGGAAAGCGGCTTCAGATTCAGGGAGCGAAACTGATCGCGTATGAACGCGGCGGCTTTTTCCAGCTCCGGCGATCCGGTGGCGCGGCCGCGCATTTCCGGAGATGCCAGGTATTTGACGTATCCGAGGTATTCGGTGGGGCTCAGCTCGGCGGCAAACAATCCGCCGGCCAGCGCTAGGAGAAGGGGAACGCGCATCTATTTGTTGAGCGGGTTGGGAATTTTCAACTCGCAACATTTCTCGCCCGCGTTTTGGGCGCTCTTTTGATAATTCAACTCGCCGCTGATGATTTGTTGCAGGTTCTGCCAGGGATAATTGCCAATCAAGCGCCGGCCGTTGACAAACATGGTGGGCGTGGCGTCAATCTTGAGCGCTTTTCCTTGGGCGATAGACGCGTTAACGTCCGCTTCAGTCGCTTTGCTGTCCATACAACGCCCCAACTGCATCCCGTCCAGATCTTTCGCGGTTTGCGCGAACTCCAACACTTTTGTTTTCAGGTTGTCGGGAGTGATCTCGCTTTGATGTTCGTAAATCCAATCGTGAAACTGCCAGAATGCCGCCGGATTTTCCCGGAACACGCATTGGCCTGCGATGGCCGCGGGCTTGGCCCAGGGATGAATCTGCTCTAGAGGAAAATCTTTGAAATACACGCGGACGTCTTTGGGAAATGCGGCGGACAGATTCTGCCGCAGGGTCTTAGCTTCCTCCTTGCAATTCGGGCACTCGAAATCGCTGAAAACAACCAACACCACGGGTGCCCCGGCGGCGCCGAAGCTGGGCGACAGGCTGGTCTTTAGTTTGTCGAGATCTTCCTTGAAGGGGTTCTGTGATAGGTCATATATATAACCGCGAATGATCTTGTGCCCATCCTTGGATACATAAAACGTCTCATCTTGAGTTCGTTCCCCGTAGATGAAGTGAACGTCCACTTGTTCCAGATTGGATACCTGAGAGGGCTTGGGATCTTCGATTTTGACTTGGACTTCCGGAATCACCGCCAGCAAGTGCCGAACGTAGGCCTCCAGGGCGACTTTATCGAAGCCGGGCTTCGGTTTTTCCTGGGCCGGCAGGAGGGCTAAGCATAGTGCGGCTAGCGAGACGAAACGCATATATCAGCATTGTAGCGTGCGTAGCAGCCGAGGGCCAAACCAGTTGGCTGCGAATGAACGCAAATGCACGCGAATGTTTTATTTTGCGTTTATTCGCGTTCATTCGCGGCCTAAATCATTCCCCCCGGATCAGATCCTCATACGTCTCACGTTTGCGGATGACCCGAGACCGGTCGCCTTCCACCAGGATCTCGGGCGGGCGCGGACGGGCGTTGTAGTTGGACGCGGCTACGAATCCATAGGCGCCGACGGTGCAGATTGCCAGAAGATCGCCCGGGAACACGTTGGGCATTTCCCGGTGGCGCGCCAGAAAGTCGCCGGTTTCGCACACTGGACCCACTACATCCGCGACGATCGCTTCGGCATCCGTATCGCGCAAGGGCACGATCTGATGATGCGAATTGTAGAGGGCCGGCCGGATTAGGTCGTTCATCGCGGCGTCCACAATCACGAATTCCTTTTCGCCGTTGGTTTTGCGGTAAAGCACGCGCGTCAGCAGCAACCCGGCTTCGGCCACGATCGATCGGCCCGGCTCGATGAGAATTTCAAGGTTGTGGCCGGCTGCTCGCTGGCACATCGCGTGTATATAGTCGGCGATGGGCGGTGCGGTTTCATCCTTATGGTAGGGAACACCCAGGCCGCCGCCCAAGTCCAGGCTTCGGATGGGAACGCCCTGCGCACGCAACCGCTCGGTGAGTGCCACCATCTTGTCGAAGACCTGGAGCATCGGATGGATATTTAAAATCTGCGAGCCGATGTGGCAGCTTACTCCTTCGAGGATCAGGTTTTCGAAAGTCCTGGCGCGTCCGTAGACCGCCTCCGCTTCCGAGATGTCGATGCCGAATTTGTGTTTCCGTAGCCCGGTTGAAATGTAAGGATGCGTGGACGCATCAACATCCGGATTCACCCGCAGGGCGATTCGAGCCTTCACGCCACGTCGTGCGGCAAGCGAATCGATTAAGGCGAGCTCGGGTTCGGACTCGCAGTTGAAGCCTCTTATTTTCTGTTCGAGCGCGTAGTCCAGCTCGGCGGCGGTTTTTCCCACGCCGGAGAAGATCACCTTTTCGGGGTCGCCACCGGCCTTGAGCACGCGGAAGAGTTCGCCGCCGGATACGATGTCGAAGCCGGCGCCCGCCTCCGCCAGAAGTTTGAGAATGCCCAGGTTGCCGTTGGCTTTGGCCGCGTAACAAATTTGATGGGGGACGGCTCCGAAGGCTGCTTCGTAAGCGTTAAATTTATCCACAATTGCGCCGGCGGAATACACGTAGCACGGTGTTCCGTGGCGCTTGGCGATGTCCGCCAGCGCGACGTTTTCAAGGTACAAAGTCTGATCGCGATATTGCATTGAAAACCCAGAAACCGGCTCCCTCACGGTCGCGGCTCGGCCACACACCTTCTTGTCATCGGACCCTCAATACGATCAGCGTTTGATCGTCATGCATTGGCATGTCGCCGGTGAATTTGGCGAGGTCATCCAGTATTCCGTCGGCCACCATTTCCGGGTCCTTGCCGCAGCGTGCAAGCAGGGCGTGAGCTACGTTGTGGCGCCCGAAATCCTCTTCGCGCGCATTGGGTTGATCGGTGATGCCGTCTGAATACAACACAATGACGTCTCCAGGCTCGGTATCAAATGTAACTTCTTCGTACTCGCGATTGTCCATCAATCCAGCCGGCACGCCGCCGACCTTGGGCTTGATGATCGCGCCTTTGCGGCAAATCATGGGCGGCGCGCCGCCGGCATTTGCCATCACGAAGCGGCGATTCTTGCGCTCCCAGACCAACACAGTCAGTGTCACGTACTGGGCTTCCACTTTGCGCTCGCGCAGAACATTGTTGAGAAGCTTCAGAAGCGCGGCGGGACTTCGAAGGCGATAGGAAAGTGTGCGCAGCAGCCCACTGACCATGGCGCCGTAGAGCGCCGCGGCCGCACCCTTGCCGCTGACATCACCGAAAGTGAAGACAGCGTAGTCGGCGCCATGCTCGAAGACGTCGTAAACGTCGCCGGTTATCTCTCGCGCCGGCTTTAACCGGATGGCGATGTCCAATCCCTTGATTTTCGGAGCTTCGCGCAGCAGCAGCACGGATTGCAGATTGCGCGCGGCTTTCAGATCATAATCCAAGCTCTGTTCGCGCTTGGCCAGCTCCTGGTACAACCGGGCGTTTTCCACCGAACTGGCAATCTGGGGGGCCAGCAGCGCCAGCAGCCGCGAATGGTCCTCGGTGAAATAACCTACGCGCTCCGCTTCCAGATCCATTACGCCCACTACGCGATCCTGGACAATGAGCGGCACTGCGATTTCCGATCGCATATCCGGATGCGAAGCGATATAGCGCGGATCTGCGGCGGTATCCGTCGCCCGAACTATTTCGCGCGATACTGCCGCGGCGCCGGTGATGCCTTTGCCAAGAGGAATATTGTCGATAGCTACTCGCTGGTCGTAACGTTCGCTGAAACGATGCGTGAGAACCTTGCGTTCGGGATCCAGCAGCAGAATGCTGAAGGCCTCGAAGGCCACCAGCGCGTGAATGGTAACGGCGATTTTGCCGAGCAGCTCATCCAGATCCAGGATGGAGCTAAACTCCTGCGATAGATTGGCCAGCGTCTTCAGCGTCCGGTTCTGGCGATCTACTCTGCGGTACAGCCGCGCATTATCGATAGAGACGGCGACGCGCGAGGCGATCAACTGCAGCAGCGCGCGGTCCTGCTCGCGATAAGCGCCCAGGTGTGTGGATTGCAGATCGATAACGCCAACCAGTTTCCCGCGTGCCAGCATGGGAACGGCGAGTTCAGCTTGTACGGCATCCAGAGCCGGCAGATAACGCGGATCCTTGCGGACATCGCCCACCAGCACCGGTTGCCGTGTGGCTGCGGCCGCGCCAGTGATGCCTTCGCCGAGCGTAAGCACCAGGTTCTTGACAACCTCTTCGCGGTGTCCGATCGCGTGGCGGATGCTCAGGCTGCGGTGCCGCTCGCTGTAGAGAAGGATCGCAAACAAATCGTAAGGGATCACCTCTTTAACGACGGTGGCGACGTTCCCCATGATGCGGTCCAGGTCGAGGGTCTCGGCAGTTGCGGTGGACACTTCCAACAGGAAATCCAGTAGCTCGGCGCGCTCCTGGAAGCGGACAGCGGATTTGCGGGCGGGGGCGGCCATTTAGTTATTTGCCATATTTGGAGACATGGTTGGACGCGGATGGACGCTGATAGCTGGCATATCAATAGCCTGTGCTGGGCGCCTCCGGATGGCCGGCAGTGGCTTCCACTATTTTTACGCTGGCGCTGGCCCCGATGCGAGTGGCTCCGGCGGCGGCCATCTTTTTCAGATCGTCGAGCGTGCGAATGCCGCCCGAGGCTTTCACTCCCATGTCCGGGCCCACCGCGAGGCGCATCAACTCCACATCGTGCGCGGTAGCACCAGAGGGGCCAAAGCCGGTGGAGGTCTTTACGAAATCCGCTTTGGCCATTTTGGCCAACATACTGGCCATAACTTTTTGATTGTCGTCCAGCAGCGCCGTCTCAAGAATCACTTTGACAATGGCGCCGGCGCGATGCGCGGCTTCCACCACCGCGGCGATGTCGGCTTTCACAGCATCGTTGTCGCCGCTGCGAAGGGCGCCCACATTTTGCACCATATCGATTTCCTGCGCGCCCACACGTAGCGCCGCTTCTGTTTCGGCGACTTTGGCTTCTGTCGAGGTGGCGCCCAGCGGGAAGCCGACAACGGTACACACTTTTACGGACGATGCAGCCAGCTCAGCGGCGGCTAGCGGGACCCAATATGGATTGATACACACGCTGGCAAAATTATATTTGCGCGCTTCGCGGCAGATCTTGACGATGTCATCGCGCGTGGCATCGGCGCGCAGCAGGGTGTGATCGATGAGGCCTGCGATTGCGGGATCAATCGCGGTTAGCGTATCGCTGGCCGATAGCCGGCACGCGCCCGCTTTCACAATTTCTTTCGCTTTTTGATCGCAAGTCTGCGGGCAGCGCTGGGTACATCCAGGACAAACCAACTCAGGAATGTTCAGGCCTTCGCCCTTCGGCGGCAAACCGGCGATGCGGCTGGTGCGTGCGAGGATCTCCTCGCCAATCTGCGCGACTAATTGATCTAGCTCCGCGGCGTCCAATTCTTTAGGGCCTTTTCGATTTCGGTGATCTTCTGTATTCGGGCGGAATGGCGTCCGCCCGCGAACGGAGTGCTGAGCCAGACTCGCAAAACGTCTTCGGCAAGGCTCGCGGTCAACAGCCGGCCACCAAGCGTAAGTACATTGGAATCATTATGTTCCCGGCTATTTCTGGCTGAAGCTTTATCATAGCACAGGGCCGCCCTGACGCCGGGAAATTTATTGGCGACGATGGCGGAACCGATGCCCGCGCCGTCTATAATAACGCCACGAGCGGCCGTGCCTCGCGCGACCATTTCAGCCACTTCACCCGCGATATCCGGATAATCGGCCGGCTTCTCCTCATGCACGCCAACATCGATGACGTGCAGGCTTAGCTCTTCCAAGATAGGCTTCAGTTTTTGTTTGAGCGCAAAGCCGCCGTGATCGGAACCGAGCGCGACGGTTTGACTGGGCGAAGCGGCCGGAAGCTGATCGACCGAAACCTCCACAAACTTAACGCCACGCTGTTTGGCGATGTCTCGCGCCGAGGGAGTGATTATCGAACCGGCGGCGATCTTGAACTCGCCGCTCGGCGGGATGTCGGATTCGGTGATGACTCTTCGCACTAATCAGACAGGATAGCGCGCTCGGTATGACTACGCCTTGACCGGCATGTAAAAGCGATAGAACCGATGACGGCAAGAGCGGCAGCGGAAGGGATACAAGAAAGCAAACGTCAGGAACCAATCCAAGGATGTTCGCCGGGTCGCCCGACGCACACAACTCCAATGACACTTAGGGCAGGTTCGGTAGGACTCCATGATCATAGGACTCGTGGAAGCGTCGCCTTGTTTCAGTGGTTGGTAATGTGAAGAGAGTGGTTGGTAATGTGAAGAGTATGTTACTCACATTGTTACGAATCGTTAGTACGTTTCTTGCGTTTACCGCTTTGATGCGGGCACAGCAGAGCATTTCTTTTCCAACTCAAGATGGTGGACTGATCTATGGCGACGTGTACGGGAAAGGAAACAACGCAGTCGTGCTGGCTCACGGCGGCCGTTTCAAGAAGGATGGTTGGGTGGAACAAGCGCTAACGATGGCGGGGGCGGGGTTTCGCGTTCTAGCAATCGACTTCCGAGGCGAGGGCCAGTCGCGCGGTGTAACGCCGGGAAACGATGAGCAGGGCCGTCGCTTGGACGTGCTCGGCGCGGTCCACTATTTGCGAAAAACAGGCGCGAAGAGTGTCAGCGTTGTAGGCGCCAGCATGGGAGGCGATTACGCGGCCGAAGCAGCCGAGTACGAGCCCACGGCCATCGACCGGCTGGTGTTGCTCGCTTCGGGCGCGTACACGCCGCTGACCAAGATGAAGGGTCCGAAGCTTTTCATCCTGGCGCGTGACGATGCCAACGACGACGGACTAAGATTACCCAAGATTCGCACGCAATACGCCAAAGCTCTTGATCCGAAGGAGTTGATTATCGTGGATGGCTCCGCGCATGCGCAGTTTCTTTTTCAGACGGATCAAGCAGAACGGGTGATGCATGAGATCCTGCGATTTCTTTCTGAGCGGTGAGTTAAAATAAAGTTACCGGGAGAGCGTTTGCACCATCACCATCATCACGGTACCGGACAAATTCTGAAATGGTCGTTCTACGCCACCCTGCTGTTCTGCGCGATTGAGCTTTTCGCTGGGATTCGGGCCAGCAGCTTGGCGCTGGTTTCCGATGCCGGCCACAATTTTACCGATGCGCTGGCCATCGCCCTAGCTGCGCTTGGTTTCCGTCTCCAGTCTAAGCCCGCCGATAGCGTGAAGACCTACGGCTATCATCGTGCCGGCGTTCTCACTGCGTTCGCAAATGCGCTGACGCTGGTCGGAATCGCGCTGTTTATCTTCTTCGAGGCTTGGCAGCGCTTTCTACATCCGCAACATGTGGCCGAGTGGACCATGCTCGGCGTATCCGCGGCCGGCCTGGCTTTAAACGGCGGCATCATGTGGGGCCTGCATCGCGACAAGGATCACGATCTGAATATTCGCGCGGCGTTCATGCACATGCTGGGCGACGCGGTCAGCTCGATTGCCATCATGCTCGGCGCAGTGGTCATTCATTTCAGCGGACTCGATATCATCGATCCGGTGTTGTCGGTATTGATCGGAGTGCTGATCATTTGGACGGCTTGGGATATCATTCAGGAATCCCTGAACGTGCTGTTGGAAGGGCTTCCGCGCGGGATAGAGCTGCTGGAAGTGTGCACGTCGATGCGGCAAATCGAAGGCGTGATCGACGTTCACGACGTGCATATCTGGAGCCTAGGTTCAAACGCTCATGCGTTAAGTTGTCACGTACTGATTGAGGACATGCCGCCATCGGAAAGCAATTCCATCCTGCAACGGGTGAATACCCAGCTTTGCAAATTCGACATCCATCATTCCACCATTCAGTTCGAGCACACCAAGTGCGCCCTTTCCGAAAACCCTTGTTCGATGGCAGCCGCTACGCGTCAGCACGAACACGGCGGTTAGCCTATCTGTCCCCTTGCTGATGCGCGGGGCTACCAAGGATTCGTCGAATGGGGCAGCCCTGCGCGTCAGCAAGGGGACGGTGAGCGGTCACTTACCGTTCTTTACATGCGTGGCCTGTAACCTCGCTCAATGGCGTACCATCTCTAGAGTAGGATCGAGCGGTCCTAACAAGGAGAAAAGAATGAAGTTTCGTTTAATATTGCTTTCCTGTGCCCTGGCACTGGCGGCTTTTGCGGCCGATGTCACGGGTAAATGGACCTATGAAATGCAGGGTCGCAACGGCGCCATGACCGGGACCTTGAACCTCAAAGCCGATGGCAGCACACTTACCGGTACAGTCTCGGGACGCGGCGGCGAGACCGAGATTTCCGACGGTAAAATCGATGGCGACAACGTCTCATTCACGGTGATCCGCGAGTTCAATGGAAACAAGATGACCCAGAAGTACACCGGAACAGTGACTGGCGACGGCATCAAATTCAAAGTCGAGATCGAAGGTTCCGATCGTCCGGCGCGGGAATTCGTCGCAAAAAAGGTCAGCGCTACTTAATCGCATCGTCCGGCACACATTCTGATTCTCCTTCCTGTATGCTGGCAAGGAAGGAGAATCATGGCCACTACTTCTCAGCCGCCTCTGCCGCCCAAGAAGAGCAACGTACTGTTGTGGGTTCTGGTTGGCATAGGCGGCTTTTTCCTGTTAATCGCGTTGCTTGTGGTTGGGGGGATCGCATACGTCGCAAAGAATCCAACGCTCGTGATGTCAAAAATGATTGCCGCCGCAAATCCCAACGTCGAAGTAATCTCAGTGAACAAGGGCAGCCAGCAAATTACTTTGCGCGACAAGAAAACCGGTGAGACCTACAACATCACTTTCGACGACGTCAAGAACGGCAGATTCAGCATGAAGAGTGGCAACGGCCGGGCGTCGATCACCCTGGGCGGGGGCGCCAAGGTGCCGGCCTGGGTTCCCGATTATCCGGGTTCCAATCCGCAATCCGCATTTTCCGCGCAGGGGCAATACGGTGAGAGCGGCACCTTCACGTTCAAAACACGGGATCCGGTGGATCAGGTGACCAAATTCTATGAGGATCACTTGCAGTCCTCGGGCCTGCATATCACGAGCCGTGCTCAAGGGACGGGCAGCATGCTGGTGGCCGAGGATGATGCGAAGAAGCACACCGTGACCGTGATTGTTGGCGTGGACACCAGCCATACTACCGTCGCTGTGACGTACGCGAACAAATAGCCAGCCACTCTTCGGCCCGCGTTCCGAGCGACGCTTTCGTACACTGCTCTGGAAACAGATCGCTAATTACGGCGATTGAATCCGCGCCCGCTTCGAGCACCGCTCTCGCAGTTTCACGAGTGATGCCGCCGATGGCGACCAGTGGTTTACTGGTGATTGCCCGCAAGCTGCGCAGGCGTTCGATGCCGATTACTGGATCCGGATTCTGCTTAGATGCCGTTGGAAAGATGGGCCCGATTGCAAGGTAATCGACGGGTTCGCGGTCGGCCGCGCGGAGCTGCTGTTCGTTGTGAGTGGAGAAGCCGACGATAGCATCCGTCAACATGCGGGCATCCGCCGGTGCGAGATCGCTCTGGCCGAGGTGCACGCCGGCTCCGAGCAGCATGGCGATATCGGCACGGTCATTGACAACAAACAGAGCGCCGGCTGTCCGGCAAAGCGCGGCCACGCGTTGGGCGTCTTCGAACACGTCGCGCGAGAAGAATCCCTTGTGGCGAAACTGAAGAATGCGCGCCCCAGCTTCCAGAATTGCTTCCGCCGCGTGGACGGTGGAAAGCGCGCGCCTCGCAAGCAGCTCGCTGTCCAGCACCGGATAAAATCCGGTGACAGGATACTCATTCCCCGATTTCCGCATGCTCCACCAAAGCCATGGCGCCATACAGGACGCTGTCATCGCCCAGCCCGGCCGGCACAACGTCGATCCGCGCGCGCGACCACGTCGTGATTTGCCGCCGAAGCTCCGCGCGCAAAGGGACGAACAGCGCATCGCCGGCTTTGCTGATGCCGCCTCCAATCACGATCCGCGCGGGATTCAGCAACATGATCGCGGCCTTGAGCCCCATCGCCAGATCCACCACGTAGCGCTGAACAAACTCCGGATCGCGCAGCAGCTCCTCAGCCGGCTTGCCGTAATCGCGCTCCAGCCAAAGCCCGCCGCACATCCGTTCGAAGCAGCCATACCACCCGCACAAGCACTCCGGACCGCCGGGACGAATCACGATGTGCCCCAATTCGCCCGCGTAGGAATCCGCGCCGCGGTAGATGTTCTCGCCGCTGGGAATGATGCCGCCGCCAATGCCGGTGGAAAGCGTCATATAGAACAGCGGGCGATAGCCGCGGCCGGCCCCATAGAGCGCTTCACCTAAAGCGCCCACGTTGGCATCGTTATCCATGACCGGCAACCGCCCCAGGGTCTTTTCCAAATGGCGGGGAAGATCGAAATCGCTCCATCCGCCGACATGCGTGGATAGCGCGATGCGCTGCTGGAGGAAATTCACCGGCCCTCCGAATCCGATACCGCAGCGCTCGAACCTGTAGCGGCCGGCCCAATCCCCGGCGATAGCCGCAATCTGTTCCAGCATCCATTCCCGGCCGCCCACGCGATCGGTAGCGCGCGAGGCGCGTTCCAGCATGCGTCTACGTTCTATGCCATGGCCTTCAAAAACTGCCATGCTGAACTTGGTACCACCGATATCGATTGCAAGCGTGCTCATTCGTGAGCGGCGGCCAATACTTCCGCGGGGCTGGCTGTGCCGGTGCCGTGCTTCATGATGGTGATGGAAGCTACCAAGTTTCCAAACCGCGCGGCTTCGGTGGCCGATCCGGTGATCGCTAACGCCATGGCGGCACCAGCCGAGAAGCTGTCGCCCGCCCCGCAGATGTCCACGGGGTGTTGCACGGTACGCGGGGGCACCAGTGTCTCGCAATTGTCTTCCACCACCAACACGCCTCCCGATCCCTTGGTGACGAACATCAAGCGCGAACCGGCGTGCGCGCGCAGGCGCTGGTAATCCACGTCTCCGAAAAGAGCGATCGAGGCGGCGTCTGCCTCCTGCTCATTGGGCTTGAGAATCATCTTCTGGAAGCGCTCCACCCGGACCCGGGAATCCACCCAAACCACTTTCTCGGGATTGCTTTCGGTGATTTTCAACAGACGGTCGCGCACCGCGGGCGTCACCACGCCACCCTGTTTGGTTTCCGCCTGGTCAGAAACGAAAAGAACGTCGAAGGTTTCGGCGAAGTTATCCAGGTGGATCAGGACCTGCTTTTCCACCGAGGCCGGTAACGGCCGGGTGTTGATGAAATCCACGCGCGGTTGGTCTTCTTCGCCGGTGGATCCGTTGATTAACTTTGTGTACGTGAAGGTGGGAACGTCGCTGCGAACCAACAAGTCAGTCGAGATACCTCGCGCATTCAGCGACCGGGTCAGTTCCCAGCCAAATCCGTCTTCGCCAATAGCGCCCAATACCGCCAGGCGTGTTATTCCAAGCGCCGCAAGATTATTCCCAACAGTGCCGCCACCCCCAGGCGACACCTCGCTCGATACCACTCCCAACCGGGCGATCTTGGTCTCACGCGAGAGCTCGGCCGCGGAGGGATCGTAGGTGCATCGGCGATCCAAACAGATGTCGCCGACAATCAGCGCCGAGTATCGGGGAAAGGCCGCGAGAATATCCGCTGGAGTCATTTTGCTTCTAGCAGAACACGGCGTAGCGCCGGTACAGTAGCGCGATGCTCGCCTTGAAAATAGAAACTTTCGCCGCCATCCGCCACGGTCCGGACCAGCATGGTCTTGTGGGGACGGAAATAGTAACCCGGATCGCTCTTCGAGAGCTCCTTGCGGTAATCACCCTGGATGGGACAGATATCGAACACGGCAGTCATGAAGTGCTGCACGGCGTCACCTTTTTGAAAAGCCACGTTTCGCACCATCGCCAGCGCCTTCAGATAAACTTCGGGCGCCATGATGGCCGATCCGAAGCTTAGCACGGCGCCGCCCTCCAGGCGTTCCAGTGTATGGGCGAACATCAGAAAATCGTGGTAGCTGGTTGCTCCATAAGCTGCGCCATCGCAATTGGGGTGCTCGTAAACGATGTCGTAGCCGATACCGGTGTGAACCGTGGCCGGAACGGATAATCGGTAGGCCGCGGCCAAAATGCTCAAGTCGCGGTGCGGATAATCGCTTTCGAGAATCCGTCGGCCGATGTTTTCGCCCAGGCCCAGCCCTAGCCTCTCCGCTTCCGACGCCCAATCGTTCAGCTCACCAGTTTCGCGCCACAGGCCGAATTCGCCGGAACGTATGTAGCGCGCCACGCTTTCGGTGGTGGCGCCGATGCGAGCCAGCTCGAAATCGTGAATGGAACCTGCGCCGTTCAGGGCGATGTGATCGATGAACCCGCGCTCCATCAAATCGATCACATGCCGGTTCACACCGGCTCGAATCACATGTGCGCCGATGATCATTACTCGCGCGGCGCCCGCTGTTTTCGCGCGCAATAGCCGCGAGGCGACCTTCTCGAGATCCGGATGCTGGAATTCCGGCGTCGGATCATCGAGTGAGAGCCACTGCTTCAACTGCAGATCGTTCACGCGCTCCGCGAGCGGTTTCACGCGCAGGCGAGACCGGTCGAAGAGCTGATATTTGGACGCCATCAGGCAGGGAAAAGCCGGGACACCAATTCCTCGCGGCAGAGAAAGTTGGGGACGATGTAATCGGCGCCCACGCCAATTAATCGCAGCCTTTTCCATTGGTCCACTTCGGTGCAGGCCGGCTCTTCGCTCGCTACTCCCACCGCCACGCCGCCCACGTTTTTCACCTCTTCGATTTCAACGTAGCCGTCGCCAAAACCCAGAAACTGATCGCCTTGAAAATCGGCGGACGCCAAAATCCGCTGGATCAAGATGGCTTTCGAAAAGCTCTTGTAGTCATCCAGCGCGCCGTACACTCCGCCGTCAAAATATTGCGTTATGCCCAGCAGCCGGGCCTCTTCCTTCATGTAGATCTCGTCCGTCCCGCTGGCCAAGTACATGCTCAGGCCGCGGTCTCGTAACTGCTCCAGCAGGGCGCGCGATCCAGGCACCAGATATTTTTCGGGATCGGCCTCGCCCTTGCGCAGTGCCTCTACCCGCGTGGAGATCTTCTGCCACAAGCGGTCCAGGTACATCTTCTTGTACACCTGCGGCTCCTGCGGTTTGCCCCCGCGCGCTTCAATGGCTTCCGCCAGAGCGATCATCTGATAGATCGTCTCCTTGCCGGTGAGCCGCCAGACGAAGTCTTCCACTACGGACTGCAATTCGGCCTCGGTTTCTCCGGTCTTGAGTTCCGCGAGGATCTCCACCATCATGGGGACCATTACCTTCATCCAACCGGAGCGGATCAGCGAGAGAGTGCCGTCAAAGTCAAAGAGTACGACACGGGCATTTCGGGCAGATGCGCCCGGAGTGATATTTTCCAACATCCAGTTATTATTGTGCGCTAGTGGACCATCAAAGTTGAAGCGGCAATCCCTACTCCAACCAGTCCGCCTAAGATGGCCGCGTACCACAGCAGCGGCCGCTTGCTCAGAATCGCGAGCGAGGCGAAGACGATGGACACTTCCAGAAACACTTCGCCGAAATGTAAACGCAACGCCTGGCGTCCCACCATGTGGCTCTCGTTCTCCAATGCTTTGGCCTCCTTGGTAATCTCCTCGTCGTCCTTCCGATACTTTTCGGCGTTCTTCGCGTATTGCTCGCTCTGCTTGTCGTTCTTCATGGCCGCGAACGTGTCGCGCGCCACTTCGGAAACATAGCGGCGGATGGACTTGGCCTGATAATAGGACCATTGATCCGAGGCTCTTTGTTGGTTGAGCAGTTCCTCGGTGGTAGCGATGTGGCCGAGCACGGAGACCACGGCCAGACAAGCGGCGATGATCGCCATAGTTGCGGCAACGCGCTTGTCGAACGGGTTCTGGGCATGCTCGGCATGCTCTTGAAGTTCTTCTTCGACGGACATGCACTCTATGATAAGCGTTTTCAGCCGTAACGCAAGGCACCGACTCCCTTACGGTCGCGGTTCGGAAAGACGCGTACGTTACCGAACCGCGACCGTGAGGGAGTCGGTGCTTTTTGATTTGTGCTACACGCGGGCAGCAGCCTGGATTTCCGACGCACGCTCGCGGCATTGGGCGGCTTCCTTAGGATTGCCCATGTGATCTTCCACTTCGGCGAGGATTGCGAATGCTTGCCCAAGCTGTGGCCCACCCTTGCGCTCGAGGGAACCAATAACCTGCGTCAGCAGCTCGCGCGCGGCGCCGATGCGGCCGGACTTGACATAAAGAGCCGCCAGCCGGACTTGCGCATCCGCAGCTTCCTGCCGATTGCCCCCCACCTGGCGTTCCTTGAGCTTCAGCACGCGTTCGTATTCCCCCGCGGCGCCTTCGAGATCGCCCGATTCTTCGAGCGACGCCGCCAAGTGATACAGCGCCTGCGTAGACTCGTGCGAGTCATGCCCCGAGGCAACCCTGTGAATATCCAGCGCCCTTCGAAGGCATCGCTGTGCCTCCTCGTGGTTGCCATTTTGCCGCGAAAGCATGCCCAATTCGGCGAGGCTCTGAGCAGTGTGTTGGTGATTTGGTCCAAAGGCCTGCTCGGAAAGTGTGGCCGCCTTCTGCAGAGCTCCATAGGCTTCCCCGGTGCGCCCAGTGTTTAGAAGAGCGGTTGCCAGTTTGCGCGAGCACTGCGCCAAGCGCGCACGGTCGGGAGAGCTCTGCGCGGCTTCGATAGCCTCAATCTCTCGGACGGTCTGTTCGGCATCGCCATATTTCTGCTGCTCGAGTTGGACATCCACTAACGACGTCAAGGCACGCGAGCGCATGGATTGATCATTGCCGGCCAAACCCAACGCCACTTGGATATTCTGTTCCGCTTGCTCCCACTTCGATTGGTGGCACTGTGCGCTCACTAGCTGGAGCAAAAGATCCAGTTGCTTTCCGGATGTGTGACGGCGTTCAGCCAGCGCCAGAACCAGATGCTGTTCCGCATCCGCCCAATTTCGCGCTGCTAAATGCCGCTCGGCCTCCGTCATATTCAGGTTGCGTTTCCGGTGCCATTCTTTGACCTGAGGCGTGATCCATGCGGCGAAGCGGATACCGAGCCTGAAGAGCCGAGTGACGATCATAGGTCTTTAAATCATTGATCGGCATTGACAGATCAAGACTTTAAAACGACGACCGGAACACTGGATTTTGTTATCGTTATCCCATGAGATTGCTCCTTCTGGGTCTGGCAGCCGCGGCTCTCGCTCTCGCGCAGCCTTCCGACGTCAAAACCGACACGCTTTCGAACGGCATGAAGATCCTCATTCAAGAGGATCACAACATTCCCAATGTCGCGATGTATTTCTTCTATAAAATCGGGTCGCGCAACGAACATCCCGGCACCACCGGGCTTTCCCACTTCTTCGAGCACATGATGTTCAATGGCGCGAAGAAATACGGACCGGGCCAGTTCGATTTCCAGATGGAAAAAAGCGGTGGCAATAACAACGCTTACACCACTCAAGACGACACGGTTTACACCGACTGGTTTCCGCGCAGCGCGCTCGAGCTAATGATGGAAATGGAAGCGGACCGCATCCGCGATTTGTCTTTCGATCCCAAAATCATCGAGTCCGAGCGCGGTGTGGTTTATTCGGAACGGCGCAGTTCGGTGGATAACAGCAATTTTGGGATCCTATTCGAGCAGCTCCACGCGGCGGCCTACACTGCGCATCCTTATCATTGGCCGGTGGTGGGTTGGCCATCCGATATCGAATCCTGGACCATGGACGATCTCAAAAACCATTTCCGCATGGGCTACGCGCCCAACAATTGCGTGATGGTAGTGGTGGGCGATGTGTCGAGTCCGGAAGTGATTTCACTCGCGAAGAAATACATCGAGCCGATTCCCCGGCAGGATCCGCCTCCGCTGGTACGCACCAAGGAGCCCGAACAGATCGGCGAACGGCGCGTCACTGTGATGAAACCCGCGCAGTTACCGATCGAGATGGTGGCTTTCCATGTCCCGGAAGCTAACAATCCGGATGACGCGGTGCTGGATGTTATGGAAACTCTGCTGAGCCGCGGCCAAAGTTCCCGCCTGTATAGCCGTATGGTGGATAAGGAACAACTGGTTCTTTCGGTGAATGCGAATCGCCAATCCACCTTCGATCCAGGATTGCTGGTATTCGTGATGCAACCACGCAGCGGCGTTGAGCCGGCGCGCGCGGAAAAGGTCCTGCTCGAGGAACTGAGTCGGTTGAGCTCAGAGCCTGTTCCGGATCAGGAGTTGCGCAAGGCCAAGAATCAGTTGCTGGCCAGCCACTATCGAGAGTTGAAGACCATTGCCGGACGAGCCAACTTACTGGGTCAATACGAAGTGTTCTATGGCGACTATCGTAAGCTCTACACCGTGGAACAAACCTACGAGGCCGTGACTTCGGTGGACATTCAGCGCGTCGCCCGCCAGTATCTGACAGAGAAGAACCGAACCGTAGCCACGTTGATTCCCGAAGCTCGGACCAAGGAGAAACAGTAATGCTGGCGCGATGGAGTTTGATAGCGCTGGCTTCCTGCGCGAGCCTTTTCGGGCAATTGAAGCTGCCTCCTTATACCAGGACCGTGCTCCCGAATGGCGTGGTGGTGGATCTGCTGCCTCGAACCGGCGTGCCGCTGGTGGGGTTCCGGATTCTGGTGAAAGGCGGCGTGGAAGCCGAGCCGGCGAATCTGGCCGGACTCGCCAGCATGACAGCGCAACTGCTGCGCAAAGGCACCAGCAAAAGATCGTCGGATCAGTTTTCCGAGGAACTCGACTTTCTGGGCGGTACGTTCCAGAGCGGCGACTCGCCACAATCGTCGGTCACCACCATCTCGGGCGAGTTTTTGAAAAAGGATTTCGACCGCGGCTTGGATCTGATGACGGACGCAGTGCTGCACCCGACGTTCCCGGAAGCGGAGGTGCGCAAAGCTCTCTCACAACGCGTGGACGCGGCCAAAGCTCAGAAAGACAATCCGCAGGCGGCGATTGGAAGCTATTTTGCCGCCTACTTCTTTGGGCCCGGACACCCCTACGGGCATCCGCCGGATGAGACCACGCTAGGCCGCATCCAGCGTCAGCAGATCGCAGATTTTCACGGCCGTGTTTACTGCGGCAAAAACATGGTAATAATTGTCACCGGCGATTTTGATCCCGAGAGCGCGGCGGGCAAGGTTCGAGAAGCGTTCTCGGGTGTAGCGCCAGGCCAAGCATTCGAATGGACCAGGACGGCCGGGCCCAGTGCGCCATCGAATGTCCTTTTGATCGACAAACCCGATGCCACGCAGACGTATTTCTACATCGGCCAGCCAGGCATTGACCGGAAGAATCCCGATCGCGTCAAGCTGCTGCTGATCAATACGCTGTTCGGCGGCCGATTCACGTCCATGCTGAACGAAGAGCTGCGCGTGAAGAGCGGACTGTCCTACGGCGCAAATTGTATCCTGCAGCGCGCACGATTGCCGGGTGGGATCATAATCACCACCTACACCAAAACGGACACCACGGAGAAGGCCATCGACATGGCTCTCGATGTTCTGAAGCAACTTTCCCAGAAGGGAATCACGGCTGAACAGTTGGCTTCAGTCAAGGCCTACATCAAGGGAACATTTCCGACCCAGCAACTCGAGACCACCGATCAACTGTCCAACATCTTGGCGGATATGGAGCTGTACGGTCTGGGCAAAGATGAAATAGACGACTTTTTCTCGCGCATCGACGCAGCCAGCTTGGACGACATCAACGCGACGGCGCGGAAATACTACAAACCAGATCACCTGACGTTTGTATTGTTGGGCAACGCTGCGAAAATCCGTCAAGTGGCGGCCAAGTACGCACCGAAAGTCACTGAAGTGTCGGTTAACAAGCCAGGATTCAGCTCGGAATAACAAGACGTGGCGCACGCACTCCTGCGTGCCGTCTCGACACTCATGTCGAGACTCGTGACTCCTAATGAAACGCCTCACCTCTCGCCAACATTCCGAGAATCAGCTCCATCCGCCTCTGCCTGGTTTCCGGCTTCTTGGCCGTTTGCAATCGATACGAGATAGCGTAGAGGTTCGCCTTATTGAGCGAATTGAAGAACGCTTTGGCTTTCGGAACCTTATTGAGCGCCGCCAGGAAATCGTCCGGGAAAGTGGAGTTGCTGGGCGAATCGTAGGCGGCCTTCCAGCGGCCATCTTTCTTCGCGGCATCCACTTCGGCCTGACCGGCCGCCTTCATCCGGCCAGCCTTGATTAATCGCTCCGCATGACCGGTATTGATTCTGGACCAGCCGCTCTTCGCGCGACGCCGCGTAAATTTCTGCAGCCACGACTCGTCATCGTGCTTCTGCTTTTGGCCGTCGATCCAGCCATAACAAAGCGCCTCATCCAGCGCTTCCCCATAAGTGATGGATTCGGTGTCTGAGTTTTTCTTGAAAATGCGCAGCCAGATCCCTTCCGATTTGGCATGCTTCGCAGCCAGCCATTTGCGAAACTCTGACGGCGAACGAAAGCTGAGAATTGTAGCCACGGGAGTTACTTGCTCATCGAAAGAAGCTTGCTGCACTCAGACTCGGAGAACGCGCCGGAATTTGTCCAAACCACTTTGCCGCTTCCGTCCACCAGCACCACATATGCGCGCTTGTCGTCTGATACTGCCAGGCGCTGCCTCCAGATGGCTTCCTCCTTATAAGAGATGATAGTGCGATCACGGACGGCCTGCGGCATGCCGCTTTTGATTGCAGAGGCGACCATGCCGCGGAGCAAACGAGGCACGGATTCCAGCATGATTATGCCGTAGCATTCCACGCCCTCCAAGCGTTCACGCCAACGGCGAGCATCGTCGCCGGCAGCGCGGCTGAATGAGAAGATCGCCACCAATTGCTTCCCGGCCTCGGGCAAAGCAACTGTCCTCCCAGAAATCGTTTGACTGGTAACTGCCGGCAACACATCGCCTATCCGCAGCGGAGCGACGGCCGCAAATGCAAAAAGTAGAACCGGAGCCAACATATAGCTAATGCCCGAGTTTCTTCAAAGCCCACTGAGCGTGTTCCGCCACCATTTCATTCGGGAAACGGGCCAACTCCTCCAGCGGCTCCAGGAATTTCGCTTGCCCGCTGTTACCCATCGCGATAGCGACATTGCGCAGAAATCCGGCGTACTTGGCGCGCTGGACTGGGCTGGCCCGAAACATTTCACGAAATTCGTCCTCGCTCAATCGGCCGAGATCCTCCAGCGCCGGTGCGAAATGGCGCGGTTCAAAAGCTGCCTCGCGAGCGACAGGCGCTTGCCGATTCCAAGGACACACATCCTGACAGATATCGCAGCCGAAAATATGCCGGCCTATCCCGGCGCGCATCTCTTCCGGCACCGAACCATGCAGTTCGATAGTGAAGTACGGAATGCAGCGCCGCGCGTCCACCTGATAACCCTCTTTCGGAATCGCCTGCGTCGGGCAGGCATCAATGCAGCGCGTACAGGTTCCGCAACGATCGGGGGGCGGGGAATCCGGGGCTATTTCTAAAGACGTTAAGATTTCGCCGAGGAAAAACCACGAGCCCATCTCCTGATTGATGAGGCAAGTATTCTTGCCGATCCAGCCGAGGCCGGCTTCGCGCGCGTAGGAGCGCTCCAGCAGCGGCGCGGTGTCCACGCAGATTTTCGATTCGTGCTCGCCGCCCAGTTTCTCCACCAGCTTTTCAAGCCCGGCCCGGACCACCTGGTGGTAATCCTCGCCCCAGGCGTACCGGGAAATCCAAGCGGCCTCCGGATCGCTCTGTTCCGTAGAGCGCGGCTCGGGACCGTTGTAGAGCTTGCCAACTGAGATGATGGATCGGGCGGAGGGCAGCAGTAACCTTGGATCAGCCCGAATGTCGGCGCGGTGGTCCGTGAGATAACCCATCGCCCCGGCCATTCCTTGATGCACCCAGCCGCGGTAACGCGCCGCATCTTCGTCAAGCGGCAGGGCGGCGGCCACCCCGGCTAGCTCGAAGCCGCAATCCTCGGCAAACTTGCGCACATCCCCTGCCTGCACGCTACTATCATCACATAAGCCTAGCGTTTTCAATCGTGACCGGGGAATTGTCACGCTCCATTCGATGGGCGATATCCCCTTCCGGCGAAGAAAAGGGGCAGTTTAACGCAATGGTGTAGCCTCCTTAATGCGGCTTGGCTTATACTTTTGTCAATGCACAAGCCCATCAAGTACGCCGAAAGAGTGGTAACCAAAGCGGCCGGCGCGGCCTGGGTTGTCTTCGATAAACTCAATCAAATCAGGCAGAATCCCTCCTTCACCCCCAAATGGTCGGAGAAGCCTCTGCTCAAGAGCTACGAGAAGCAAAAGCCGCCATTGGGCTGGCCCCGCGAGACCGATTCGCTGTGCCCCCGCTGCGTCCCTGAGATCCGTCAACAGATCGTGGACGGGAAGCTCCCGCACGAGATTCTGCTCAACGAAAAAGTCGGCGAAATCAAAGCCACCATCATCGAGCGCGACGGCAAGATCCTGATGGTGAAGGATTGCCCCAAGCACGGCCATTTTGAAGACGTGATGGCCATCGATACGGATTTCTTCAAGCATCTGGAAGAGGTTTTCCCGGGCCGCGACATTCGTGCGCACAACGACGAAAAGCTGCACAACCACGGCACCAGCACCATCAAGCACGGCCGCGGATCGGTGCTGACCATCGACCTCACCAACCGCTGCAACATGATGTGCGATCCGTGTTTCATGGACGCCAACCAGGTTGGTTTCGTGCATGAGCTGACTTGGGAAGATATCAAAACGCTGCTCGATAATGCGATCTCCATCAAACCGCGCCGCCAAATGTCGGTGCAGTTCTCGGGCGGCGAGCCGACCATTTCACCGCACTTCCTGGATGCAGTCCGTTATGCGCGCAAAGTGGGATACAACAGCGTGCAGGCGGCCACCAACGGCATCGAATTCGCGAAGAATAAGGAATTCTGCAAACAGGCTGCCGAAGCCGGTCTACGTTACGCCTATCTGCAGTTCGACGGAATCGGCAACGATGCCAACTCGCATCGCGCCGTCGGCAATCTCTTCGACGTGAAGTTGAAGGCCATCGAGAATCTGTGGAGCTCGGGCGTCGACATTGTGCCTGTCATCACCATCATCAACGGCATCAATAACGAACAAGTGGGCGCGGTGGTGCGTTTCGCGCTCGACAATCCGAAGAAGATTCCATTCCTCAGTTTCCAGCCGGTTTCGTTTACCGGCCGCGACGAGGCGGTAACTGATGAACGCCGCCAGGCTCAGCGCTACACGCTGTCGCACTTGGCGCACGACGTCAAAGATCAGACCGGCATCGGCGAACCGGTGCGCGACTGGTTCCCTATCTCGTTCATGAGCACATTTTCAGACTTCGCCGACCTGGTTCACGGGCCGGAATCGGATTGGGGACAGATCAGCTGCGGCTGCCATCCGAACTGCGGCATTGGCATGGCCGTAATGTGCGACAAGGAAACCAAGGAAGCCGTTCCGGTGACGGCGTTTCTGAATGCGGACCGCCTGGCGAAAGACATCGCGCGGATCAACGACGCCGCGCGCGGCCGGTTCCTTTCGGTAACGGGCGTAACGCTGGCCCTGCTGCGCAATTACAATCCGTTCAATGCACCCACCCACTTCAAGCTGAGCGATATGATCGCCAAGTTCGACAAGTGCTTCGGCATGTCGAAGAAGGCGCAGACCGGCGGCTACGGCAAGGTGACCGGCGACCGCACGTTGGAAGACATCGACAAGCGGCGCAAGGATCGCTGGAACTTCCTGTTTGTCGCAGGGATGTGGTTCCAGGATCTTTTCAACTACGATTTCCGGCGGACCGAGCAATGCATCATCCCTTACGCCACCCAAGAAGGTGAAATTTCCTTCTGCGCTTACAATACGGGCGTCGGCTGGCGGAACATCATTGAGAAAATGCACATGACGGCCACTCTCACCAAGTGGTACGACGAGCACGGCAAGCATGAAATCTTCGCGGGCGGCAAAAAAGTCGGACTGCCAAGCATCGACCATTCGCTGGTGTTGCGCGTGGAAGACGTCCAGCATGCCAAGCAGACCGATCTGGATAAGCTCGGAATCGCGAAAACGGCACGCGAGGAAAAGAAGCGCGCGCGCGATCATAAGCTGCATGAGCAGCAGGAGAACGAGCGTATGGCGAAACTTTATCGCCAGCATGTGTTGAAAGAAGAGCCGGGACCGGAGTTGGTGCAGTTGCAGCCGATCGCCCCAGCCGCGAAAGCTGCTGCCACAGAGTCTCGGGAAGAAGTAGGATCGTTCGGGGATTAATTCACCAGACAGCCAAACCAGAGGAAAGAAGGCCGTCCGGGGCGACTCGGGCGGCTTTTTTGTCTTTGTTAGTGTGCTCCCCTGTTATTTGAAGACGCGCCTCAATCGGTCATCTTTGCGGAGACGGCGGAGATATGTTTCTGTCTCGGGAAGATCCGTTCTGTCTTTCCAAAGGCCAATTACCGCAAGCATGGCCTCTTTTCGTTCAGATTCCTTATCAGCTTTCTTCTCTCCCGCTGGCTTTCGTCTCATGTTACGCACTCTTTGGGAGGCTCCCATAGCTCCATCTTATTGCCTTCCGGGTCCAAGATCCAGGCGAAGCGGCCGTTATCGTAGTCTTCGCGCTTAGGACGCAGCGGAACGCCCTGACCGTGCGGCTCCGTCGACGCGAGTCATCCGCTTCACTCCTCGATTCTAGACTAGCGAGGCTCGGATTCCACCACTCCCTTTTTGAACGCTTCATCGATCAGCGCTTTCAGTTGCCGGCCGGCCTTCTCCGCAAGCTTGGCTTGTTGTTCGCCCAGCTTGGCCTGCTCCTCGCCGAGTTTAGCCTGCTGCTCACCGAGTTTGGCCTGCGCCTCACCTAGCTTCGCTTGATCCCCACCGAGACTAGCCTGCTTTTCGGCTATCTTAGATTGCAACTCTCCGAGCAAGGCTTGCACGTCCCCAAGATCCTCGGCAGTGGCTGCCGTCTTTAGTTTCTCCTTAAGCCTCTCGATGTCGCGCGTGAGATCGGGCGGTGTGGTTCGCACGGTGCTCTGCTTCTCGCCGAGTGCAGCCTGGAGCTCGCCCAGTTTCCCTTGCTGCTCACCGAGCACACCCTGACGAACGCCCAGCTCGTGCTGCGGCTCGAAGAGCTTGTGCGCAGCTTTGAGAATACCTGCATCCCGGATCACGTAAGCCTTGTCATCTCGACGGAACCAGATGTACTCCTCGCCGATTTGATGCTTAAAGGACAGAGCCTGTTCGAAGTCGCGGTTGGAGCCGTTCATTGTTGTGATATCGCCGGAGACAATGACGTAACTGTCTTCCGATTTGTTAGTTGGTTGCGCCATAGCTACCGGCTGAAAAGTCCCGCACAGATACAACAACGGAACTGTCAGGACAGCCAATGCCGCCATCACCGGCCAGCGTGCCGGCGTCGAGAGCTTGTGGTCTTCCGCGAGAATCCGATCGATGCGGCGTCCGGCACGCGCACCTCGCGCCATGGCCACGCCTTGCCATCGAATTCGCCCGCGCTGGCTTTGAAGCGCTTCGAAAAATCCCAGCAGGACTTCGGCATACTGTGTCCGATCCGCCGTCGCACGCAGCGCTGAATCGTCGCTGGCCTGCTCGGTCAATTCCCGCAAATGTTTATCCAGCCACCAAGCTAATGGGCTAAACCAGAACAGGCAACGATAGAGCGATGCCGCGAGTAGCATGGCGTAGTCGCCTCGCTGCACGTGCGACAGCTCGTGCGCCAACACGGCCTCTGTCGTCGCGTCAGGCCATTCGCGCCACGAATCGGGCAGGATGATGCATGGCCGCATCCAACCGAGGGTGATCGGCACGGCTAAAGCATTGGACTCGGCGAGCGCGGGAAGGGTTCGGATACTTGCTTGATAACTCTGGGCGCTCAGAGTCGCCAGAACCCGAGGATCGTTCACTGGACGCGTGGTCCGCCGCAGGCGGCGAGTTACCATCAGCCCAAAGGCGAGCCGGCCGAGAAGGCCAATCGCAACGGACAGATAAATTTCCATCCCAGCGGTGCGCCAGTTGAAGTGTGCTCGCGGAGCTTCTGCGGACATTTCAGCGCGATAAGTCCGGAAGGTCTCAACCGGCAAAGTGATCACCCTCTGATTCGCGGCGCGATCTGGCACATGTACCGCGAGCGGCGGCAGAAAGGGGACGGCCAACGGCAGCAGCAGCGCGCCGTAAAGCACACAGGTCCACGCCGCCAGCCGCGTCGAGACATTCCGCACGCGGGAAATCTGCAGCGCCAGGCCGATTACGCCCGCGAACGCGAGCGAACGAACCGTCGACTCCAACAATAGAGAAATCATCGAGTCCTCGCTTTCTTAGACGCAATTTTCTGCGCCAGGTGTTTAAGCTGTTTCGGATCCAGCACCTCGTGATCCACCATTCCCACCAGCAACTGCTCCACCGATCCACCGCACAATTTGTCGATGATCTGCTTCACCGCGCGGGCCGCGACGGTCTGCTGCGGCTCCACGGGACGGTACAGATAGGTCCGTCCATCCACTTCGTGCCGCAGGTAACCCTTAGCCTCCAGGCGGCGCAGAAGTGTCCGAATGGTGGAGTCCTTCAATGGATGGCGAGGTGCCAGACCCTCCCGGCACGCCTCGGCAGTAGCGGGTCCGTGGGCCCACACGAAATCCATCACCACTTGTTCCAGTTCGCTGATATTTTTTGGCTTCATTTGCTCGCTACCAAGTGTAACGTTACGGAGTGTAACACATCGACAGGGACAAACGCAAGAAGTTTTCGCGAAGGGCAGATTGGATACGCTAAACTAAAACCTACGGCCATGCTATCCATTGTGATTCCCATTCACAACGAAGAGCCGTCTATTCTCCCGCTTTACGACCGTCTTACGGCTGTGCTCGAGCCGCTTCAGAAACAGTACGAGATTATCGTGGTGGATGACGCCTCCACCGACCGCAGCTTCGATCTTCTGGCCAACCTGGTGGAAACGGACCAGCGCCTGAAAGTGATCCGCTTGCGGCGCAACTTCGGCCAAACGGCGGCGCTTTCCGCGGGCTTCGATGAAGCGCAGGGCAGCGTGATTGTTTCTCTGGATGGTGATCTGCAACATGCTCCCGAAGACATTCCGGCGCTGCTGGCCAAGATCGACGAAGGCTACGATATCGCGAGCGGCTGGCGAAAAGACCGCGTGGACAACGCGCTGACCCGTAAGATTCCGTCGCGGATCGCGAATTGGCTGATGGCCAAGCTCTCAGGCGTAGAGCTACGCGACTTTGGCACCACTTTCAAAGCCTACCGGGCGGAAGTGCTCAAAGAAATCAACCTGTACGGTGAGCTGCACCGGTTCATTCCAGCACTCGCCAGTTTTTACGGCGCGCGAATCGCCGAGGTCCCCATTCGCAACACTCCCCGCCTGGCCGGTGGATCGCATTATGGACTGGGCCGGACCTTTAATGTCTTGTTCGATATTTTAACCATCAAATTCCTGTTGAAATATTTCACGCGGCCGATGCATTTCTTTGGCCGGCTGGGTCTGGCCGGATTTGTGCTCGGGTCGCTGATTCTGGGAGTACTAGGTATTCAAAAACTGTGGGGCTGGGAGCATGACATGCTGGCCGAGCATGGTCCGCTGATGGTGCTGGGAGGCCTGCTACTGCTGGGCGGTTTGATGATGTTCAGCACAGGACTGCTGGGCGAAGTGCTCATGCGGACCTATTTCGAAAGCCAGGGGCGCAGGATATATGCGGTGCGCGAGATTCGCTGCCGGCGTGAGCCTGTGGCGCCGGCATAGGCGGCTCGGAATAGAGAGCGTTACCGAACCACGACCGTGAGGGAGTCGGTGCTCTGGCCGATTCATTCAGTAATCACCGCCGACACACCGTCAAAAATCACTGCTAGCAACCTTGCGCCGCCAGTAGTTTTCGAACAGCCCCTTCATGGCTTCGCCCATCCCGCTATGTTCAAACACCACCGCCGTCCAGGTGGGCCGCGTGACCACTGGATCCAGCAGCGCAACTAACCCGCATTGACCGTCGAACACTGCCAGCTTCATCGGAAGCGACGCAGCCTGTCCGATCTCCACACCCGCCGCGGCGTAATCCTCCAGCCGCTGCCGGTGCGCGTCATCCAGAGTTCCCGATTCAATCAGTAGTCGACACGTTACGCCGCGCTGCCGCGCCTGTTTCACTAGTTGTTCGTCGAAAGGGTCCACGGCATAGGGTGGACGGGAAAATTCCAAGTATTCGGCCCGGACTTCGGAAAGCATTTTGCGGTATTGCACGGCGGTTTGTTCCGTATCACTGACAATCCGCAGGTAGTCCAGCGTGCCGCGCTCCCCGCGTCCCTCCGAATATGCGACCGCCAGGTCGCTCACCAGGCCGTCCGCCATGCGGGTCTGATCGGTCAGTTCGCGCTGCAGCGCTTGCACGCGCCGCACCAGGTAGCTGGGCACCGCCAGGCTGGGCTCCACGGCCGAAAAGAGCTTGGTCTTTTCCTGCACCACCTGCGCAAAGCCTTTTTCCACCAGGCTATCCAGCACTTCATAGATTTTTTGGCGGGGAACATGCGCCCGCGCGGCCAACTCCAGCGCCTTGAAGCGCGGGTGTCCTATTAAAACAAGGTACGAACGTGCCTCGTACGCGTTCAGGCCCAGTTGCTGCAACCTGCGCCAGAACCGCTGAAAATCGGTCTCCGGAAGATCGGTGGTCATCCTTCGGCTTCGAGCATACCAAATGGCTGGAGGGATTTGCTGTTAGAATCGCGGGTAGACCTTCCCGTTATGCAAGACTTACCTGTTACTCTCGGCGCTCTTAAGAAAAGCAATTTTCCCGAACCACGGCTGGCCGGCCGCAGCGTCAAAGATGAGCTACGCCAAAACCTCATCTGCAAATTGCAGCGGGGTGACGATCTGTTCCCCGGCGTGGTTGGCTACGAAGAAACCGTCATCCCACAGATTATCAACGCCGTCTTATCGAAGCACAATTTCATATTGCTCGGCCTGCGCGGCCAAGCCAAAACCAAAATCATCCGCATGCTGACTGCGTTGCTGGATGAGCGCTTACCCTATATCGCCGGCTGCGAAATCCGCGACAATCCATATCAACCGATCTGCCGCCGCTGCCGCGACTTGGTGGAGGAACACGGCGATAGCACGCCCATCGCTTGGCTCGAACGCGACCAACGCTACGTGGAAAAGCTGGCCACGCCCGACGTCACCATCGCCGACATGATCGGCGATATCGATCCCATTAAGGCCGCGCGCAGCGGTCACGATCTTTCCAACGAATTGACGGTGCATTACGGCTTGATGCCACGCGCGAACCGCGGTATTTTCGCCATCAACGAATTGCCCGACCTGGCCGGCAAGATCCAGGTGGGGCTGTTCAACATCATGCAGGAAGGTGACGTCCAGATCAAAGGCTATCCGGTGCGGCTGCCTCTCGATATCATGCTGGTCTTCACCGCCAATCCGGAAGATTACACGGCGCGCGGCAAGATCATCACTCCCTTGAAGGACCGCATCGGCAGCGAAATTCGCACGCATTATCCAATCACGGTGGAGCACGGCCTCTCCATCACCAGGCAGGAATCCTGGACGGATCGAAATTCACCAGCGCGACTCGAAGTTCCCAATTATATTCGCGAAGTGGTGGAGCAACTGGCCTTCCTGGCCCGCGAAGACAAGAAAGTGGACAAACGTTCGGGCGTCTCGCAGCGGCTGCCGATCTCGGTACTCGAAAATGTGGTCTCGAATGCTGAACGGCGGGCGCTCAGGGCAGGGGAGACGGTGGCCGTTCCGCGCATCCTGGATATTTACTCGGCCCTGCCTTCCATCACAGGCAAGCTGGAGCTGGAATATGAAGGCGAATTGAAGGGCGGCGATAACGTGGCCCGGGAGCTGATCCGATCGGCGGTCGGGAAAGTGTACACCAGCCATTTCGATGGTGTGAATGTATCGCAGATCGTGCAATGGTTCGAACTGGGCGGCTCGCTGAAATTGGACGAAACGCTGGATTCGAGCGCGATGGCGCAGCAGCTCGGGAATATTCAGGGGTTGATGGAAAAGACAGGCGCTCTGGGTCTAGGCTCGAGCGAGCCGGACGCATTGCGCGCCTCGGCCGCCGAATTTATCCTGGAAGGCCTCTACGCGCACCGCCGCATCAGCCGCAATGAGGAGATTGGTTTCACCGCCGGCGAACGCAAGCGCGAAGCCGCGGCAGGCGAGCGGGAAGAAGGACGGACGCGCCCGCCCAGACGGCAGTTCAATTAGATGGCCGCAAATGAACGCGAATGAACGCAAATCGGGAAGTGAGTTATTCGCGTTTATTTGCGTTCATTCGCGGCTCAAAAGGTTCCGCACATGAAGTGGATCAGTTACTCCAAATACACCGGTGACGACTTCGGGCTCAGCGCCGAAGACCTGCTGAAGGCGCTGTCGGACTTCTTCCTCCAGAGCGGCTTTCAGAACCAATACATGGGCTTCAGCGAGTGGAACCAGCACACGCTCGAGGACTTGAAGAACGCCATCCAGCGTGCGCTTGAGCAGGGCGAAATGTTCGATCCTAGCCAGGCCGAGCGTATCCAGGAAGCGCTTCAGAACATGTCACCGGAACAGATGGACCAAATGCTGGATCGGCTGGTTCAGAAGCTGGTGGACGAAGGCTACATCAGCACCGACCAGCAGCCGGCCAACGAAGCTGGGCAAGCCGGATCTGGCAATGCGGATCGCAAGATGAACGTCGAGATCACCGACAAATCGGTGGATTTTCTTGGATTCAAGACGCTCAAGGATCTGCTCGGGTCGCTCGGTAAATCGAGCTTCGGCGCGCATGATACGCGCGACTTGGCTACCGGCGTCGAGACTAGCGGCGCGGCCAAGCTTTACGAATTCGGCGATACGTTCAACCTGGATATCAGCCAGACGCTGTTTTCAGCCATCCAGCGCGAAGGGCTGAAAGTTCCGATTCAACTTGAGTACTCCGACCTGCACGTTCACCAATCCGAATATCAAAGCTCCTGCGCCACAGTGCTGATGCTGGATTGCAGCCACAGTATGATTCTTTATGGCGAGGATCGCTTCACGCCGGCGAAAAAAGTGGCGCTCGCGCTGGCGCATCTCATCCGCACGCAATATCCAGGCGATAGCCTGCGCTGCGTTCTTTTCCACGATTCCGCCGAGGAGCTGCGGCTAGGCGACCTGGCGCGCGTACAAGTTGGTCCGTATTACACCAACACGCGCGACGGCCTCATCCTGGCACAGCGCCTGCTGAACCAGGAAAAGAAGGACATGAAGCAGATCATCATGATCACCGACGGCAAACCTTCAGCGCTGACGCTGGAAGACGGCCGCATGTACCGCAATGCTTTTGGCCTGGACCCGCTGGTGATCAGCCGTACGCTCGAAGAGGTCAGCCGCTGTAAAAAGCAGGGAATCCTCATCAATACCTTCATGCTGGCCAGCGATTTCGGCCTGGTGAATTTTGTACAGAAAGTCACTGAGCTATGCCGCGGCAAGGCATACTTTACTACGCCATATAATCTGGGCCAATACCTGCTCATGGATTACATGAACCGGAAAACACGTACGGTGCATTGACAGACGTACCGGTCGCTTACGCTCGCGGCTCGGAAGAAGCGTTACCGAACCGCGACCGTGAGGGAGCCGGTGCCTTCGCCTCTACTCCACATACAAAAACTTCGGATAGCGCGTCACTGGCAGGGCCGATCGCTTCACGGCCACGCAGTAAGTCTGCTCGCCGCGCATCGACGTATTATAGCCGTGCTCTTCAAGAAAGTTCCAAATTGGCAGATTCATTGCGAGCGCGGCGATCGGTTCGGTAAACAGACTCTCGATCTCGAACCCGGCAGATTCCAGCAAATCGCGGAGTTCGAACGCCGTGTACTCGCGCACATGGGGCGGATCGGTGGGCGCGTCCATTCGAGGAATCTGATACTGAGAATAAAGCTGGGGATTGTCGTATCCGTGTAAGGCGCGCGCCACGCTGGTAAGACTTGCGACATTCGGAGTCGTGATAATCAACCGTCCGCCTTCTTCGAGAATCCGGCGGCACTCCAACAGGAAATGCATGGGATCCCTCAGCAGGTGCTCGATCATTTCGCACGCCAGCGCGGTCTCGAACCAGTCATCGTTGTACGGAAAGCGATCGCGCTCAGCGTCGAACAGATCGATATTGCATTGGAATGGTTCGCCGCCCACGCTTGCGGACCCGAGCCGAGTCTCGCCCAGTACGCCATGATACGCGCCGCGCACTTCGCGGTATCCCTTCCACCGTTGGAGAAATGGCGTGAGCTGCATATAGCAGCCCAACTCGAGTATTCGGCCGCTGGTTCTCGGCCTCGGTGTCAGCGAAAGGGTTCGAGCCAGTCGGGGAAGATGTTTCTCGAAATATTGGCGCGCTGCTTGGTCCGGCAGGTCCAGTGATTGCAGCTCGCGCATGGCGGCTTCCAGATCCGGGGTGCGCGCTGGGGCGGGCATTGGAACATCTCGCGCCATACTCGATTCATAGCGTCGGCTCAGAAATGTGTTTGCGCGCCTCAGTGCTGCGCGAATGGCCCGCAGATAAAACGGCACCGATGCGGTGTTGTCACTCAATTCGCCGATATTACCAGTTGCACGGTATTGCTGGTATTTCCACCGATGCTGATCACCAGCGGTGAGACGCCGGTGACGGTCGCCGGGACCTTCACATTAATTTGAGCAGTCCCGGGATAGAGTGGGGCTAAGCCGGCAAATTCCACTTCAGCCGCAACACCGCCGATAGTGGCCGACACCGGCAACGTGGCTGAGATTGTTTCGCCCGCTGACGGTGCCGCTCCATCATCCACGGGAGCTGAGATCGGCCCCAGTCCAGTGAGGAACACCGAAATGACGCTACCACCGGAAGCGGGTGAAGCTTCCGAATTGGCAGACCCATCGTCATCCAGCGCGGCAGCTTCGCCCAGCGAATTAGCGAACACTCCTGGAGCCGCCTGCCGAATCGTAATCGTGAACGGCGCTGAGCTTACGCCGCCGCTCCGTACCGCCACAGTCGCCTTGCCGGACGAAACTTCGTACGGTATCTGGGCATTGATCTGGTTCGCGGATACGAAAAGAAGTGGCGCAACAACGCCATTGACGGTGACAGAAGTATCGATCAGCGAAAGTGGCAATGGCGTGGAAGTTGCCTGTGACGTCATCGGAGCGAGGTGCGCGCCGAACAACGAAACCAAAGCCCCGGTAGAGATCGAATCCGCCGCGTAGCTGGCCGCATTTGCGACTGCCGAGATGACGGGCGGACTGGCTGCGAGTTCTCCATAAACAGCGACACCGGCAATGCCACCGGCATATACCTTTCCGTCGGCAATGGATGGCAGGGAAAACTCGGTTCCGCTGGGAAGCTCATCGGCAGACTGCGCATTACTATCGAAGAGCAGTTTCAGAGTGCCGGCATCGTATGCCTGAAGCTTACCAACGTCATCACTCGCAACGATCCAAACGATCCCGTTCTGAAGGCCATTGGACGATATGCTCGGAGTGGCGCCTGGATAGCCGTGCGTATCTGTTGTCTGAGCCCAAGGCGACGAAGCCAGTGAGGCTCGGCTTACTTTGAAAGCCAGGATCGGCGAATCCTTTGGACCAATATAAATGGACCCGTTGAAATAGGCGGCCATTCCGAAGGTCTGCTCAGAGTTGAGCACCGGCAGGGACGCCAGTGCCGCGGAATCGCTACCCACCTGCGCGCCACCCAAGGCGTCGCGGTCCAGCAGATACATTCGCCCCTCTTTGCCCGATACGAAGAGCAGATGCGGATGCGCCGCGTTCCCGGTCTGATCCGGCAGCAAGAGCGCTCCGCTGGATCCTAAGTCCTGGTCTGTGTCATCCATCTGCAGCCTGTTGAAAGGCGTGAAAAGATCGGCGACTGAAAGCTGCGGAGCCGGTGTCAGCCGCAGAACGGATTCGTCCAACCTGGCTGCGGACTGATTTCCGTCCGGGTCTCCGTTCGCGGAAACGGCATAAACGTTCCCGTTCGCGTCGGCTGCCGGGCCCGCGCCGCCGTTCCAAAAAGACGCGCCACTATCGGTTGGCGTTGTGTTAAAAACGCCAACCTGCTTTAGGGACGCGGCGTCATACGCCAGGATGTAGCCGTGGTAGGTGCCGGAATCGCAATGTCCTGACCAGGGCGAGTAGATGACGCCGCCCGAAAGCAAAAGCGCGGCCCGCTGTTTTTGCGCAAGCGCGACGAATCCGGGCGCCTGAATTTCAACCGGGCTATCCGGCCGCTCCACGCCGCTTGTTACATCCAAACTGTGCAGCCTGTAAACGAACTGGTTGCCGGATTCTTTGGTCTCGGCAATCAGATAAATGGTTCCTGAAGCAGGATCGATTACGGGCGTGCCAATAATGCCGAGCTCAGGGATGACCGTGCAACCGACATCGGATTGCGATACGGTTGTTGCGCCGAGCGACGCATCCAGAAAGCTCACCTTCCAGAGCGGTGTGGAACCTGACGCCGACTCATCATCCGCGTCGAACGCATAAAGACTATCGTGCGACGTGGCAATGTACAGAACGTTGCGGAATCCTTTTCCGGCAATCTTGACGCGAGGCAGGTATAACGGTTGCGCATACACGGCCCCATCCACGGGCAGTACGTAACGCTTGCCGAACAGCCCAGCCTTCACATTCGCGGGAGCGAGCAGCGTCTCATTCGGAGACAATCCGGTACGCGCGTTGTCGTTGTGATAGGTGACGACGCTAGGCTGTGCCGCAAGCGCGCAGGCGCCAAAAACAATGGCGAGAATCCGAAACACTAAGATCAGCAGTATAACGCATAACGGTTAACAGGTTTGTAACAGTTGGTAAGCTGCCCCACAACGGACTTCTAGGGGCTATAAATGAAATACGGATAGCGGTCTACCGGGAGATGCGGCTGCTTCCTGGCCAGGCACCAGGACTGTTCCCCACGATTCTCAGTGCTGTACCCGTTTTCGGCGAGCAGCCTCAGCAGCGGTTGGTGCGAGGCATATTTTTCGATGAAAGTGGTGAACAACTGGATAATCTCAAAACCAGCGGCGTTCACAACTTCGCCGAGTTCATAAGCGGTATATTCGCGTACGTGCCCAATTTCAGGCTCGACGTTCGGAAGCGGGAGCTTGTACAAGAAGAAAATCTGAGGATTGTCATGGCCATCCAGAGTCTTAGCGACGCTGGTGATGCTGCCGACGTTGGGAGTGGTTACCAGCAGAAATCCGCTGTCGGATAGCACGCGCCGCGCTTCCAACAGCAGATGCATAGGGTCGTACGTGAGATGCTCGATGATCTCAGCCGCGATCACCAGATCAAAATGCCCATCGGGATAGGGAAACCGGTCGCGCTCCGCATCAAAACAATCGACGTAGCATGAAAAGTCGCCATCGGCCAGGGGCAACGTTTTGAGATCGGTCCTACCTAACGTGCCGTAGTATGCGCCGCGTACTTCACTATAGCCGCACAAGCGTTCCAGGAGTGGCGTAATTTGCATGTAGCATCCGAGCTCCAAAACGCGACCCGTGCCTTGCGGCGGAGGAACCAGCGCAAGGGTCCGCGCCAGCCTCGGAATGTGTTTTTCCAGGTACGTCTGGGCCGCTCGATCCGGCATTTGAAGATCGCGCAAAGCTCGTTCAGCCGCTCGGAGCCGGTTCGGATCGAATGGCTCCAGCGGCAGTGGGACGAGCGGTAGCGCCCGCGCCACCGCCCGCAAACTTCGATACAAGCGCCGCAGCAGTTTCTCAAATACGCGATTCATCGGAACGCTTTCCGGGCGAACAACAATGTCACGGCCACCACGCCCGTGACCAGCGTCAGAATCCCACCCACCCGATTTTCCAGCGGGGTTTCAAATTGAAAATGCATCGTGTGAGCACCGATGGGCGCAGTCACCAGCATGAAACCGAGCGCGTCGTGCTCTACTGGCAACGGCTTCCCATCGGAATAGACGTGCCATGCCGGGTCGAACGTTTCTTGTAGCAACACCGCTTGTCCTGGCGAAATTGCCACCGTCACGTCGAAGCTATCGAAGCCTCGCCGTACAACCGCCGGTTGAGAATCAGGACCTTGATCCAAAGCAGAGACGTAGCGCGTCAGCGTTTCCAGATCGACACCTCCGCGAGGAAGGCCAATTGACGCCAGCGCAGCTCGATCCACTACTCGCGCAATCCCCGGATACCTGCGCGGCACGCGATAGATGATTACGCCTTTGTGATCGTTGTAAACCTCCGGCAGCACACCTGCAAACTTTTCCGGATGCGAATAATCATGATAGATTTCTTCGGATTCCTTATTGGGAACAATGACAGCATCCACGCCCAGCGCTTGGAGCCATGCGATGGCGATGTCGGCGCGGTCGCCTTGCGTGATTTGCCAATGTGCCGCCGGTAACAACTGGTTGAGCAGGCCTTGATTGGAACCGCCGTAGGCTTCCTCGTTGTCGAACCAGGCGTTGTACCAATATCGGATGGATCCAGTGGGAAGAGCGCGCGCCTGAGGAAAGTTATCAGCCATCCATTTCGCCACTTGAAATTCCGGACGTGTTTGGATTGAGTGCGCACGAACAAGTTGGGATCGCCTGTGCGCAAGGTACTGCCCGGCGGGATAACAGGCCGCGCACAGCAGGATGACAATCAAGAAGCGCACCCGCAGACGCTTCCAGCACGTGACGGCGCAGCATGCGAATAGCAGGATCAGCGCCATATCCATCTCGGGCGCCAGGCGGTATGCGTCGCCCGTCACTCGAATGCCGAAGAAGTGAAATCCCAGAACATAAATAGATGTCGCGCCGGCCGCTCCCGCCAAAAATGTTGGCCAGGCTTTTATCCCGCGCGTTTTCGCAATCGTGAACGTCACGATGCAAAACACTAAAGCGCAGCCGATGGCGATGGCTATGGAAGAGGATTTGGAAGGCTCAGCCACCCAGTGCATGTTAAGCGCGGTGATGCGCATGTAGGCTGGCGTCAGCCAAACGGCACACACACCATACGCCATGGCAGCGATTCCAGCGGCGCGCAGCCATACTGAATGTCGCCGCACTTCCAGCCAGGTGGCCCAAGCGAGAATTGGGAAAAAGAGCGCCAGCGCGGTTGCGCCGTAGAAGTTGGTGGCTACCACGGCTGCGCACAAAATTCCGGATGCCGCAAACGCGCGCGGTGTCCATTCTCGAAGCGCGACGAAAGACGCCGCCAGCGCGAATCCCAGAATCGACAAAGAGGAAATGTGCGGCCCTTCGCCGTAGACCGCCAACACGTGCAGACGCTGCGGCACCCAGTACTGGCTGTCGTTTCGGAAATTCTCCATGAGCATGAGCGCCGGCGACAAAAGCGCTGTTCCAATTGATGCAAGCCAAGCCTGCGCGCGCGATCGGCTGCCGGCGTAAACCAGCAAATAAACGCCGGAGATGCCCAGAGCATAAAAGAACGCCGTGTACAAATGATATGCACGCGCTGTCGAGATTCCCGCAAGCAGTGAAAGCAATGCGGTGCCATAGCGCAACGCCGGAGGATAGATGTAATCAAAGCGCGTGCCGCAATACCACAGTGGTTGCCAGGCCGGATGCGGAAGATGCTCGCGCAGCATCCGTGCATCCGCGATGAAAGTGCTTTCGATGGACCCCCAATGTTCGCTGTACTCCATTTTGAACAGCGGAGCGATCAGCAAGCAGGTGAAGAGAAAGATGATTCCGCTATCAAGCAGCGTACGGCGATAGGGGGTCATTTGCGTTTACGCCTGGAAAGCAGGATCCATCCGACGCATCCCAACCAACTCGCGCCGCTCACAACTTTGGCAACACGCATTTCCAAACCACCATCGTAGGCGAGTTCCAATTGGCATGCTCCGTCGCATTGGGGCTCGATCACCATTTGCCCCAATCCGTCGCCGAACAAGCGGCAAGATTTCCCATTCGCCGTGGCGTGCCAGCCGGGGTGATAGGTAATTTGAACGGAGACAACTTGTTCGGGGCGAAGCGTGGCTTGGATCTCGGCGGAATGCCGGCTGGTCCAGCGAAAATTCGCTGGGGTATTCAGGGATTGCACGTAGACCTGCGTTTCTGCGATGTCCAGCCCGTTGGCCGGCTGGTGGCGCACTAGATTCGGGTGCGCCGTAACATGCGCCAAGGATGCATCCCGTCCGGGAACCCAATAAACCGCGTCATCTCCAGCATGCATTGCTTCCGAGAATGCCGTAGCGAAAACATCCGGATGCCGGAACGGCTTGAACACTTCTCTACTATTGGGCCCACCCACCGCGATGGCTTCGACGCCGTACGCGCGGAGCCACAAGTTCGCGATCTCGGCAGCACGCTGGCCCGCTCCATCCGCTGAAAGAATCTGGTATGTAACCAAATTATGGGTTCGGTTCACAATGCCTTGATCGAACCCTCCGTCGAGCTGTGGCGTGTCCGTGAATGCATTCAGCCAAAAGGAGATCGTGCCTGGCGCCAGCACGCGTCCGCGTTGAACGTGGGTTTCAAACCATTTGGCAGTTTGGTATTCGATGGTTTCAGCAATATCAATTGGCTTGCTGATGCGCCTTGCGAATCTGCGATCCAGGCGGGCAGGGAAGAGCGATAGAGCCACCAGCGTCACGGCCAAAGGCACCTTGAGGCCGGGCGGCATCTTGTCGGCGATGGCCTTGAACGCAAACGCCGCCGCGAGGCAAATCGCGAGGTCCATTTCTAGGTGGTAGCGTTCCGGTTGCGGCACAATTGTCAGCTTGAACCACGTAGCGGCCAGTGGAATCGCGCCGATCATAACGGCGAACAGGATCGCGAATTGCAGGTGACCTGAAAACCTCAAGCGGTTCATTACATATTTGAGCAGCAGCGAGGCGAGAAGCGCGAGGCCGCTGAAGAGTCCGATGCTTTTATAAACGTGCTCATAGGCGCCCACGAATTGCGCGTTGTACCGGACGTCGAGAATTGTGGATGGTGGAATCCAGGAGCAGGCCAGTGCATAAGCAAGAGCACAGGGCCCAAGCGCGGTCGTCCAGGTCTTCCAACTGGTGGCGGCGCCGCTGTGCGCAACCAGATAAGCAAATAGCGCGATTACGAGGGTAAACGCCGCCAGCCAGTTGGAAAGAGCCACTGCGGCCACGCTAGCCGCCGTAAGGACGTACCAAAGCGGAGTTCGCTTTGAGAGAGCCACGTCCAGGCATAGCAACGCGACAGGCAGCAGAGCCATCCCGGTAATGTGCGGGCCTTCTCCGTAAAAAACCAGAGCTTGGTACCGGCGCAGGCCGAACCAAGCACCCATGTCAGCATGAACGGAAGGCATCAAAAAGATGCTGGGCGAAAAAATAGAATAGATCCAACCCGCCCAGAAACTATACCAGCGCGATCCGGTGAGCCGCAGAGCCAGGGCATACAAGGCAATTGGTCCCAGACAATAAAAGATGGCCGTCACAATGTGATGCGCATGCGCGGGCGAGATCCGGAATGTCGCCGCAGTTAGAGCCACCATGGCATGCAAAAATGGCGGATACGAATTTTGAAATGGAATGCCTCCATACCACAGCGGAAACCAGCTCAGATCGCGCCAGTTTTCGATCATGTAGCGGCTGATGGAAATATAAGCCGCCTCGATGGAGCCCATGAATTGGCTGTATTCGAGGAAAAAGAGATCCTTGGCAATGTAGAGATTGAGAACCGCGAGCAGAAGCGGAAACGCCGCTGGTTTAAGCCATCGTCTTAGCAATGCCGCTCCTCACCAATGAAAATTGCTAACGACGAAATAGATTACAGGCAGCGCGAACAGGCTGCTATCCACGCGATCCAGCCAGCCTCCGTGCCCCGGTAGCAAGGTTCCACTGTCCTTTACTCCAGCCCCGCGCTTTAAGCCGGATTCACACAGATCGCCGAACTGGCCGGCGACGTTGGCCAGCGCAGCCAATCCCAGGCCTTCCAGTAGAGGAACTGATGGCAGCAGCCGAGGAAAATACAACGCGCCATAAACTACCGATGCGACTACTGACGCCGCGGCTCCTTCCCAAGATTTGCCAGGGCTCACGTGCGGCGCCATTTTGTGACGGCCTATTAACTGCCCGACGTACAGCGCGGAAATGTCTCCAGCCCAGTTGAGCGAAAGCGCGAAAAACAACCAATACGGGCTAAAGGCATGCAGGTCGATGGCGCAGCGGAGCGACCCGAAGACATACACTACGCCGAGCAACAACGTGGCGGCTGCAGGTAAGCCCTGGCCCAGTTCGCGCGATCGCAACGCTAAAGCCATCGCCAGGATTGCAATCAAAACCAGAAAGGCGAAATCTTTTCCCGGCAGGAACAACAACAGCAGGCCCGCCACGTAGCCGAATACTCCCGGTTTCTCGATATTGTGCAGCGATACCAGCTCGGCGTACTCGCGGAAGCAGAGCATCGCGACCCCTGCAACAGCCGCGAGCAACGCCCACTCCGGGGCCCAGAGGATTATGTAGCAGAAGAAGGGGATGAGAAGCAGCGCCGTGAGGACGCGCTTCATCGTGCAATCGTGCCGACCGGTTCAGCCCACTCTTCCGGGAAGGGTGCCTGGGTGTTGGCCGTATCGGCATCCAGGCTCAAGCCGCCGAATCGGCGATCGCGTTTTTGATAGTCCAGAATTGCGTCCAGCAGGCCGGCGCGCCGGAAATCCGGCCAAAGGGTGTTGGTGACGTAGAGCTCCGCATACGCGATCTGCCAGAGCAGGAAATTGCTGACGCGCTTTTCGCCGGACGTTCGGATCAACAGATCGGGATCCGGCAGGCCCGCCGTGTACAATCGAGCGGCGATGGATTCTTCGTCGATGCGCAGATCACGCAGCCGGCCTTCCAACCTGGCGTCCTCGAGGATGGCATTCACGGCATCCACCAATTCGGAGCATCCACTGTAATTGATGGCTACGTTGAGCCGCAGGCCGTTGTTGCGCGCGGTGGCGTCGATGCTGTTTTCCAGATCCTGCCTGACCTGTGGCGGCAGGCCGTCCAGACGACCCATACAGGTGAAGCGGACATCGTTCCGCATCAGCTCGGGAAGCTCGCGGCGCAGATAGATGCGCAGCAGGCGCCACAGCATATCGACTTCCGTCCGCGGCCGCTTCCAGTTTTCCACCGAGAAAGCGTACAGCGTTAAGGCCTGGATGCCCAGCCGGCTGCAAGTCTCGACAGTGGTTCGGACAGGTTCAATGCCGGCCCTGTGGCCGGCCACCCGAGGCAGATTACGGCGCCTCGCCCAGCGCCCATTGCCGTCCATAATGATGGCAATGTGAGCGGGCAGGCGGTCAGGATCGATGGCTTCGGCCAGTAGCCAATCCTTGCTCCCTGGCTTGAGGACGGCGAATAAATCCTTCATGGAACGCAAGTTCTTATGTTACACCGTACACGTGGGGCAAATGTGGCGCAGACATGAGTGTCTGACGCGCCGAGATTCGTCCCGACGTTTCTTTCCTGGTGAGTGTCGAGCGTCTCCATGGGGCTCGCCGAGATGAGTCTCGGCGCGGCAGACAAGAGTGTCTGCGCCACGGCTCAGGAGAACTTTAGCAAATAGAAGCCAACGCCCAGGGCTGCGGTTCCTAAAAATGTTCCGAACGGCAATTCGTATGTGGAGGCGTCTTTTCCGGTGAACCAGATGTAGCAGAGGCCCACAATTGCGCCCAGCAACGATCCCACAATGAGGGTCAGCAGGGCCCCTTGCAATCCCAGGAAGGCCCCGATCATCGCGACCATCTTTACGTCGCCGAAGCCCAGCCCTTCCCGATGCCGGATTCTTTGATAGAGCGTACCTACCAACCACAGCGTTCCGGCGCAGAATCCAGCGGCGAAGGCAGCCTCGGCTACGGAAAGTACCCCTGTGTTCCGCACCGAAAACAGTAGCAGATGCATGATTCCGAACTTCATGGGGACCAATATCGCGAAAAGGATTCCCACCGCGGTGCCACCCAGGGTGAACTCATCCGGCAAAATGCGCTCTTCCAGATCGGAAAAAACTAGCGCGATCAAAATCGCTCCAAAGACGCAGAGCTTGAAAGCTCCCGCGTTCAGGCCCGAGGTCCAGACCGCGCAAAAGAACACCGCGCCGGTGAGCAGCTCAACTATCGGATAGCGCAGGGGAATTCTCTTCGCGCATTTTCGGCAACGCGCCCGCAATATCAAATAACTGAGCACGGGAATGTTGTCGAACCAGGCGATGGGAGCTTCACACTCCGGGCAAAACGATCGGGGCGTAACCACGGAAAGGTCGCGCGGCAGACGGAAGATGCAGACATTCAGGAAGCTGCCGATGAGCAGCCCAAACAATCCGGCAAGAATAGGGTAGATCAACGAAGCATCCTCTCATATACCTGCAGCGTCGCATGCACCATGCGATCGATTGTAAACTCTTTCTCCACTCGAACTCGCGCAGCGGCGGACAGGCGAGTGGCCAGTGCGGGATCTTCCAACAAGCGCTGGATATTTCCGGCGACCGCCTGCGGGTCATTGGATGTCAGTAAGCCTGTGAGGCCATGCTCGACGATTTCCGGAAGCCCGCCCACGCTGCTCGCCACAACCGCCGCGCCAGCCTGCATCGCGAGCAGCGCCGCAGATCCCAATCCTTCCAATTCTGTAATATAGACGAACACTGCCGCGCGGCGTAGATCCTCGGTGAGGTTCTTTGAGAATTGCACCGGGATATCGGCCAGGGAGCCGGCCTGTTCCACAATTTTTTTGCATTTTCCGGGATCATCGGAATCCAGCGCGAACACACCTGACCGTCGCTCCGACGCCAGGGCCAGAGTCTGGATGGGAACTCCGTCATAGATCACGGTAATCCGATCGGGCGCGATACTGCCGTCTATCAGCGTCTGTCGAACACACTTCGACACTGCAATATAATGCGCCGCGCGTCCATATTTCCAGCGCGACCCCACACCGCGCCGCACCGGAAACGCCACCCTTCGCGACACAATCACCCGCTTCCCGCCCAGCAGCGCCAAAGTGTGCGCCCGCGCGTCGTGGGCATGTATCAAGTGGATGCCTGAAGTGGCACTCCCTAACGCTGCGATGGAGAGCGGCCGGGCATCCAGACCATCCCGCAGCGCATGTTCCGTCAGTGGAGACCCGGCCGGCGCCAGCAGGCGGATTTCGTGTCCCGCAGCCACCAATCCCCGCATTAGATACAGCGCCTGCCATTGGCCTCCGCGCATTTCGACACCCGAATCAATATGCAGGATGAACACAACTATCTTCGCGGGCTCATATTCTTGGCCTTGGCGTATTTCAAGAAGGTATAGAGCGCCGCCATATGCGCGATGGCCAGGCCCTCGGCGCCATCCAGGAAACCGCGCTGCAAAACGTACGTGCGGAAAAAGGTCCAGGGCGGTTCGAGCGCCAGTTGCGTCCACCCCACGTGAGTTTTCTGATCGACGAGTTGCTCGGCCGCAAGCGTGGTGTACCGATCCATGGTTTTGAGGTGCTCTGAAAGTGAACTGCATGTGAAGTGTAGGATGCTGGCGTCCAAATGGCCAATGCTCCCCTCTACCATCACGGATTCATGCACGAAATTTCCCACCCACTTGGACCGCCGCCGGTCGTAGAGGCGCACTTTGCGATCCGGGTACCAGCCCGAATGCAGGATCCAACGACCCAGATACTGCGCCATGCGGGGCATGGTGTAGGCGTCCGCGTCGGGACCATTCTTTTTGATTTGCCAAATCTCGCCTTCGAGAGCCTCACTCAGGGCTTCATCGGCATCGAGTGACAGCACCCAATCGTTCTCGCATTGCTCGGAGGCATAATTCTTTTGACCGGCGAAGCCTCGCCAGCCACTTTCGATCACGCGCGCTCCAAGTTTGGTAGCCAATTCAACAGTGCGGTCGGTGGATCCGCTATCCACTACCACGATCTCGTCGCAACAGCGGAGGCTTTCGATCACCCGAGCAATGTTGCGCTCCTCATTGAACGTGATGATCGCAGCCGAGATCTTCATCAGGACTGATGTTAGTGTACCTGTAGCGCGTGCGGCTAGGCGTGCCGCGTTCAGAATGTGGTGAACGCCGGGGGAATCTTGCGACGCATCCGGGCACTTTTGTGTTTCGAGGTGCGTTCTTTGTAAGTGAATGGAAGCGAAGATGTTCGGAACCGCGATGGAGCGTCTGGACGCATGAATTTTCACGATGCGTCATTCCCGATGCTCCGCTCAAGAATGGAGAGCCTTTTGCGTGTGAGTTTCTACTGGTGTGACGAACTGGGGCACCGTGATGACGTTGCATTCCGGTTCTAGCTTACTGGAAGGTCGTGTTGCTGGACGGCGGCGGGGCCCGAAGTTGTTGGAGGGGAATGGAAGAAAGATTGGCGGGGTCTGTCATTGAATCCCACTGACCTGCGGGTGCACTTGGAATCGGGGAAAAACTTCGGCGAAGGCACCTAGTCCGTTAAAGCGCAAAGGGTGCGGCGCGAACCGCCAAACGGACCAGGAACTGGCCCGCGCCGCACTCCGTTTTGCGCGAGTTCCTTAAGAGACGCCTTGTGGCGAACGCACTTTTGCGTGCTGCATCGACATTCGTTTCGATGGCCGCCCGACGCCGAGACTAGTCTCGGCGCTGCAGGCAAAAGTGCCTGCGCCACAAGGGGGTCCCCTGAAGCCGTGAAAAATCGGGAAAGGCACCGGCTCCCTCACGGTCGCGGTTCGGTAATGGCCAGCGTCACTCCGCCTGGGCTGGTTGCGGATCCTACTGTGATTTGCACTGGCACATTGTTGCCGGGTGACACGCTGGCTGGGATTTGAGCATTGATCTGCAACAGGCCAGGCATCTCGCCGGGTGCCGCGCCTGCATACTGCACTGTAGCCGGCAATCCACCGATGCTTACCGAGACTGCCGCTAACGGCTTCGGAACCACGCCGACAGCCAGGCGGCCATCTACGCCCGGTGGATCGGTTAGCCCTTCTCCCGTGGCCCACAGGGTTACTACCGAGCCTGGATGCGCGGGCGAATTACTGACCGCTGCTGGTCCTTTGCCCGACGAGTCCGCAGTGAACAGGCCGGGTGCGGTGGGTGTAACGGCAATCTGGAATGGATCGGAACGAACGCCGTTGTATTCCACCTGGACATGCGTGGTCGCGTTCGTCGCGCCGAAGTAGGGAATCACAGCCGAACACTGTGTTGCCGTCACGTAAACGATCGGCGCGGGAATCCCATCGAACAGGATGCGAACTCCCGACGCGCTGGTGCTCACCAATCCGTTGCTGTCCAATTGCAACGCGGCGATCTCGGCAGGGCCGAGGCCGGTGCCCCAAACCACTACCATCTGCCCAGGCGCGTAAACGTGCCCGTAAGATGCTGCGCTGGTCACATCGGTGATTTTTGGTTTGGGACCTGCCAGAGTCGACGGTGGAACAATGAGCAGCGTAATCGAATTGGCGGGGAACACCGTCGAGATTTGCCCTCCGCCGACGGAAACAGAAGGCTGCTCGACAATCGCGTTCAGATTCGCCGAGCTATAGCGCCAAACCTCGGCCGTTGAGCCGGCGCTGAAATTTGCGAGCGTGAGCGCGCTCGACAGATTCTGCCCGGTTTTGTTGATCACCATGGCTGTCAGGTTCCCGTCGGACCGCAGCGCGCCATACACCGAGAGCTGTCCCTGATCCCCGCTTGTTGATTTTGCCGAAATCTCGCCGAATGTGCCACCTATACCATCATAGTTGCGGTAAATCTTGAAGGCATAAGCGCCTGGATCCGTTGGCGTGGGTGGACCCCACAACGCCGCTGCGTCCAGGCCCTGATAGCCGAAAATTCCGAGCAGATCCGCTTGCGCGAGAGCGCCGTTGATATCGTCGAGCGCGCCGAAATTATATTCCGTGAGAGCGAGCTTGGTGCCAGGATAGTTCTGGGCGATGATGGCTTGGAGCCGCGGAATGAATGCAGGTGCAATCGGGCCGCCCCCGTTCTCTACGTCCTGGATCCAATAGTCGCCGCTGACCACGAACGTCGGGTCCCAAAAAACACGCGTGTACTGAAGCCGCAGCGCCTGGTTGCTGCTGTCGCCGGCACTCGCAAAGCCGACGCTGCCGGGCGCCAGGTACGCGTGTTGATCCAGATAGTCGAGCAATCGAACGCCATGCTGCTGCTCGTACTTCTGGAATTGTTGTAAATACCAGGCCATCAGGGGCACGTTGCCGTGCGCTTTGCGGTCCACGGGATTCGACCAATAATTGCCGAGGGCCTGTCCTGCCAGAATATCCTTCTTCGAGAACCACAGAGACGACCAGTTGTCGCTCACGGGTCCAGAAACCAGAGCCGTTGGATCAGCCTGTTTGATCGCGGCTGCGTATTTCAAGTTGAGACTGGCCAGCTCATCGTAGGTGTAGGGATCGGGGTGAATGTCGCGATGCACATCGTCCCACCAGATGGGCTCATTATCCATGCTCCAGATCGCGATGCCGCCCTGGTTCGCCTTGCCGTAGCGCGAAATCAGGTAGGTGA
>DASYNU010000095.1:0-17072 GCA_036008345.1 Bryobacteraceae bacterium
CTATGGACTAGCCCATGCTCCTAACAGCTTTAAATCCGTTAAGAACCTCGGGGCCGACCCCCGGCCGGGCTCCCACAACTAGAGAGCGGTAGCACGGGAGTAGAAGACAACTCGCGAACCCATACAAGAATAGCGAAGGTCCCCCAAAGTTGTCAAATCGGGGTGTGGGGCAGGTTGCTAACATATGTTGCTAACCTGCGCGCCGATTGGCATATCGGCGCCTCTTGTGGTTTGCCATCAGCCAATCAGCGGTTCTTTCGAGCCAACCAACGGGAATCACCGAAAACAGCAGTAGCACGCATCCAAATGCAACCACTGCGCCCGAAGCCACAGGCATGGCGTAGAAATTAACCACGGAAATGACTCCACGTGAGAGTCGGAACATGCCCAGGAACACCACCAATGCGCCCATAGCCGCCACTTGAAACCTAAGCTTAAGCGTAAACGCAGCGCGCTTCCGAGGAGCAACCGGCTTGTGCTTTCCCAAATGAAACCGGTGAATCCAATCATGTCACGGAGCCCCACGCGGAATAGAGCCAGTGGCCTTACGCGACCAGATCGAGGAGCGCGACCACAAATGGCGCCTGTTTCACGAACGGGAAGCCGGCAGCCACTCGTCCAACGTGAACCATCCGCGATTGTTGGCAGACGAAAGCAAAGCGTCTGCCCCACGTTGACGCACAAGGATTTACGATTGCGTGGCGCAGGCGCTTTCGCCTGCGAGCCGATTTTTTCTCAAGCCCTTACCCGCGCGGCGCGTCAATCGTGAATAATAAGCCGGCGCCGCAGCGCCGCAATTCTCCTTCTGACTTCTGAATCCTGGATTCTGAATTCCTTCTTCCTGCTATCCTGTCTGCCAGAAGCATGCACCACACCCGAATCGCCGCCTTCCTCCTCGGCGCCTGGCTGCTCGGCAGCCTCTTTCTGGCATTCGTCGCCACCCGCAATTTTCGTGCAGTCGATGCCGTGCTCAGCTCTGCGCCACCGGAAGCTTCCAAAATGATCCAGACCGTGGGCCGGGATAACGCGCGCCAATTGCTCCGCTACCTTGCAGGAGAAGAAAATCGAACCTATTTCGAGGCCTGGGAGCTCGCGCAATTAGCCCTCGGCACCGCCCTAACCGGCTTTTTGCTCCTCGGAGTTGAAAAACGGCTGCTGGCGGCCCTGGCCGGCGCGATGCTGGTTCTGACGCTTTTTCAGCATTTCAAAATCACTCCCGATCTTTTGTGGATGGGCCGTTCCATCGATTTCATTCCCGCCGCAGCCGAATCGCAAACGCGCGCTCAGTTCTGGAAATTGCACGGCATTTACGGAGGTATCGAGGTGGCGAAGATGCTGCTGGCCGTCACCATCGCGGGCTTCTTATTTGGTATGCGCCGCCGGGGTACGCGCCATCCCGTCGAGGTCGATCCGGTCGATTACGCCAACCACCGCCATGTCAATGGGTGACTGCGGGCGTTCCACGCTGGTCATCGCACTGAAGCCTTCCGTCACCAGCAATACGCGATCGCCAACCCCCGCATCCACGGCATCAAAGGCAATCACCGGATCGCCGCGATTCCCTCCATCCAGATCCAGCGGCTGCACCACCAGCGCCTTCCGCCCCGCGTGGCTCGGGTGCTTGTGCGTGGAAACCATTTCGCCGATAACGCGCGCAATCAACATAGATGCAGCTCATCCACCACGCCCACGATGGTGTTGTCGGAGGGAACCTCATCCGGCAGAAACGGAAAGCTGGACTCTTTTCCGCGGCACCAATAAATCAATTCCCCAGCCCCCACCCCCACGGCATCCAGCACAACAATCTGCTTTCCCTTCTCCTTCAAATCCGGCGTGAGCGGCTGGACAATCAGCAACCGCTGCCCACGAAGGGCAGCATCCTTGACGGTCGAAACCACATTCCCAACCACACGCCCCAGAAACACGCCTGTCTCCTGCCTCCTGCCGCCTCTCACCTATCCAAGGTGACCGTATCCACAATCCCCACCACACTCGCGTCCACCGGCTTATCCTTACAACCCTCCGCCATGCGCGCGGAACTTCCGGACACCACGATCACCGTCTCTTTGGATCCGGCGCCTACCGTGTCCACCGCGATCACATAGCCTGCCTCGTCTTGTCCCTCGGGCGAGACCGGTTTCACGATCAGCAGCTTGAAGCCTTCTAGGCGAGGATCTTTGCGAGTGGCAACGATGGTGCCCACCACGCGGGCGAGAATCATGGATTCCTACTTGGCTGCCGCGCGCGATGCCTTGCCGATCGGCAGGACATCTTCGAGGCTGGGATGAGGCCGCGGGATCACATGCACCGAGATCAGTTCCCCCACGCGCCGCGCTGCCGCCGCTCCAGCATCTGTTGCGGCACGCACTGAGGCCACGTCGCCGCGCACCAGCGCCGTCACATATCCTGAGCCGATCTTCTCCCAACCCACGATGTGTACGTTGGCGGCCTTCACCATCGCGTCGGCGGCTTCAATCATCGCCACCAGACCGCGGGTCTCGATCATTCCCAAGGCTTCACCCATCGAACCTCCAGGACTTACATTACGCCAGCACGCCGCGCGCGCGCAAGGCTTCATCCACCAACGCGATCAGTTCCTCGCGCGTTACCTGGAACCGCTCTCTCGTTGGCTCAACGTCTTCCGCCACCACCGGACACCCGGGCTCCATGCTGGTCCGCGACTTCACACCGTAACGCGTGCGCGAATCAAATAGCTTATCCACTTCGTCTTTGGGCAGCACTTTGGGACCACCCAGCAGCTCCGCCACCAGCGCGATGCGTGCGAAATGCTCCACTGTCTCCATCTTGAAAAATGCCTTGTAGACGTCCTCGCCATAACACACCGAGCCGTGATTTCCCATCAGGATCGCATCATATTTAGGGATGTACGGCAGCATGCCTTCGGTGAGCGCCGGCGTTCCAGGCAACCCATATTCGGCCAGCGGCACGCATCCCAGCCCAATAATCACCTCCGGCAACAAAGCCAGATTAAGCGGACGCCCCGCCACTGCAAACCCGGTCGCCACCGTGGGATGCGCATGCACCACCGAAAACACGTCGGGACGCATCCGGTAAATAGTCAGGTGCATCGCGATCTCGGAAGTCCGCTCGCGCGAGCCTTCCATCTTGTTGCCTTCTACGTCGCAGATGATGAGATCGTCCACCGTCATCATCCCCTTGCTAATGCCGGTGCAAGTACACAGAATCTTATTATTGTCGAGGCGAATGCTGATGTTTCCGTCGTTGGACGCTACCCAACCCTTTTGGTAAATCAACTTCCCGACGTCGACGATATCCTGGCGATACTCTTGTTCCGATTTCACCATCTGGAACTTCGATTGTACCGAGAAATGGAGCCCGAAAGAATGCAGAAGCCAGAATCCATGAGCCGGAAGAAGGCAGAACGCAGTAACCAGTAAAGATGAAGCCGGCGCCAGAGTGCCGGAATCCTCCTTCTGACTCCTGGATTCTGAATTCTGGACGGAATCCTACCCGCTCGAACAGGGCCCTCTGCGGTTCTGAGAGTCCCTCTGCCGGTTCGGTCCACCAGCGGTATAGCCGAGCAGCCGGATAATCTAGCCAACGCGCAGGGTCTGGCGCGAGTGCGATTGGGCAGTCTTGAGTACCGGCTCGGCGAACATCTTGCGGCTACAACATGGATTCCGGGATCGAAAGCGGCGAACCTTCAGCCACATCTCTACGGCACTTCTCTGCCAGGGTAAGTCTTGAAGACGACGTTCGTACTCACTGTGACGGGAACAAGACACCTGGCCGCAGGCCGGACCACGAGCCTTCTGGTGGACATGGGCTGCAACACGAAGCCGTCGTGAACACGTTCGATCTTGTCCAGCCTCAGGTTTTCAGACGCGATCAGGTTTTCAGACGGCAGGACGGTTCGCGAATGGCTCCGGGGAGTCGCCCTCGCACCGAAAGTGCGGAAGCTCCATTTTTTCGGCCGGCGTTGACAACTTGACTCCCCCTGGTTGGGGTTCTAGGAATGCGGGTTGGTGTGATTGCGCGTCGAGAGGTGCGGCGGGCTGTCAATCGTTTTCGACGTAGGGAATGGAACGAAAGTTTAAACGAAGGCGCAAAAGTTTAAACTGAAGTCCGATTGACGATTCAGCTGTAACAAGTAAACTCAAACTTACCCACACCTCTAATTCTGAGGAATCCATACTTGGTGTGGGGTTAGCCTGGGCAACCGTAGCTTTCTCCCGTACAGAAATCAGCGGAAACAAAATGACGTCAATACTCGTGCTCATCCTGTGTCCAGCCTGGCAAACGATTTCGATTGAGTTAAAGGCGTCATCGGAATTGCGCAGGAATTCGGAAGTGTGTTCGTCGCCACCGTAGCAGTATCGGAGCTCTTCTTGTTAGCACAATAGTGCCCTGGACATTGCCGCTGACTTAGGAGGGGAATCTTCAGAACCAGTCTGGTTTGTGAATCGACTAATAATGTTTGGGTTTTCCCACGCAGTGGAGAGTCGTGTGCCTTAATTTTAAAAACTTGACGTGTCTATGTTCCTTGATGATGGCCAGCATCGATTCAAATTGAAGGGATCTCACGAATGACAATTCAAAGCCGAGCGATTTTAGTGGTTACACTGCTGTTGCCGATGGGACCGGCAATCGCCCACAACAAAGTCTCCGTTATCGAGGTCACGAATACAGGCTATCCGCAGGTTGTCGCGACGGGCGTGATTCACCGCATGGTGACAAAATGAAGCGACTAATCCTTGCTCTGTTTGGCACCGTGGCGTTCGCTCAGACATTTCCGAACGCAGCGCCGGGCAAATCGGCCGAAATTCAGTTCGTTGACCAGAACGGCGCGCCCTTGGCCGGCGGATACCTGTACACCTGCGTGGCGGGGCGTTCCTGTCGGCCGATGTTCGGCCCTGGGAGCCGCCCGGCCAATCCCCAGTCCACCTATACGGACTCCACGGCGGGCACCCGGAACGCGAATCCTGTCGTCTTGGACGGCTATGGCCGAGCTCGAGTATGGTTGGGTCCCCAGGCTTACCTGTTCTACCTGACGGACATCAAGGGCAACGCCCAGTGGAGGCAAGACAACGTTGAAGACACGCTCTATTTCACCAACTATGTGCAGACGGTTGGAACCTGCACGCTCATCAGCTTTAAGCTGAGCGCCACGGGAAGTGTCACACGCACATGCTCGTCAATGCCGGGGGATTTCATAAGCATGCGAGATTTCGGCGCGACGGGGAACGGGTCCACCGATGACACTGCTGCGGTCCAGGCCGCAGTCTCCGCACAACCCTACCAGAAAATCATCTGCCCAGCGGGCACGTACAAAATGACATCCACCATCAGGTGGGCTCCGGGCGTGCAGATCCTCGGAGTGGGACCGGGCTCGTGCATACTCAGCTGGGACAGCAACGGCATGGACGGCATTGCCGCTGCGAGCAATATGGTGATCGACAATGTCACTCTCCAAGGCGGATGGACCTCCGAATCAACGAATGGCTGCGGGGCAGGCGGGGGCTGCGCGATTGACGGTGGCGTCGGAATCAACAACGTGACCATTCGGTACTCGACTGTCACGGGCTGGGCGGGCCACGGAATCAACACCGGTGGAGGTTGCGGCTACGTCGTTACCGGCAACACGATTCAGAACACCCGTGATGATGGGATTCTACTGGTCGGACTCTGTGGGGCGAATCAGACCGCCAACGCCGGCAACGGCTCCACTGTTACCGGGAATCTATTCAGCAATATTGGTTCCAACTCGGTCGACATGAACTCCTCCAACAATGAGATCGGTTGGAATCGAATTATTAGGTCCGGTTTTCGGGAAACCGGGACCGACTTCTACGCGATCCTCTGTGCGGCGGGAACGAACGCCAGCGTCGGCGTAATCAACTGCGACGAGAATAACATCCACGACAACACCATCACCGGGACCCGCGGACCCGCGATCGACATCCGCGCCGAAACGGGCACTGCGAACCGAAACCACGTCGCCCACAACATCGGCGAAGGGGCCGGATCCGACATGCCGGCGATTACTACCTTGGTGCAGGTCGACTCGAGCGTCGGCGCCGGCTGCTCAGGAACCGTCGATTCCACGCTCGTCATTGGAAATACGGCGAACGGATTCGCCAATGGCCTGCTCCAGGGTGGCGGCACGTTCTGCACAATCACCAATACGCTCTTTGCCAACAACATCGTGACCAACTCCACGCAGTACGGAATCTTCGTGGCTTACGGTACGGCGGTCACGATGGGCAACACGATTCGTGGGAGCGGGACCGCCGACCTGTATTAGCCTCGGTTGGACGCCGATTTCACCATCTGGAAATACGATTATAGTGGCGCAGGCACTCTTGCCTGCAGCGTCGGCACTCATGCCGACGTTCTTCGAGCGCATTCCGAGCCGCGGCTTGGAAAAGAAGCATTACCAAGAATCCTCGGGCCCCGCAATCTGTCGCCGCTCGCTCTTAAGTCAATTTGAGCGGAATGAAACCAAAATCGATGTGGGACACTACGGTGCTTCAATGAACCTCTTCCACTTGCTCGCTGCCGTGTTAACGATAGCGGGCGCAGTAGAATTGGCTTGGTGCCTCGGAGTCCTCGGCGGCGTACTGACAGGTGGGATCACCGGTTTCGCAACCGCCTCGGCGGTGACCTCCGTTTGCGGTGCTTGCGCATCGTCTTTCCGCTAAGGCCTCATGGCGTTCCTTCTCTTCAACTCGCCCGCAGCGCCACCGCCGGATCAATCCTCGATGCCCGATACGCCGGTACATACCCGGCAATTGCCGCAACCACCGCCAACACCGCCAGCATCCCGATAAAGGTCACCGGATCCGTCGCCGTCACTCCAAACAGCAATCCGCGCAGCAGCCGCGCAAGCAACCACGCCGCCGTCGCACCCACCAACATCCCGGCCGCCGCCAGCCGAAGTGTCTCGAAGATAATGCCCGCCTGCAGATCACCCGCCGACGCGCCCAGCGCCATGCGAATCCCGATTTCCTGCGTGCGCTGCGTCACTGAATATGAAATCAGCGCGTAAATCCCCAGCGACGCCAAAATCAGCGCGAACACCGCAAACCCGCCCGCGAGCGTTACCACAAAACGGCGCGGCGACACCGATTTATCCACCAGCCGCTCTAGCGAACGAAACTCCTTGGGCGAAATATTCGGCGCAACTTGTTTCAGTGCGTCCCGGACACCGCCGCCTATCTCCTCGGGCGCGCCCGTTGTACGAACCACCAGATCCACCGAACTCCAGTCCTGGCATTGCCGGATGGGAAGGTACATCTCATTGCCGGCCCCTTCCTCGAGCGCGAGATGCCGCACGTCTCCCACGATTCCAACCACGCGCCTATCCCCACCACATGCTCCGGCAATGATTTTGCCGAGCGCATCCTGGCCAGGCCACAACCGTCGAGCCATGGTTTCGTTCACCATAATTACCGGCTCGGTCTTAGGCGTATCCCGCTCGGACAAATCACGCCCCTCACGCAGCGGGATTCCCATGGCGCCGGCATAACCATCACTCACCACGCGCACAAACGCGTCCGGAAATTCCCCTGGACCATACACCACACCCTTCGCTGGAGCGCCCCAAGCTCGATTGCGACCGAGCGGCAGCGCATCCGTCAATCCCGCACCCTGAACTCCAGGCACAGCGCGCGTACGCCGCAGCACTTCGTCAAAATAGGCGTTCTGCTGCGCCTGTGTTCGGTACCTGCTGTCGGGATCCACGCGCACCGACATGGCCCGTTCCGGCTGAAAGCCGATATTCACATCCAAAACACTCAGGAAACTGCGCATCAACAGGCCTGCGCCAACCAGCAGCACGCAGGCGAAAGCGATCTCCGACACCACTAGCGCGCTGCGAATCCAGCTCCGCTCTTTTCCTTCCGTGGAACCGCGGCTGGAGTCCTTCAACGCATCCTGCATGGCGGATACCGGAGTGTGGAAGGCCGGCGCCAATCCAAAAATCACGCCCGTCAACAACGCCATCGCAAGTGTGTACCCTAGCGCGGCCCCATCCAAGTGGACATCCTGAAGCAGCGGTATGCTGACGGCGTCCAGGTGCGCAAGCGCCCTGGTTCCGGCAATGGCCAGCAACACACCCAAAGCCGCACCGGACATCGAAAGCGCGATCCCCTCCGTCAGCATCTGCCGCACCAGCCGCCCACGCCCCGCCCCTAGCGCAGTCCGAATGGCGATCTCTTTCCGCCGCGCCGCCATCCGCGCCAGCAAAAGATTCGAAAGATTCGCGCACACAATCAACATCACAGCGCCCACGCCGCATGACAAAACGATCAGGGCCAGGCGTAATCCTCCGCTCACATGTTCCTTCAGCGGCGTTACCCACCCTTCGAAATCATTGCGGTTTGCCAGATGCGCCGCGTTAAGCTGGGCCCCGAGTATCTTCACCTCCGCCTGCGCCTGCGCCGTTGACACGCCCGGCTTCAGCCGGCCGACAATCGCCATCGTGTTTCCCCACCGGTTGGTTTCCGGACTAAGCGGGAAAGGAAAATACAAATCAATGTGACTCGCCGGAGCGAAGATCGAGGCGAAATCAAACCAGGCCGGCATCACGCCCACCACCGTCACCGGCTCGTTATCCAGCGTCAAGGCACGTCCCACGATTCCCGGATCCGACGCAAATCGCCTCACCCACAATCCGTGGCTGATCAGCGCCACCTTGGGACCGTTCCATTTGCACTCATCATGCGAAAATAACCTACCGATCTGGGGACCCACACCCAGCACCGGAAAGAAATTCTCCGACACCGGCACGCCGCTCAACCGCTCCGGCTCACCCTTCCCGCTCAGCACGTTGTCGCCAACGCCATAGAAAGCCATGTAGCCTGCTAGATCGGAGAACGATTGATTGCGCGCGCGCAGATCCAGCAAAATCCCCACCTGCGTAGTCGCCCCGGATAGGCCTCCGGTCTTGTAATTCGTGACCCATGCCAGCCGCTCAGGATCTCGAAAAGGCAAAGGCCGCAGCAGCAGCGTGTTCACCACACTGAACAGTGTCGTGCTGGCACCGATACCAAGTCCAACAATCAGCACCGCAAACGCTGTGAATGCAGCATCCTTGCGGAGCGTCCGAAAAGTGTAGCGTAGATCTTGGAGCAGGCCTTCGAAACGGCTAGAGAACATAGTGGTTGGACGGCCCCGCGGACCTTAGGTTAGCCGTCCCTTATTGCACGGGCAGCAAAACCGAATTGCTGGAACAAATATCCCACAAGCCTATCGATACTCTGGACAAAGGATTGAATTGAAATGCGTTTGGCTGGCTGCGTGGAGCCATTCTACGTTAGCTCCCAAAGAGGTCCACCCATCCACGAAACGATGCGTGGCAACATAGCGGTGGAGGTGGTTCATGACCGCGGAGGTCCTTCATGACTAGTGTCAAGCGCAGGACTAGGCCGATTCCACTGGGTGCCTTTTCAATCGCGCTGAGTATCGCGCTAGCGTCTCTCAGCACCTTAGCGCAAACCCAGAACGCGTCCGCCCCCAGGCAAATGGCGGATGGCAAGCAATGGACGACGCAGAATCTGAATGTCACGACTGTCCCGTCCTTTTGCTACGAAGATGCCGAAAAGAATTGCCTCGAGTATGGCCGTTTGTACACCTGGGAGTCAGCGCGGCGAGGATGTCAATCGTTGGGCGATGGATGGCGATTGCCGACGGACGACGAATGGCGGCAAATGGCAAAGCACTACGGCGGGGTCAGCGAGGATTCCGAGGACAAGGGTAAAGCGGCGTACAAGGCGCTGTTTATCGGAGGGAGTTCGGGATTCAATGCCTTGCTCGGTGGCGGCCGCTCCGAAGATGGCCAGTATGCACGCTTGGAAGCCCACGGATTCTACTGGACGGCGTCTGAGAGTAATCCGGCCTCTGGATGGTTCTACAACTTTGGTAAAGGCGGGCTGGCTCTCCATCGTCAAAGCGGTGGCGAGAAGCAGAGTGCTTTTTCCGTTCGATGCGTCAGGGAGTGACTCTTCCCCGCTCCCGTCGAAGCTTTTGGTCCCGCAGTAAAATTGGACCGGTAGCAAACATGCTGCGTGCGTTCCTCATGACCGCCGTCCTGGCCCTCGGCATTCCCTCGCACGCCGCCCCGCACCGTCTCCGCGTATATCCCAACACCCTCACCATCTTTTCCATCGCTCAGGGTCCCGACGGCCTGCTCTGGCTCGCCGCCGAAGACGGACTCTACCGCTTCGATGGATTCCACTACCACAAAATCTCGAGCCTCCCCTTTGCCACCGCGCGCTTCGTCGCCTTCACCAGCGACGGATCCCTTTGGGTAGCCGATTTCGAAGGCTTGGCGCGCGTTCGCAACAATCACTTCGAGACCGTACTGACCGAAGAAGTGAGCGGCATGGCCGCGTATCCGGACCAGGTCTTCGTAAAAGTCCCAAAAGATCTCATCCAAATAGGTCTCGATGGATCCATGCATCGCCTCAAGCTCCCCGCCCGCCGCGACCTTACTATCGATTCCGCCGGCCGCCTTTGGTTCGCCTGCCAGCTAACCGCCGGATGCTCTTACGATCCCGCTCATCCCGACCAGCAGCAATCCATCGAATTCCCTCCCACCTCGCTCTACGCGCAAGTTGTTCACGATTCTTTGGGACGCATCTGGGCCGCCGATCCGGAGCGCGCCTTTCTCATGGAAAATGGCCGCGCAGTGCAAACGCTAGAAAGGCTGCGCAGCCAGAAGATGGACCGCGCCGGACCTCTGTTGCCCGGCCGCAATGGTCAGCTCTGGTTTCTTGGCGAAACCGTCCGCGGCCTGGTTCCTAAAATCGATTTCCGCGATCGCGCCGATCACCATCGCTTTCCGCCCACCTCTGGCATCGAAGACACCCGCGGTCATCTTTGGGTGGCGTCGCTCGGCCAAGGATTAGTCGAGTGGACTCCCGATCCCGAATGGCAGCGCTGGTTTCCCGAAGATTTTGGCCAGGAACCACCGGTGCAAGTGACGCGCGATCCCGCCGGCTCTAAAATCATCGCCACTCAGAAAAACGTTTATCGCCAGGACCCGCACACCGATGGCTGGTTGCCCATCACGAAACAACCGTATCGGTATTACGCGCTGCTGCCGCTCGAGGGCGGCGATTTTCTAGCTTCCATCCGCGGCTACGGATTAGCCCGCCTATCCGCGCAAGGATCCATCGTCGAACATATCCAAAACATCGTGCCGAACGAAGAATACCGGGAAATCTTGCGCGATCGAAAAGGCCGCTTGTGGGTCGGTACCAAGCGCGCCCTGCTGCGCATTGAAGGCGCGCCCGGATCGCTGAAGCTGCGGCCGGAAGCTCTGCCCGAAATCCCACCCCGAGAGAGTGCCGACCCGGTAGATATGGATATCGACGGCGCCGGCCACTTATGGGTCGGCTACACCAGTGGCTTGGCGTGGCAGGATGACCAGGATCAGTGGCACAAAATCGTAACCGATCAGCCGGTCACACTGGTGCGTGGTTTTGCGTTAGCCGGCGATGACATCTGGGTGGCCTATCGCCGCAGTGGCGCCTTTTCGCGCCTGCATCGCAATGGCGACCGATGGAACGTTACGCTCTTCACTCCGAGCGGCGGCTACGCGCCCGCGGGAACCGAATTTTTGAAGCGCGACTCCCGAGGTTGGATCTGGCGCGGCTGCGACCAGGGCGTCTATGTTTCCGATGGCCAACATGTCGCACCCAGCGATTGGCTTCACATCGAAATCGCAAACGGCCTGGCGGCCAACGAAATCGCCCAATATGGATTCTTCGAGGACTCCGACGGCGCCGTCTGGATCACCGGCGACGAAGGTGTTACGCGTCTCAAGCCGGATCCCTCTTGGTTCCAGGCTCCGGGCGCTGGGCTTCCTCAGATTACGCGCATGGATGCCGATGGCCGCCGCTTCCTCTATCCCGATCCGCTGCCCGCTGCCCTGCCCGCACCCACCAAAGTTCTCCGCGTGGATGTGGGCACTCTGAACGCGCCGCCCTTTCGCACCTACCCGCTGCGTTATCGCTTTCAGCCCGGCTCCAACGCGTGGCAGCTCTCACGCGATGGCTCCCTCGAGTTTCACAATCTCTCCGATGGCGACTACTCGCTTCAAATCAGTTTCACCGGCAACGCACCCGCGCCCGTCACAACCTACGCCTTTCGCGTGGGAGCCGGCCGCTCAGCGCCGCGCTGGCGCTGGCCCATAATTCTCCTTTGCGCGGCCGTCGCGATCATCCTGATTATTAGCTTTGCTCCCGGCCTCGAGCGCCTCCGCTTCCGCATTGAGAAGGCTGTATTCCTATTGCGGCGCCGTTTGAGCCACTCGGGTCCCAGTAGCCCGGCTGGCGCGGACGCCGGCGCTCCGGATCATTCCGGCGAAACCCTCCTCGGACGCTATCGCCTGAGTCGCGTGGTCTCGCGCGGCGGGTTCTCCGTGGTCTATGAAGCCCGCGATCTGCGCGACGGCAACGCCCGCCTGGCCGTCAAGGTTCTCAACCGCAATTCCAAACAGGAAGGCTGGATTCGCGATCGGTTCGCACACGAAGTGGCCGCCTTGCGATCCGTCCAGCATCCCGGCGTCGTCCCCATTCTGGATTCCTGGATCAGCCCGGCGGGCGAGCCTTGCCTCACCATGCCGTTCCTGAACGGCCAGACTCTCAGAGCCGCGTTGGACCAAGGCCCGCTCAGTCTCCCCCGCGCCGCACTCATCATCCAGCAACTGGGCTCCGCCTTGGCCGACGTGCACAGCCGAGGTATCGTCCATCGCGATCTAAAACCAGAAAACATGATTCTGCTCGAAGAGCAGATAGTTATAATCGATTTCGGCACCGCCGGCCTGCGCACCGCCGAAAACGAGCTAGCCGCCACCACGCAAATGTCGGGGTCGTTCCACTACATGGCGCCCGAGCGCCTGACCGGCCGCTACTCCCCAGCGAGCGACGTCTTCTCGCTAGCCGTAATCATCCTAGAGATCGTAACCGGCAAGCGCCTGGCAGCCCTGAACGCCATGTTCTCCGATCCATCCTTCGAAGCCGAACTACAAAACGTCCTCCAAACCCGCCTGGACCCAGATGCCGCAAGACATCTGGCAGCTCTCCTAACCCCGGCCTTTAATCCCCAACCCCGCGACCGCCCGCCTGAAGTAGCATCTTGGTCCGACCAAGTGGCGCAGGCTCTCAGCCTGCCGCGTCCACACTCATGTGGACGCCTTTAGAAAAAACGATCTTCCTCAACGCTTTCGCACAGAACCTAGCTCAATCACATGCAGTTCATAATCCTTCTGACCGAACTGAAAGTGAACCTCGGCATCCTCAAGACCCGCTGGCACCAGCGCCTCGCGTGTTTCGTATAAGGCAGCCGACATCGAACACAACTCAACGTTTGTCACAAGGCTATGGGTTTGGGATGGATTCAAAGATGCCAGAATGCATTCGCGCACCGGAGACACCGTAATGAGATAGAATCGCCTGGACCCGATTCTCGCGCCGTGATGTTCTCATTGATTCGGGCTGATTCGCACAAGAGTGAGGGGGAAACAATGGATGCTTACCTGATTTGTGATGCGACGAGGAAAGCGATGTGGCTCGGAAAGCCGATTCGACCCACAGCAAAAGATCCTCGAATCCTCTATTACCACCGGGGGGGATACGACGGCCCATACAATCATGAAGTTCAGGAAGACAACAGAGTACTCTGGAAATTTCTTGCAGAGAACGGTCGCCATGGTGTACGCGTAGTCTTTAGCGGAGAATATGACGAAGATTCGTACGAACAAGTCGGATCGGACGAGGTTGAGACGGCGGAATATCTTCGCGGCTGGCCCCCTAAGTGATCGTCAGGGACTGTGCTCCACGAAAGTTTTTGTGCGGCAAGAGGTCGATCCGTGCGCCAGTCAAACTCAGCTCTTCTGACAGCGTTGGTTATGAGAAAAACACACTGACAACTGGAAAGCTATGCGTTTCGAACCAACCTAACCGACCGCTGAGCCAGTCTGTGAGAGCCACGACTATTCCCTCGGCGCTGTGACTTCGATCAGCATGAACCCTCGCCCGGCTCCAAACCGCCCCAAGATTACTTCGCCCAGGAAAATTGCCGTAGCCGACATCCCGACCACGGCACGAACAAGCGATCGATTTTGGGGCCCACACGGCGGCCAAAGCCACGAAAAGCTAGGCAGCTTACAGAAAAACGCATAACCTACATCTTCTCCCCCGCCCGAATCCCCTGCCGGATCATCTTCTTCACCACCACCAAATCCAAATCCCCCATCCGCTTGAACCGCACGCACGCACGCCCAATATTGGCCTTCGGAAGCGCATCCTTATACTGTTCGGCGATGTACCCATTCTTATCGCCGGCGCAAATATACAACGAAATATAATTCTTGTTGCTCGCCACGCCGATCCGAAACCAATCGCCTTCGCGTCCCGACCCGTATTTGTAATGCCAGCGGCCATAGGCCAGCATCCCGCTGTGTACAAATGGCTCCAGCTTAGGAGCTGTTTTCCGAATCAGAGCGTCCAACGCAGACACTTCGGCCCTGCGAGCGTCATCAAGTTTGGCAATATATTCCGCGGGAGTGGAGACTTTAAGCTGTCCCTTCACGCGTCTCCGTCAGGCGTACCGCTTCAGCCGGTTGGCCATCCATTGCAGGCCAAAATCGTGATCCGCGCGGACCCGCCACGCCTCGCGATTCTGCAGGCTGCTCAATTCCTGAACCGTGGCGCCCTCCACAGACCGCTGCCACACGGTCTCCGCCACTTTCGCATCCATCGCGCGCAGCTTCTCGAACACCATCTTCACCGCCAGCGCCGATTCCGGATCGATGGCGTTCTGATTAGCCGGCAGCAACAACTCCGGGATCAATTGAGCCGGGACTGCCTTCGCCGGCCGCTTATGCCGCGAATGGTCGATCAACACCTGGCGCATGGCGCGCGCCGATATTCGAAAGAAATGATCGTCGCTCAGGATCTGCGTGTCCAGCTTGCGCAGCTTGAGAAATAGTTCGCTCACCAGCGCCGTCGGCTGCAATGTATGCCCCGGCCGCTCCCGCCGCAGCAACCCGGATGCGATGCCCCGCAATCTAAAAAACGCCAGCCTGTAGAGCGCATCCCGAGCGATGCCGTCCCCCAGCCGAGCCTTCTCAAACAGCGCTGCAAATGCTTCGGCCATCGCAAGGAGTATATCAAAATAAATGCCGCCGGCGAAGCCGGAATCCTCCTTCTGACTTCTGAGTTCTTGAATTTCTTGCCCCCGCCCCCCGGAACGAATATAATTCCCAGTAGCCATGCCCACTCGCCGCGGATTCCTAGCTGCCGGAGCAGCGGCTTCGCAACAACTCGGGGCCCAAATGCACGGCCACGATCACGAACACCAGGCTGTCCCTTCCGACCTCACGCTGCGCGTCAAGGCGCTGGAATCCTTGCTGGTCGAAAAAGGCCTGGTCGATCCCGCCGCGCTGGACGCCTTGATCGACACGTACGAACACAAGGTCGGCCCCCGCAATGGCGCCCGAGTCGTTGCGCGTGCCTGGTCCGATCCGACGTATAAACAACGCCTGCTCAACGATGGCACCTCCGCGATCGCCGAGTTTGGATTCGAAGGCGGGAAAGGCGAGCACATGCGCGTGCTGGAGAACACTCCGAAAGTCCACAATCTCGTGGTCTGCACGCTGTGCTCCTGCTATCCCTGGGCGGTTCTCGGTCTGCCGCCGGTTTGGTATAAATCCGCGCCGTATCGATCACGTTCAGTCATCGATCCACGCGGAGTTTTGCGCGAATTCGGGCTCGAACTGGCCGAGGATGTCGAAGTGCGCGTTTGGGACAGCACCGCCGAGCTCCGATACATGGTATTGCCGGAGCGTCCGCCCGGTACTGAAAAAATGAGCGAAGATCAGCTAGCTGCTTTGCTCACTCGCGACGCAATGGTAGGCGTCGCCAAAGTGAAACCACCGGCATGAACGGCGTCCACGATATGGGCGGCATGCACGGCATGGGCCCGATTCAATACGAAAAGAATGAACCTGTCTTTCACGTACGCTGGGAGGCTCGGAGCTACGCGCTGAACATCGCCACCCGTGCAGGGGGCAAGTGGGACGGAGACGCCGGACGTTACGAGATCGAGCTGATCCCCGCCACCGATTATCTCCGCATGAGCTACTACGAGAAGTGGACCGCGCGGCTCGAAAAGGTGCTTGTCAAGGGTGGCCATGTCACCGAATCTGAGATAGCGAGCGGGAAACCGTCGCCGGACTCGTCCAAATCCACTCCAGTGCTCACTGCGGAGAAGGTACCGTCATTGCTCCGCGCGGGCGCTCTAGCCAGCCGCAATGTCCCTGTGAAGCAGCGTTTCCAAGTTGGGGAGCGAGTTCGAGCCCGCAATATAAATCCAACGGGTCACACCCGCCTTCCACGCTACGCGCGTGGCAAGATCGGTGAAATCCATCTTCACCACGGCGTGTATGTGTTCCCTGACACCAACGCGCAGTTCCTAGGCGAAAAGCCGCAGAACGTCTACTCAGTCCGCTTCACCGCGCGCGAACTGTGGGGCGCGGAAGCCTCGCCGCGCGATGCAGTCTATATCGATATGTGGGATGACTATCTTGACCCAGCCTGAACCAGTATTCGCGGAACCCTGGGAAGCACAAGCCTTCGCGCTAGCCGTCAAGCTCTCCGAACAAGGCTACTTCACTTGGAAGGAATGGACCGAGACCCTGGCCGAGGAAATAAAAGCGGGCGCCGATCGCAGCTACTACCACAACTGGCTCCGCGCTCTCGAACGGCTGGTCGCCGCCAAAGGCTTGACCACCCCCGAAGCCATCGAAACCCGCAAAGAGGCCTGGGCCGACGCCTATCGTCACACGCCCCACGGCAAACCCGTGGTCCTAAACGTTGATTGAACCTCGTGGCGCACGCACTCTTGCGTGCTGCATCGACACTCATGTCGATGTCCCACAAACGCCGAGATGAGCAACGGACGGTCCCTGTGGGGAACGTCTCTAGCGGCAGAAACTTCGGCGCAGCCGCCCCTGTGTTTCCAAGGGCTTGCGCCGAGGTTTCTGGAGAGTCTCGGCGCAGCACGCAAGAGTGCGTGCGCCA
>DASYNU010000096.1:0-67286 GCA_036008345.1 Bryobacteraceae bacterium
AAGATAAAATTCGACCGGCAGATAGTCGCCATTGCTAAGGTCGAGGGCGCTGATGCGATTTACTCAACCGATCCGGACGTTTCTAAACATGCTCAGAAAGTTGGGATCAAATGTTTGGGCATAGCTGATTTGCCGACAGCCCCTTCAGTTCAAGAGGAACTTTCTTATGACGAGGTCAGTGAAGAGGACGAGCTCGGTGGATCGCAAGATTCGGGAGAGGACGACAATTGAGCGGGGGCTACCCCATCCACCGACGCTCGATGAAGCGATGACGTACATCGTCAGGTCAGGCCGGAGCCGAAGTCGCCGAAAGAAAGCGCAGCGTTAACGGCGAACGGAGTAAAGCCAGATGACAGACGCCGAGTCGAAGGATTTGATCCGCCTGGTGTCCCTGATGGAGCAATGCCAGCGCGACACGCACGAGATCCTCGGGCCAGGAGCCGCTGGACGCTTGGCAAACTGGCAGAGGCACGAATCCAATCTACCATCCCTGGTAAAATTCATCCATGACCGCTTGTTGACCAGCCGAGAGAACGGCTACTCCCTGGAGCGTAATAAGCGTGTGAGCTTAGAGTCAATTGTCGTTAGAGAATTGTCCCATCGATTCTGTAAGGATGACATTGAGGTGGCAACGGCCACGCTTAGCGGTTTGGTGTAAACTCACAGATTCTCCGAAACTGTGGGGGGCGGTTCACGCTTTGTTTTCAATCCCCCGGTTTGTCAAGTACCCAAGTCCGGAAGTTCTATCGGACAATCGGCCGCGGAGTCTCCATCGGAATTTCCTGCGCTTTCGCGGCAACCGGCCGCTTCCACGTCATTCCTCCGCTGAACTCCAGCCCCACCAGAAACTTGGTGCCCTTCTTGACGCACGTTCGCACGGATGCCGAGCCCGCTAACGCAATCCGATCCGCGCGCAGCCTTACATAAGATCGCTCCGGCAGCGCTTCCGGCACCTGGATGCGGAGGCCCGACTCGCAGACATCGATTGAGAGCGCGGTGGCGAACCGTTCGTGCCCCTGCCGGTCCGTCCACATCACATCCACCGGCACTGCTACGTCCATTCTGTCTTGACGGCGCATCTCGCCCGTATCTATCGGCAAATGTTAGAAATCCATAAGACCGCCTGCTTTTAATAAGGCTATACTCTTGAATAATAAAGGCGACCGTGCCACTACCCCACCGCGTTGGAAAGTACGAGCTGCTGGAATGCCTCGGCGGGACGGATGCCCAAGTGTACCGGGCTCGCGATCGCAACCTCGGCCGTACCGTAGCCTTCAAAATCCTGTCTGAAAACGGTCTGGCCGATCACGAAACCAAGGCTCGTTTTCTCGCCGAAGCGCGCCTCACCGGCAGCCTGGTGCACGAAAACGTCATCGCTTTTTACGATTACGGCGAGGTCGATGCACGCCCGTTCTTGGTCATGGAATACCTGGAAGGCGAAAGCCTGCGCCACCAGATTCGGGAGGGTCGCACCGGCGATCTACGCTCGAAGCTCGCCTTGGCCCGCCAGATTGCGAGCGCGCTGGCCTATGTTCACTCCAAAGGCATCATCCATCGCGATGTGAAACCAGACAATATTCGCGTAGACGTCACCGGCCGCGTCAAATTGGTGGATTTCGGCATCGCCAAATCCGACGATCTTTCTCTCACCGGCGCCGGTTTCACGGTGGGCACTCCCTATTACATGGCGCCTGAGCAAATTCGCGGCCTGAAACCAACTCACCTGGTCGACGTGTATGCATTCGGCGTGGTTTTGTTCGAGCTACTTTCAGGGACGCGGCCTTTTGAAGCACCCACCGTGGACGGGATCTTCGATCTGATTCTGCACCAGCCACTGGATCCGGAACCTCTCGTGCGATCGGCCACGCCAGCCGCACTTATCGCTCTGGTTCAAGAGCTGACTGAAAAAGATCCATCCAAGCGGCCGCAAGACTTTAGCGCGGTACTGAGCCGGTTAACCGAACCGCGACCGTGAGGGAGTCGGCGCCTTTCGCCGATTCTATCGCCCCACCCGCGAGACATTCGAATAAGCCGATTCGCCTGCCGCGTTAATCGCCCGTACTCGATAACACACCACGCTCGACTGCGGCGCTGACCTATCCACGAACTGAGCGCCCACCGCTTCGGTTGCGATCCGCTCCCAGCGCGCGCCCGCGTTTCCCACCCGCCGCTCGATGGCCACTCTCGACGCCGATCCGCCATGCATCGCCCAATGCAATTCCACGCTGGTACCCGACCCTCGCGCCTCCAGGCTGCTGGGAGCCTCCGGCAGCACCGGCCAATCGAAGTAGCTCGCATCCGCGATCGCTAGAATGCTGTCTCGAACCGCTATCGCGCTCAACGTGTCTGTGGTTCCCGGCTTCCATGCCAGCGCCGTAATCTCGCCCGTGGTTACATCAACCAGCACCGGCTCTCGAATTCCTGAATTCTTGAGTTTCAGATCCACCACCAGCGGAGGAAACTCGGCGCCCGCCACGCTATGAGCTTCGATCCAATATGCGATGATCGCTTTCCCATTCTTGTTGCGGAAACCATAGCGCAGCAGCTTGGCACGTTCCTGACGCCGCAGCAGCGGAGCATCCGGCGCTTCAATCGCGATCCCCGGATCCAGCCGCGTGTCGGAGAACAAAGCATTCGTATTCTGCAGCGCGTAAAAAACCGGACGCGGACCAAAGTCGTCCGGGAGATTGCGCAGGCCATGCAGGAAACCGAAATCGTCGAACTCGTTGCCGTCCACTCCAGCCGCCAACAGCCACACGAAGGTCTTCACCCCGGCCGCGTGATTGTAAATGATCCCGCGCGGGACGTACTTGGCCTGCACGGATTCATCCGACCCGGTCCACGAAGCTATGGAGTTGAATTCGTCATCCCAGAATTCGATATCCTTCCGCGTGCCCGGATAATTGCGCACCAGTTGGCGCAGCTTGGCGGGCGAGTCCGCTTCATAGGCGCCATAATCCATGGACTCCGGATTCATGTTCTGTCCGTACCCCGGGTAGGTGTGATACGCGAAGACATCGATCCCCGCGGCGCACTTGCATTCATCCAACGCCCGCTTCGCCCAATCGCTGACCGGATCCGCCTGGCCGCCGTAAACAACTTTAGCTTGCGGATCGGTTTCATGAACCGCCGGAATGAACGCTGCCAACAACCGGCCGTACTCTTCCGGATTCCCCCACGGATTCCAATATCCGATGTCCTGCTCGTTCCACAGCGCGTAGTAATGAATTCGGCCTCGGAAATGATTCACCATCCATTTCACATAGCGCAGGAACGCGGCAATCTGATCGGGCGTGGTGGGCGGCCAAAAAATGGAGTTCATGCTGCGGTCGTCATTGTGGAAGGTGCCGGGGGCGGGCGTGATTTGGTCCGGCTTGACGCCCGAACGCGATGTATACATCGGATTGCCGTACATCAACTGCACTTGCACCTGGACGCCGTTTTCGAGCAGCGAATCCACGTAGTCGTCTACCTCGGGACCAATCGCATAGACCCCGCGCTTTTGTTCCACCCAATCCCAACTGGTGGGGTCGGAGCTGTTCTCGTATTGGCCAATGCGAATCCAACTCACGCCGGCATCGAACATGCGGGTCCACCACCAGCGGTTCCATGGTAGGTAAGGCTCGCGCGGAAGATCGGAATTAATGCCGAAGCCGTTCTGAATTTGGGACGACCGCTTGGGCGGAACGCGATTAGGAAAAGTCTGGGCAGGCAACAGACTGGACGACGCCAACGCCAGCGTGAGTAGTGCGGCTTTGAGATGCATTCGAAACCGTATTCTCGCAGATTCGCAGTAGGGCAGGATGCCATCCCAATGTCACTTAGTTTTTGCCTGGTGGGGCAGGGCCATGCCCTGCCAAGTGGGTCATGAGCCGGTCGTCGCAAACGGTGGACGAACTAATGGCTTGCTGCGTGCCGGAAAGTTGGCAGGGCAAGGCACTGCCCCACCACGGTCCCGATCCCACGGAAAACTAAGTGGCATTGGGATGTCATCCTGCAGCGGGTTGTCAACCCGCGCCTTGGCGCTAATCAGCGAATCCGCTCCCGCAACAATTCCGGCATTTCCTCTGGCGTCCGCACGCGCAACACATCCAATCCAGCCGCGCGTGCGCTGGCCTCTCCGGCGTCGGAATCCTCAACCACTAGCGCAGTTCGAACGCCGAGCTTCTCCACCGCAAGCAAATAAGGATCCGGCGCCGGCTTCAGCTTTTTTACATCGCCGCCATACACCACGGTGCGAAACATGCCGTGGATGCCGGCATGGCGCAGGATGGGCTCCACTTCGCTCTGGCCGCTTGAAGTCACTACCGCCAGTTGATAAGCCTGCAACTGCGGCAGCAGTTCCAGCACTTCGTTCGAGAACGATTGGCGCTCCAGCATCCGGCTTCGAAACAGTTCTTTCTTGCGTGGATACTCGGCCAGCAGCCGCTCCAGTTCCAGCGGCCGGCCGGCCTCGCGGCAGATCATCGACATCAAATCGCGATCGGAAACCCCGATTCCGTGTGTCCGGTAAGTCTCCCAATCCAGGTGCATGTCAAAGGTCTCGAGAATTTCCTGCCAGCACTCAAAGTGAACCGGCTCGCTGTCCACCAACACGCCATCGAAATCAAAAAGGATCGCTTCGTATCGCACTCACCTTCAGGATCGCACGCTAATTGCGGTCTTCACTGCTTCCACAATGTGGCGTGCGGAGATCCCGAACTTGTCCATCAGCTCTTCCGCCTTTCCACTGTGTGGAATCTCCCGCACCGCGAGCTTCGTGATCCGGACATTCTGCTCGGACAGCGCGGCTGCAACGGCATCGCCGATTCCCCCATGCTCATAATGATCTTCCACAGTGATCACGATCCCGCCCGCGGCGCGCGCAGCCGCTGTCAACTTTTCGCGATCGATCGGTTTCACGCTGAAAAGATCTATCACCCCAATTGGAATGTTCTCTTGAAAAAGCTGATCGTAGGCCGACAGCGCTTCGAACACAGTGATTCCGGCCGCTACCACCAGAGCCTTGTCGTGGCCGTTGGCGCGTAATGTCTTGCACTTGCCGATGGTGAACTGCTCGAAAGGACCGTAAAGAATTGGCGTAGCTGGCCGCGACGTCCGCAGATAGCAGGGGCCGGATTGGGCGGCTATCAGCTCGGTCGCTTTCCATGCACTGGTGGCGTCCGAAGGATAAAGCACCGTGAACCCCGGCTCAGCACAGAACATCGCGAGATCCTCCAGGCCCATTTGCGATGGACCATCCTCTCCAATGGATATTCCCGCATGCGTCCCCACCAGTTTGATATTCAACCTGCTGATCGCGGCCATGCGAATGAAATCGTAAGCGCGAGTCAGGAAGCATGCGAACGTGGACGCGAAGGGCACTTTCTTGCGGGCCGCCAGTCCCATGGCGGCGCCCACGATATTCTGTTCCGCGATGTAGCCTTGGAAGAATCGATCGGGTGCGGCTTTCTGGAATTCCTCTGTGTAAGTTGAATTCTTTACGTCGCCGTCCAGCACGACGATTCTGGAATCCACTTTCGCCAGTGCCGCCAGGCCATCGCCGAAACCTTTTCGGGAGGCCAGCTCTTTCCCGCCGATAGCATAAGGCGGATTCTCTTCTGCATGGGAAAAGTCCCCGGCTTGTCGTTCTGAAATGGGAGGAAGGTTCGGCTTCCAGCGCATATCCGCGCCGGTGAGTTGCTTTTCGAGAGGAGCCAGCACTTTCGCTGCAAGATCCTTATCCAGAGCCTTTCCGTGCCAACCCTCCAGCCCTTCAATCCCGGCCAGCCCCTTGCCTTTCACCGTTTCAGCCAGAACGATAGTGGGACGATCCGTAGTTGCGCGCGCCGTCTGGTAGGCTGCGAGCAAATCTTCGAGACTATGCCCATCTACGCGCAAAACCTGCCACCCAAACGCCTTCCAACGATCCTGATAGGTTTCCAGATGCCACTCCAGCATGGTGGGCTGGCTCTGCCCCAGCCGATTGATGTCGATGGTGGCGCAGAGATTGTTCAATCCATGAAACCAGGCCCATTGCGCGGCTTCCCACACAGAACCTTCCGCCGATTCTCCATCGCCCATTAACACATAAACGCGCTGGTCGGATTTCTCGAATTGTTTTACCGCCAGCGCCAGTCCCACGCCCACCGAAAGCCCCTGCCCCAGCGACCCCGTTGCTACGGGCACAAACGGCAAACGGGGAGTGGGATGGCCTTCCAGATCGGAATCGATTTTCCGCAGCGTCAGCAGCTTCTCGCGCGGGAACGCGCCCGCTTCCGCCCAGGCTGCGTAGAGAATGGGCGCGGCGTGGCCTTTCGACAGCACGAAAATGTCGTTCGCCGCGCTCCCCGGGTTCTTCGGGTCGTACCGCATAACGGAGAAGAACAGCGTGGACATAATCTCAGCAGCCGACGCGCAACTGGTTGGATGGCCGCTTCCGGCCTCCGTGGTAGCGCGGACGGAATCGATTCGCAAGCGCGTGGCTTTTTCTTCCAGCACACGAAAATCAATCGGAGCTGTAACCGGAGCAGGCATGCGAGAATCCTTTCTGCATCATGCGATCCATAAGCTTTCGAGGAACGGCCACTCGGTGTCGATCCATCGAGCGACACTAATAAAACCGGTCTGACCAGCCAAGAGCTGGAGCTCATCGGCATCGAACTTGTGCGACGATTCGGTCCAGATGGTTTCGCCAGCTTCGAACTCCACCTGAAACGACGCGCCGGGGATCTCCACCACCTGCCGCGTCTGGGAGCGCAAGTGCATCTCAATGCGGTTTTCCCCGCTCCGCCATCGCACGGCATGCCGGAAATTTCGCAAGTTGAAGTTGCCGCTCAATTCGCGATTGATGCGCCCCAGCAGATTCAGGTTGAAAGCGGCGGTCACGCCCGTCGGGTCGTCATAAGCGGCCAGTAACTGGCTGGGGCATTTCCCGAGATCGGTACCCAACAGAAGTGCATCGCCGGGCCGCAGGCGCTTCCGTACCGCGGTAAGGAATCGCACCGCCTGGTCACGCTCAAAGTTCCCGATGCTGCTGCCTAGGAAAAGCACCAGTAAACAATCGTCGCCGTGACGCCGGCTGCAGATTTCCGCGAGCCCTTCCAGATAAGGGCACAGTAAGCCACGCACCTCCACGCCGCTGACCCCATTCAGTTGATTGCAGCAAAGGCCCAGAGCTGCGCGGGAAATGTCGATCGCGCAATAGGAAACCGAATCCCGTGGCGATGCAATGGCTTCCAATACGGGTCGGGTTTTCCGGCCGCTTCCGCTTCCCAGTTCCGCCACCGCCACGTTGCATGGAAGCCAACGTGCTATCTCGCTGGCGTGCCGGCCGAGCAACCGTTCCTCTGCACGCGTCAGCCCATACTCCGGCAGCGCCGTAATGGCTTCAAACAGAGCGCTGCCTACCTCGTCATATAAGTATTTGGCGGGAAGCTCTTTCTGCGATTTCGATAACCCCGTACTTACATCGGCGGCGAATTCACTTAGTACCTCGCTCGGGCAATAACTTTCCGCGGTAATCGGCATGACTGCCAGTTTGATCCTTGGCGAACAGAATTTGATACATCCAACTCAGTAAATATCGTAAGCTCGAAGCGTGGATGCGGATACTCGAATCGGCGGGCCTCACGCGCAATTCCCGTCCACTCAGCTCTCACTTCTGGAAGCCGCCACTCATGGACTTACTAATGTTGCGCTCGAACGCGTGATGGCGCTGTACTGGAAGCCGGTTTATCGATTCATCCGCCAGAAATTCCACAAGGATAACGAAGCCGCCAAGGATCTGACCCAAGGGTTCTTCACCACCGCACTGGAGCGAGATTTTTTCGCGCGCTTCGATCCGGCCCTTGCTTCCTTCCGCACCTACTTGCGGATGGCAGTGGAACGATTCGCAGCCAGTCAGCATGCCGCATCGAGCCGGCACAAGCGGGGTGGGAATATCCAGTTCGAACCTATAGAGGATTATGCGGCCATCTCAGAATCCCCCGAACAGGTCTTCGAACGCGAATGGCAGCGGCAGTTGTTTGAACTGGCCCTCCATGACCTGCGCGCTCACTCCACTTCTTCCGGCAAACAGCTCCAGCTCCTGATTTTCGAAGCCTACGATCTGGCTGTTGACGACGAGCGTCCGTCCTACGCCAGCCTGGCCGCGCGCCATGGCATCCCGGAAACCGCAGTAACTAACCACTTAGCCTGGGCCCGTCGCACGCTGCGCGGATTTGTTACAGAACGGCTACGCGGCGTAACGTCTGGCGAACAGGAATTGCGCAAAGAGATGCGAAGAGTATGGATCTGAGCGACTCCGTCCTGGACCATCTGCGCTCGGTTGTTGCGCTACCTGACCTCTCGGGTACCCGTTACGAATTAGAATCCGAGATCGGCCGCGGGGGATTGGGCGTGGTGTATGCGGCGCACGACCGCGAACTCGACCGCCCTGTGGCAATCAAGGTCCTGGACTCCGCGCTGGCCGGCGAAGCGCAGCTCATCGCTGGCCTCGAACATCCGGCCATCGTACCCATCTATGAGACCGGCACGCTGCCCGATGGCCGCGCGTTCTACGCCATGAAGCTGGTAACCGGCGCGCGCCTGGATCATTACCTGGCCGGATCGCCGTCGCTCGCGGAACGCTTGCGTATCCTAAGGCGCGTGGGCGAGGCGCTAGCGTTTGCGCACTGCCGCGGCGTCATCCATCGCGATCTGAAACCGCAGAACGTAATGGTGGGCGAATTCGGCGAGGTTTTATCTCATGGATTGGGGTGTGGAAGCCGTTTTGGGCACACCCGCGTTTTGCGCCCCGGAGAGGCCCCTCGATTTCGCGCTACCCGTATCGGCCCCGCCGGCCCTCCGCGCCATCGCAAGCAAGGCCAAGAGTGTCCACCCGGCTGCCGGTTATCCGGATGTTCCCGCTCTCCTCGCGGACCTGGAGCGATTCCAGACCGGCTTGGCCGTGGAGGCTTGGCACGAGCCGTTGCTGCATCGGTTACGGCGCTTCGGATCGCGCAACGCAGTTTTGCTCTGGTTGCTGGCAGCCTACGCGGGCATAAAATTTCTGTTGTTTTTTCTGCGAAACCTTTGAAGGAGGTACAGAAATGGTGCTGAGAGCCTCCCGTGGGGCAGGGCCGTGCCCTGCCAAAAAAGTTTTTCCAGGCCCCCCCTTAAAGGAATCCCAACGAACGTGGAATCCTCTTATGAGAGGTGAACAATGAACAAAATTCTGGCTGGATTGCTTTTCGGGCTAGTCCTCGGCGCCATTGACGGCGCAACTGCGTGGTTCTATCCGGAAACGCGCGGCTTAGTCGGCGGCATCATGGTGGGCTCGTCCTTCAAAGGCATGCTGGTGGGCGTGCTCGCCGGATGGTTTGCGCAAAAAGTGCAATCCACGTGGTGGGGCATCGTAGTGGGTTCAGTCCTGGGGCTGCTATTCGCCTACGCGGTGGCCGCGATGCAAAAGTCCCACTATCTGGAAATCATGCTGCCAGGATTTCTGGTCGGCGCCATCGTGGGATTCCTGACCCAACGGGCCGGCGCGCCCCGGCCGGCGCTTACGCGATGATGTCGTGAATCACGTTCCCCGCGACATCCGTCAACCTGAAATCGCGGCCGCTGTATCGATAAGTCAGCTTAGTGTGATCGATCCCCAGCAGATACAGCACCGTCGCGTGCATGTCATGCACGTGAACCGGTTTTTCCACCGCCTTGAATCCAAACTCATCGGTGGCGCCGTAAGTAGTACCGCCTTTCACGCCGCCACCCGCCAGCCACATTGTGAATCCGAATGGATTGTGGTCGCGCCCGTTCTGCACACCGCCGCCCGCGCCGATCTCAACCACCGGCGTGCGCCCGAATTCCGATCCGCAAATCACCAGCGTGTCTTTGAACAGGCCGCGCGATTTTAGATCCTTGATCACGGCGGCAAACGGTTGATCGGAATCCTTGGCGTTCTTGCGATGCGCCTGGATGTCCGCATGCGCGTCCCACGGGTCGCCTTTGGCGTAGTAAACCTGCACCATTCGGACGCCCTTTTCCACCAGCCGCACCGCCAGCAGGCAGCCGCGTGCCGTGCTGCCTGGTCCGTAAAGCTTCAGCGTGGCGTCGCTCTCTTTGCGGATATCGAAAACCTCCGGCGCCTCCGTCTGCATCCGGTAAGCCGTCTCCATGCTCTTAATAGTGGCGTCCAGCTGCGGATCCTGAATCGATTCGCGGTCAATCCGCATGCGATCCAGCTTCTCCAGTAAATCCAACTCGCGGCGCTGCTCCGGCAAACTGAACTTTTCGTTATAGATATACGAAATCGCCTTCTTGGGATCGAACTTCTTATCCACCAGCGCCTCGGTCTGCTTCTCCAGCACCTTGTCGGAAATGTAAGTGCCCTGGTGAACCGCGGGCAGGAATGCATTGTTCCACAGCGGCGGCCCCACAGTGGTCGGAACGTCCGGACACAACACCACATAACCGGGCAGATTCTTGTTCTCCGTCCCCAATCCGTAAGTGAGCCACGATCCTATGGATGGCCGTCCCACCTGGCTGTGGCCGGTGTTCATCATCAGCATGGAAGGCTCATGATTCGGGATGTCCGTATACACGGAACGGATGAAACAGATGTCGTCCACGCATTCCCCCACGTGGGGAAAAAGCTCGCTCACCTCCATCCCGCATTTCCCGTACTTCTTGAACTCGAACGGCGACTTCATCAGCGTGCCGGTCTTGCGTTCGGTGGCGACACTACCGCCTGGAAGCGGCTGTCCGTGATATTTTTCGAGCGCAGGTTTTGGATCGAAGCTGTCCACCTGCGACAATCCGCCGTTCATGTATAAAAAAATCACGCGCTTCGCGTGCGGCGCGAAATCCAGTTTGCGAGGTTCGATGCCGCCCTCCGCATCGGTCTCGACGCCAGCCTTGGCCAGCGAATCCGAGATCATCCCGGCGAACGCCATCATCCCGAATCCATTGCCGATGCGGCAAAGCGCGTCGCGCCGGTTCAGCGGCATTCCCGATTTATGCGGCCTCACAATAAATAACCTCCGTACGTCCAAGGCACCGCCTCCCTCACGGTCGCGGTTCGGTAGCGGTCTCTAAACATGCGACATTCTTTCCGAACCGCGACCGTAGGGAGTCGGTGCCCTGGATTCTAATTCACAAACAAAAACTCACTGGAACTCAACAACACCTTCGCGTACCGGCCCCAAGTGGTCACAGGAAGCGGAGGCTTTTTCTCCTCCGGTTTTCCTTTTCCATGCCCACCCACGCCGGCCATCATCCCATCCTCTGAGAACCCTTCTTCAGCCATCTGGCCAGCACCAGCAGGCTCAACGGCCGGCTTCGGCTCGGGCGCCTTTCCAGCTTTCTCAGCTTTCTCTTTTTCGGCCTTTTCCTTCTTTTCCCGCTCCGCCTTCTGTTCTTCGTACTCCTTCAACGGCTCAGTGCGAAGATATTCAAGACCCATCTTCACCTCTTCAGCAGTCGCCTCGCGTCCATACACCAGCCGGTAAACTTTCTGGATGCGCGCGCTATTGTCAGGCTCCGAAGCTACGCGCTGCGCCAGATGCTCGGCCTGCTGCTGGACAAAATCGCTATTCATGAAAAACAGCCGCTGCAAAGGAACAGTGGTAGCGAAGCGCTTCTCGGCCGAAAGATTCGGACTCGGAAAATCGAAGAGCTGCAGATATTCGTCCAGCCGGTAGCGGCTCACTTTTCCATAGACCGTCCGGCGGGTATATTCAGGCTTCAGTGGTTCAGACGGCCCACCGATCTTCATATCCAGATCGCCCGCCGCGGCCAAAATGGAATCGCGAATCTGCTCCGCATCCATGCGGTGACGATTAGCGCGCCAATAAAACCGGTTCGCGGGATCTTTGTCCAGGCTCTCCTTCACGCCTTCATCGCTCAGTTGATAAACTGAGCTGAGCAAAATCTCGCGATGCAGCTTCTTTACCGACATTCCGTTTTCCACGAACCACTTCGCCAGGTACTCCAGCAATTCCGGATTGGTAGGACGCTCGCCGGTAATGCCGAAATTGCTCGGCGTGTCCACGATTCCCGTTCCGAAATGCGCACGCCAGATGCGATTCACAATCACGCGCATCGCAATGGGCTGTTTCACAATCTGTTCGGCTAAATCCAAGCGCCCACTTCCATGATTCAGCGGGATCGGATCGCTACTCAGAACCGAAAGAAAATGCCGCGGGACCTCGTCCCCCAAATTGAACGGACTGCCGCGCAGGTTCAGCTTCGGCTCCTGGATTTTCTCTGCCTCGATTACACCATGCACATACGGAAAATGCGGCGGCATCTCTTTTTTCATGGCTTCGATGTCGGCGCGCAACGCGTCGATATACGCGCGCCGCTCCGCGCTCAATTGCCGCTCGAGTGACCAGCCGCGGAACGCCAGCAAGCCCGGTTTAACACGCTCCGGCGCCTGGTCCGGATCGTCGCCCTCGCCCAAATCGCGCACGAAAACATCTACCCACAGATTGGTCTTCTCAATCGGCATGCTCTTCAACTCCAAGCCGCAGCCGGGGCAGAAATCGTCGTTGGTGACGAACTCGTTGGGTAAATTGGCCCGCTTTTTCTTTTTGGTGGTGGGCAGCGCTTTGTGCGCGATAATCTCGTTCTCATCCTTGATATCGTGCCGCTCGAACATGATCCCGGTGAGCGTTTTCTGGAACTCATCGCCCAGCTTTTTCGCTTCGTTCTTAGTGCCGCCGCGCTTGATCATCTCTTGCCAAGCCGTCAAATATGGATAGTTCTTGGGAGGCTTCGCCAGGAACTTTATCCAGCGCTCGAACAATTCGTAGTCCAATTTGTCCTGCTGCACCACGGTAGTCAGCTCCGCTTTGTCGGGACCAGCGATCTTCCACGCCGACTGCATGTATTTCGACGCCTGAAACGCCAGCGTCTCGCCCAGCTGTTTGCTCTCCGTGCTCATGAAATCGTCGAGCAGCTCTTCGCGCGCTTCAATGGCCTTCTCGTTCTTCTTGTATTCTTCGTACACGCTCTTGGGCACCATCGGATATTCGTGGTACACCGTGTTCAGAAAAACGCCCGACAGCGCGTAATAGTCCTTGGTCGGAATGGGATCGTATTTATGGTTGTGGCAGCGCGCGCAGCCCACCGTCAGGCCCAGGAATCCGCGCGAGACCACATCCACGCGATCGTGCCGTTCATCGGCGCGCGTCACTTCCACCGATCCGTTGTCGTAGAACCATGGCCCCTGCCCCAGGAAACCGAGCGCGGGAAGCATTTTCGCGCGCGAGCTCTCGTCCATAAGATCGGCCGCGAGTTGCGCCTTTACGAAAACATCGAAAGGCATGTCGTCGTTGAACGCTTTGATCACCCAGTCGCGGAAGAGATACGCGCACGGGTAGGGATTGTAGCCGCGCCGCATGGGATCCAGGCTGCGGTAATCGTCTTCGCCGAAGCGCGCGACATCCAGCCAGAATCTGCCCCACCGCTCGCCGTATTGCTCAGAGGCCAACAAACGATCCACAACCTTGGCGAATGCTTCCCTCGTCTGGTCCTTCTGAAATGCATCGATCTCTTCAAAGGTGGGCGGCAGGCCAGTCAGATCCAGCGTGGCGCGCCGGATCAACGTTCGCTTGTCCGCGGCAGCCACGGGTTTCAATCCCTCATGCTCCAACTTTGCGAGTACGAAGCGGTCAATATCCGTCTTTGCCCAGGCAGTGTCTTTGGGTGCCGGCGCTGGCGTTGTCCTCAGCGGCTGGAACGACCAAAAAGCACGCTGTTCGGGCGTGATCACATACTCGCCCGATTTCGGATTCACCACCGGCGCTGCCGCGGCCGGCCAGTTCGCGCCAGCCTTCACCCAGGCCACCAGATCTTCAATTTCCTGATCCTTTAATTTGCCGCCCATGGGCATTTTGAGCTTCGGATTAGTCTGGCGGACGGCTTGAATCAGCAAGCTCTTGTCAGGATCGCCCGGTATGATGGCCGCGCCGGATTTCCCGCCCTTCAGGATGCTTTCGCGGCTATCCACGCGCAATCCCCCAAGCTGCGACGCAGTATGGCAGGAGAAACAGTTGTTGGCGAGAACCGGCCGGATGCGAGCCTCGAAAAAATCGGCGCTATCGGGCGCAGAAGTGGCTGCCAGTGCGGCCGAGGCGCACGCAAAGAGTCCGCCGATAAGGCGACTTGGCATCTTCCATAGTATAAAGGAGTTCAAGCTATGAATTCTCGCCGGATGGCACTAATTGCTTTCACACTGGTACTTTACGGGCAGGAAAAACCCGCCAAACCGGGGGTCACGACACCCGATATCAAGGTTCCCATCACGGCGCTAAAGCCCGACGCAGTTTTCGAAGTGCCGGGCTCGCCCGATTGGATCGCGGTGGGCGACTCAGTCTGGATTTCGAATAAACCCAAGAACAGCGTGGTGCGTCTCGATCCCAAAACCAATAAAGTTGCCGAGACAATTACGGTGGGAAAGGCGCCCTGTTCCGGACTCGCGATCGGTTTCGACAGCCTGTGGGTTCCCAATTGCGGCGACAAGACGCTATCGCGCGTGGATCTGAAAACCAACCAAGTCACGGCCACGTTTCCCATGGGAATCGGCGATTCCGAGGGCGGACTCGCGGCCAGCCCGGACAGCATCTGGATGCTGACGGACAAAAACGGAACGCTCGCCCGCATCGATCCATCCACAAATAAAGTTGCTGCCGAGATCTACCTCGCGCGCGGATCGTACATGGCGGCTTTCGGCGAGGGCGCGGTGTGGGTAACCAGCACGCAAGGCAACTTGGTGAGCCGCGTGGATCCCAATACTAACCTGGTTACAGACACCATTCCGGTAGGCAAAGCGCCCAGGTTCCTGGCAGTGGGCGAAGGCGCCGTCTGGACGCTCAATCAGGGCGACGGCTCAGTTTCAAGAATCGATCCCAAGACCAATAAAGTGGCCGCGACTATTGAAGTAGGCGTCCCAGGCGCGGGCGGCGACATAGCGGTGGGCGAAGGATCCGTGTGGGTAACATCCTTCGGATTTCCGATATCGCGAATCGATCCCGCGACCAACAAAGTTGTCCAGCAATTCGTGGGTAAAGGCGGCGACGCGCTGCGCGTAGGTCAGGGCTCGGTATGGCTGTCGAATTACGAAGCCGGAACGGTCTGGCGGATCGATCCGAAACGAATCGCGGCAACGCTGGCGGAGTAAACCCGTTTCTCGTTTCTCTTTCATCGTTTCTCGTTCCCGCCGAAGGTACCTAACGACAAACGAGCGATTCCATCCGCTCTTGGGGGCGCTAGGAGAGTCTATTTGGACTGCCTGAACTGCGCTGAATCGCCCCTGCAACCAATACGCTAGCATCAGCCGCGAATAGAGAGTCCATTGCGGAATCTCAGAACGCGTGAGATCCTTCGGGCATGGGATTACTACACAAAGGTGATCGGATTCAGTTGGAAAGTATAGGCGTGGATCCTCCCTCGCGAAAAAGCCAAAAGATCCTCCCAAGCCACCAATTAGAGGGCCAAGGCGCGACTCGATTAGCTCAACGCTCCGGCCCACGAAACGCTTGAGCAAACCTAGGTAATGAATATCCCTGCGATGGCTACGAGGTGTGTTCGATGAATAACGACTCTGCATCTACTAACTACCCATGGGAGGCGTCGCTCGAGGAATTGTGGATGAAGATTCGAGCAAATCTTCCGGATTCGCCCCATTACCAGAAGCTCGCGTTTTCTTGCACAACTTAAGGCGAGCGAGGCGCAAATCAGGTCAGCGGACAGCACTGCCGCTTATACAAGTGGATCGCTGCCTTTACCATCGTTGTAGCGATCGCTACCGCAGCCCAGGTTGTGCTCGCCGCTCTGAGCTATTTCGCGTCGCGTCCTTAACCCAGTGGCGCGGTTGTCCAACGGTGGCAGGCATAGGAGTAAAATCGAGAATGAGTGGCGAATTGGAGTAGGCTATGAGCATAACGATCCATCCTGAACTTGAAACCAAACTCCGCGCGCGGGCCGAAGCGGGAGGACTTACTGTGGATGAGTACATCGAGCGTCTCGTCCGGGCCGACCAACTCGCAGAGGACGAATTGGAGGCGCTGGCCCTCGATGGGATTAACTCCGGCGAGCCCTTTGAGCCTGGCTCAAGTTATTGGGAAGACAAGCATCGACGCTTGGACGAGAGACTAAGAACTGGCACCTAGTGGGCAACCGCTACCTGCTCCGTCCGAAGGCTGACCGAGACCTGGACGATCAGGCAGACTATCTAGCCGATGTAGCAAGTCCGGAAGTCGCCCACCGATTTCTCGTTGCAGCTCATGAGACGTTCGCTCTCCTGGCAAACCAGCCCAGGATGGGATGGCGATGCAAGCTACGGCATCCCCAACTGTCTCAGATGCGCATTTTCAGGGTCTCGCGATTCGAAAGGACACTCATACTATATTTGCCTAACGCCGACGGCATCGAGGTTCTTCGGGTAGTGCACGGCTCGCGAAATCTTCAGGCGCTTCTGAGCCGCGAAGGAATCGAGTGAGCTCAATTCCCTAAGTCATTTTCTCGCTCACGTTTTGGCTGTCCAATTACGAAGCCGGAACGGTATTGGCGGATCGATCCGACGCATCGCGGCAACGTTGGCGGAATAAACAAATCGCGGTACGCGGACGATAGTAATGAACAAGTGTTGCCTCTTTGCTGGAAATGTGAGACTGGCGCGGCGTCCGGCATGACTGCGCGGTCCGCCCATCGAAAACGATGTTTTACCGTGATCGCCGTTGTCCTGCTAGCGGCTGCTCCAGCCTGCACCGGTAGCCGACGTCGGATGCTTTATTGGCCGGCGGGAGGCATCTTTTCGGAGCGGGGCGATTGGGTGTATTTCGTCACTCGAAAGACCGATGTCACGGAGCACGGTAGTTCCAGCTTCTCCCTAGCAGGTCACCATCCGGTGACCGTTTGGTCCGATGAACTCAGCTTGCGGCGAATCCGGCTTTCGGACGGCTTCACGGAAGGGTTGATTCACTGGCCTTCGACACCTAGAACCGGAACTACCTCGGAAGCCTACAACGATTTCAACTTCCAAGCTACCGCGTCAATGGACTGAGTTAAGCCCGGTCAATTGCGAATCGGAATTACACTGAACGAAAGTTTTCTGACGAGTGCGGCGGTCTGGACCGAGGGCCAGCAATTTTATCCAACTGCTTTCAAAAAGGACAATCCTGGTCACGGACCTGGGCTCGTAAACCTTTGGACTCTCCGCGGAAGTGTAGAATTAATCCCGTTGTCGGGCGACGATCATGTGAGCGCCTACGCCTTGTACGACTGGAGCAAACCAGATGCGCGACTCATCGTGCTCGACCCACCGGGAGCCACTTTCCAGTGCGCCCGCAACGGGATGATCCCGCTCCTTGGGACGAGGATTCGGCGGTCACCTAATGGTTCGGTTCTGCGAATTGCGACGATTCTCTCCCGGCGCTTTGCCTTGGAGAATCAGCGCTTGCTGACTCCGACGCTCGACCGCTTCCGAAGAGAAGGTGTCGCGAATGGCTCGGAATCAACCGAAGACTACGCGTGGGAACAACTGCGGAAGCTGCCAGAATACTCGAAAGGATCCAAAGTGCATGTGTATCGCCTAAATCCACAGCAACTGAGCATTCTTGTGCAGAACGAAGCGCTGACTCCATTCTTTGACCTCCATGACAAAACAACGCGAGACAAACTCAAGCCAGATCTGGCCGCAGCCATCGACGAACTACCATCAACCGATTCCGTCGTAGTTGGCATCGCCCTGAGGGATTGGGGGCCTCTAGTAGACTTTAGCCCGATATATGTGCGGCGGGGCGACACGTCTTTCGAAATCCGATTGGAATGATCATTACCGGAACGTGGAGCCGGGAAACGGTCGGCCACGTCCATCCGCGGCCAAGAATCGGGGAATGAGTATCCTGTCACCGCATTTCGTTTCTCGTTCCACCGAAAGTACCTAACGATAAACCCGAAACCAGAAACGGGTACTAAGTCGTTTTCCCGAATCAAGTTCCACCCCCATCCGGCCGAAAAGCCAATAGGTGCGCTTTCAACTCCTAGTAGCCGTCTGTCTCCTCATCTTGGTCCGCTCCGCCGGGGCCATTTCAGTGCGAGACAGCCGCGTAACTGCTTCAGTTACTGAGGAATCCTGCCGCGTTCCGAAAGCAACGGCCTTGTTTCAGCCGACAGATCGGCAGGCTTTTCTCTGGTTCGAAGCCCGCCAAGTCCGCCCCGGCGATCAGTTACGTGTGGAATGGCTGGACCCCTCGGGTGCCGTTTCCACCTACGCAGACTACGGAGAGCTTCCCAATGCTCCGGAGCTGTGCTTCACTTCCCAACTCCCCATCGCCGGGTTCGCGCCAGCCTCCGAGCCAGGCAACTGGACCGTTCGCGTTGTTTCGAACGGCCGGGCTTTGTTCACCCGTGGTTTCCAGATCGCCGCCAACACGGATGCCGGTGGCCCGACAGTAACCGGAGTGACCTGGTCCGGTCAGCGAGCCCAGGAGATCGATTTCACCGTAACGGGCAAAAACTTTCAGCCGAATCCGCTGGTCTTCATCGCGCAATACACGCACTCAGGCGGATGGACCTACCTGGCCAGTCTCCAGCCGCGATCCGTGGCGCCGAACCAACTCACTGTGCATTATCCAGGACTGCCGGCCAACGAATATCTGGTGATCGTGCAGAATCCCGATCAGCGTATGAGCCGGCCGATGCCGTTTGTGATCGCATCCGAAGGCTATAAGCTGCCAACGGCGGCGGGCGAACCGTGGGTGGTCACGCAAGGTCCCTACGGAACGTTCTCGCACTGGGGCAATGCACTCCACGCTTTCGATATCGCGCCGCAATCCGGCCGCTGTATCGTCGCCATGAAGGGAGGAGTAGCATACACGCACGATCTCGGGCTCGGCCAGGATCACCGCCATCGAAGCTTCGGTAATTACATTACGATCGACCACGGCAACGGCGAGTTCAGCCACTACGCGCATCTCGCCACCGGCTCTTTTGTGGTTGAGAACGGACAGCGCGTGGAACAAGGACAGGCGCTCGCAACAGTGGGTAACAGTGGCTACACGCTCGGCGAAGGCGGCGGCTATCACGTCCACGTCAGCGTGACGCGGGCGCTCGCGATTTCTTCGCCCAGCGTGCCGTTCCAGTTTCAGGATCTCCCGGATGCTTCACGTGCGGTCAATCGAACGGTGGTCTCCGCCAACGCATCGCCGCTCTGCAACTGCCGCGACCGGCATCCCGGTGGCGCAGCCGTCGCAGCGCGGAAATCCTTCGAGCAGCAGTTTTCCGGACAAGTTTCCGTAGCGCAATGGTGGAGCGAAGTAGTAACGGTGCCGAAAGGATCAAAGATGTTCGAAGTCAGCCTCTCATGGCCAAGCGCGAACGATTCTTTGGATCTTCACCTGGTAAGCCCCAGCGGCCGCCACTACGGCTGGTACGGCGACACAACAGGCTACTCAGGATCGAAAACCAATCCACAGGAATTCCATTTGCCCAAACCAGAAATCGGAATGTGGCGAATCTCGGTAGAAGGCGTTCGTGGCTCAGGACCAATCGATTTCGGAGTAGAAACCACAGGCAAGAAACCGAGCCCGCAATTGGTAGCTTCGAGCGCCGGCCAGGAGTAGATTGATAGGTTGTGCCTTCGTGGGGCAGGGCCAAGCCCTGCCGGCGTGTAGCGTCAACCCAGCTTGGCTCTCAGCAACTCATTCACCACTCCCGGATTCGCCTGCCCCTTACTAGCCTTCATCACCTGCCCCACCAGATAGCCAAGCACGGTCGTCTTCCCGGATTTATATTGCTCCACTTGTTTGACATTCGCCCCGATCACTTCGTCGACGATTTTTTCCAGCGCCCCAGTGTCCGAGATCTGCCGCAGCCCATCGCTATCAATAATCTCCTGCGGCGATTTCCCCGTCGAAAGCATCTTGGCAAAAATGTCCTTCGCCATCTTGCCGCTGATCTCGCGTCCGTTGATCTTTCGGACCAGCGTGCCTATCGCCTCAGGCGCTATTTTCTCGAACGCGTCCGGCAGCGCCATCAGCTCGGTGATAATCCAGTTGGCCGTACCCTGTGGATCGCCGGATACTGCATTGGCCTTCTCAAAATAGTCAGTCACGGACTGCGTAGCCGTCAGTACTTGCACCTGATACTCGCTCAGCGAGAGCTTCGCAAGCTTCTCGCGCTTCGCTCGCGGAAGTTCCGGCATGGCCTCCCGAATCGTCGCGAGCCACTCGTCACTCACCCGCAGCGGAACCAGATCCGGCTCGGGAAAATATCGATAATCGTGCGCGTGCTCCTTGCTGCGCATCCCCACTGTTTCGCCGGTGCTGACGTTATACAACCGCGTCTCCTGCTCCACGCGGCCGCCGCTTTCAAGCACCGCCACCTGCCGTGCGATCTCGTAATCCAGCGCCATCTTGGCGAACCGGAATGAGTTCAGGTTTTTCACTTCCGCCTTAGTGCCGAATTTCTCCGCGCCCTTCAAGCGCACCGATACGTTAGCGTCGCAGCGCAGTTGCCCCTTCTCCATATCGCATTCGGAGACTCCCACATACTGCATTACCAATTTCAGCTCGGAAAGATACTGATAGGCTTCTTCAGACGATCGCAAATCCGGTTCGCTCACGATTTCGATCAGCGGCGTTCCACTGCGGTTGAGATCCACGTAGGTGTAACGGTCGGAATCCTTGAAGCCGTCGTGGATGCTTTTGCCGGCGTCATCCTCCATGTGAACGCGCGTGACGCCGATCACTTTTTTGACGCCATCGGCGGTAATTTCCAACACGCCGTGCTCCGCCAGCGGTTGATCGTATTGCGATATCTGGTAGCCCTTGGGAAGGTCGGGATAAAAGTAGTTCTTGCGCGCGAATCGGGAAAAAGAATTGACCGTGCAATGCATCGCCAGCGCAGCTTGGATGGCCATCTCCAGCGCCCGTGCATTCAAAACCGGCAGCGCCCCGGGATGTCCCAGGCATACCGGACAAACGTTAGTGTTAGGTGGCGCGCCGAACCCCGTCGCACAACCACAGAAGATTTTGGTGCGCGTGTTGAGCTGGACATGCACTTCCAGCCCGATCACCGGCTCGTACTTTGCAATCTCTTCCGGCGTAGCTACGCCCAAAACACCTGAGGCCATGCTCCATTATAGGAAGACTAATCGCGTCGAATGTTTAGAGATCGTTACCGAACCGCGACCGTAAGGGAGTCGGTGCCTCAGCGAATGTCGCAGCGAAAACTCGAGAGGATTTCGGTTCTGGCCTCAGCCAGGTGAATCCCGAAATTCGCTGTATTCGAGGCGATGTTGTTGTGAGCGAGCGCGATGAGCTGGACCGAACAATTCAACGTGTTCTTGATCGGGTTTCCATCCGGAGCGCTCATCCCGAATCCCACCACGGAACATCCTACTACGAACATGAATTCTAGTAATCTCGTCATCGCTTGTTTCTCCTGCCTGGCTCATCTCTAAAGACGAGGCTTCTACTGGTTTATTACAAGGCTTTCCTCGATCGGTTACTGCGGTTTTGTTCCGGCTAGCGACGCCGTACCCAATAATCCGCCTAAGCCCATTGTTTCCACCGCGCTAGAGGGAACAATCACCATCGCGCCTTTCTCCTTGATTGCCTCGTACAACATATTCATAGCCCTCAGGTGCAAGGCTACCGGATTGTTCACATACATCATCGATGCTTCCGCGAACTTGCTCGAAATCTCGGTCTCGGCCGTGCCCAAAATGATACGCGCCTGCCGTTCCCGCTCAGCCTGCGCCTGGCGCGACATGGCATCTTCCAAAGCTTGGGGGATGTGCACGTCGCGGATCTCCACAGATTGCACCGTGACTCCCCATGGGTTCGTTTTTTCATCCAATATGCGCTGCAGCTCTTTGCCCAGCATCTCGCGCTCCGTGATCATCTGCGCGAGATCATGACGGCCGATGGATTCCCGCAAAGCCGTCTGCGCGCTCATGGTAATGGCCTGGTCGAAATCCGAGACTTCCAAAATGCACTTCTCGGCGTTCCACACCAGCCAGAAGATGATCGCGTCCACGTTCACCGGCACAGTATCGCGCGTCAACGCCGACTCGGCCTTCACATCGGTTACGCGAACCCGCTGGTCCACGTACTGGCTGATGGAATCGATCACCGGAATGATGAAGAACATCCCAGGTCCGCGCAGGCCGATATAGCGGCCCAGGCGCAGTACGGCGGCTTTCTGCCATTGTTCCGCCACCTTGATGGCGAACAGGAAGTACAGTCCTAAGGCTGCCGCCGCTACTATCGGTTGCGGACGATCATAGTACATCGACATCCCAAATCCGGCCGCAAGGAAAATTAGAAAAACTGCTCCGCCTACGGAACTGATCTGCGCGGTCCCCAGCCGTCCCCCGGATCCGCTTCGAGAAGGTTTCATAATTAGACTTAATGGCATAGCTCAAGTTCTCCTGTTCTGTTCATTCCGCAGCTCGTTCAAATAATCGAGCAGCTCCTCGATCGTGATTCCTTCGGCGCCGGCCTTCGCCAGCAGCTCGCCCACAAGTTGAGTCACACGCCGCTGGCGTTCCAGATCGTTCTTCTCCGGCTGCTTATCCGTAATGAATGTGCCAGTTCCCTGCTGCGTGGCCAGCACTCCTCGGATTTCCATCTCTCGGTAAGCTCGCACCACCGTGTTAGGATTAATCGCCAAGTCCACGGCGAGCTGCCGAACCGTCGGCAGTTGGTCCCCGGCTTTGAGGCTTCCGGTCGAAATACCGCCCAACACTTGATCCATGATTTGCCGATACACGGGCACGCCGCTGCGCAGGTCTAATTTCAAAACGAACCCACGCCCGGATTGACTTGCCGTAGTCATCTATAAATCTAGTGTACTAGTATACTAATACATTGTCAAGCAAAAATTGGACATTGTAGCCGAACCGCGACCGGCAGGAAGCGCTACCACGAGCGCTACCGGTTCCTGGCGCAATCCACTGTAAACTTCCGCCGCCATCTGACGTTTAAATAGTAGTGGTGATAACGAAGCGAACTCTGGTAGCGGTGTTGGCATTCGCGCTGCCGATCGCGTCGGCGCCGAAATCGGACAAGTCATTCCAGAAAAAACTGGGTAAGGACGACCAGATCCTGCATGCCCTCGACCGCCTGACCTTCGGCCCGCGCCCTGGCGATGTAGAACGGCTGAAGAAGATCGGTCTAAAGAAATGGATCGATCAGCAGCTCCATCCGGAGCAGATTAAGGAGAGCGTCGCACTCGAGGTGCAGTTGCTGCCGCTGGAATCCCTGCGAATGACTCCCATGCAGACCGTGCAGCGCTATCCTCCGCCGCAGTTGATCAAAGCCATCGCCGATGGAAAGCAGCAGCTGCCGGAGGATCCCGAGCTTCGCGCTACAGTAGAGCGGCTCATCGCACGCTACAAGGCGAGAACCGGGCAAGACGCTTCCGGTAAAAGCGCGGAACTCGAGCCGGTCCATCCACTGAATGAAGTGTTGGAGCCGTGGGAACTGCTGACGCTGCGCGCGGGAACGCCGGACAAGAAACGTGAACTTCTCGAATCCATGCCGCCCGACAAGCTGGAAGAAATGCTGATTGCCATGCCGCGTCCGCAGCGGCAGCAGCTTTTCAACAACGCGCCCACCGATGTCCGCCGCAAAATTCTGCTATTCAACGCCCCACAGCAAGTGGTGGCATACGATTTGTTGGAATCGAAGCTTCTCCGCGCGATTGAAAGCAACCGGCAGTTGGCCGAAGAACTGGATGATTTCTGGTTCAACCATTTCAATGTGTTTTACGAGAAAGGCGCGGATCGGTTTCTGATTCCCGAGTATGAACGCGACGCCATTCGTCCGAACGTGCTGGGCAAGTTCCGCGATTTGCTGGAAGCTACGGCCAAGAGTCCCGCGATGCTTTTCTATCTGGATAATTTTCAGTCCGTCAAAGCCGACTTGGATGCCACCAATAAAAATAGGAAGGTCAAGCGCGGTTTGAACGAAAACTACGGCCGTGAGCTCATGGAGCTGCATACGCTCGGCGTCAACGGCGGCTATACGCAGCAGGACGTAACCGAAGTAGCGCGCTGCTTTACCGGCTGGACTATATTAGAGCCACGCAAGGGCGGCGGGTTTTTCTACAACGACAAGCTGCACGATAAAGGCGAGAAGGTGGTGCTCGGCCACGTAATCCCGGCCGGCGGCGCCATGGATGACGGCGAGAAGGTGCTGGATATCCTGGCCGCGCATCCATCGACCGCGCACTTCATCTCGAAAGAATTGGCCCAGCGCTTTGTCGCCGACAATCCACCGGACGCGCTGGTGGAATCGATGGCACAGACGTTTCTGGCCTCCAGCGGCGACATCCGGGAAGTGATGAAGACCATGCTCGATTCGAAGGAATTCTGGTCGCAGGGCGCGTATCGGGCCAAGCTGAAAACACCGTTCGAGATGGTAGCCAGCTCTGTGCGCGCCCTGGGCGCCGATGTTACGGATGCCTGGGCGCTCGCAAATCAGGTGGGCACTTTGGGCGAACCGCTCTATCGCAAGCAGGAACCGACCGGCTATTCAAACATGAATTCGGAATGGGTAAACTCGGCGGCGCTGCTGAATCGCATGAACTTCGGGCTGCAACTGGCGAAGAATGGCGTGGAGGGCGTCAAGGTGGACGCCCGGCGCTTCGGAAACAATCCGGACGCGGTGGCGAAGACCCTGATGTTCCGCAGCGCTTCGTCGCAAACACGCTCCGCGATCAACAAAGCGCTGCGGGATCAGAAGCAAAAGACTCCCGCATTGGTGGCCGGCCTGGTGCTCGGTTCGCCGGATTTTCAAAGAAGGTAACCATGAACACAAGACGCGTCTTTATGAAAAACTCCGCGCTGGCAATTTTCGGCGTGGGAGCGATTCCGTCCTGGTTGTCGCGATCGGTCTACGCCGGCGATGCCTACGGCAAGCGCCGCAAGAAAATTCTGGTCGCGATTTTCCAACGCGGGGCCGTGGATGGTCTGAACATGGTTGTCCCTTTCGGCGAAGAACGGTATTACCAGTTGCGGCCTTCCATCGCCATCCCCAAGCCCGATGGCACCCCGGCTTCGGCTGTCGATCTGGACGGCTTTTTCGGGTTGCATCCGTCGCTTGCAACTCTCAAGCCGATGTTCGACTCGCGGCATCTGGCGATTGTGGATGCCGTCGGCTCACCCGATCCAACGCGCTCACACTTTGACGCGCAGGATTACATGGAATCCGGAACACCCGGCCTGAAAGCCACTGGCGATGGCTGGATGAATCGCGCGTTGTTGAAGCCGGTGGGCCCAGCTTCGCCACTTCGTGCCGTCAGCTTGGGTTCCGGGCTGTCGCGGACGTTGCGCGGCCAGAACGATGCGATCGCGGTCAACAACCTGAATGATTTTCAGGTGAAGGATCAGAAATCCCAGGCAACTTTTGAGAGCATGTACGATCATTCGCACGATACCGTTCTGCACGGCACCGGCAAGGAGACTTTCAGCGCCGTCAAGATGATGCAGTCCATTCAGAAGCAGCGCTACACGCCCGTGAATGGGGCAAAGTATCCAGGCGGCCGGTTCGGCCAAAGCCTGTTACAGATCGCGCGCTTGATCAAAGCGGATGTGGGCGTGGAAGTGGCATTCGCCGATATCGGCGGCTGGGACACGCACGTGAACGAGCCAAATCAGCTTTCGAATAATTTAACGGAGTTCGGACAATCGCTCGCGGCGCTCTACCAGGACCTGGGCGATCGCATGCAAGACGTAACGGTTGTGACGATGTCCGAATTCGGCCGCACGGTGCGGGAGAACGGCGATCGCGGCACCGACCACGGGCACGCGAACGTCATGTTCGTGATGGGCGGCGACGTGCCCGGCGGCAAGGTGTACGGCGACTGGCCGGGCCTGGCCGAAGATGAGCAACTCTACGAAGGCCGCGACTTGAACCTTACTACTGATTTCCGCGACGTGCTCGGTGAACTGGTGAGCAGGCACATGGGCAATCGGAATCTGCAGGCGGTCTTCCCTGGCTACGGGAATCCGAAGTTCCGTGGATTGGTGGCCTAGGCTGGCAAAAACCGACTCCCTTACGGTCGCGGCTCGGTAACGTGCGAATCCAACCGAATCGCGACCGTAAGGGAGTCGGTTTCCTTCGCCGCTACTTCAGCACTTCTTCGATGAACGCCAGCGCGCGGTCATCCTTGCTCTGTCCTAACCAAAACATCGCCTGCTTGCGCACTTCCGGATTCCGATTGTTGCGGACCACTTGAATCAACAGCGGTACGCCTTCGCCGGAGGGTATCTGCGTCAGCGCGAAAACAGCTTTCTTCTTCACTTCAGTTTCCGGATCGTTAGCAATGGCGTCGTTAATCGCCGATTCGGCTATCTTCTGACCGGCTCGCTGCGCCAGCCAGAACAGCGCCTGGCCGCGGACGCGTGGACTCTTGTCGTTATGCGCCACGCTGGCCACCACTTCCAGAGCCTTCGGATCCTTATTCTGTGTCAACGCAAAAATGGCATGCTCGCGAATCTTGTCGCTCGGATCTTCCCGCACTACACGGCTCACAATCTCAAATCCTCGCTGGCCGCGCGAGTTTCCCAACCAGAAAATGGCCTGACGCCGCACCTGTTCGGGCTGGCTTTGCGCCACTAATTCTTCGAGCGCTTGGTCGGCGCTCGGATCCGCATGCATTGCGATGGCTGCGGTCGCGCCGTCCGCTTTGCGCATCTGTTCGTGCGATCCGGCGGCGGTGTCCTTCGCCATGGCGGCCAACAATCGGATGCTTTCGGGCGGCGTCACTCCTGTCAGCCAAATGAACGGCAGACCACCCGCGTCCAGATTGCATTCGGGCGTAAACGTTCGAATCTTGTCCGTCTGGTGGTTCTCCACGCGGAATAGCACCACCAGTTCTCTTGGACCCTCCAGCTTCACGGTTTGATTGTTCGAAACCGTGAAACTCTGATCGCCATCGTGGTGCTCAAGCGAACAGCCGCACATCACGTTGTTGTTCCAGCAGCACATCTGGTGCTCGCCCGCGATCATGGGAACGGAGTAGCCGATCCAGGCTGGAGACGACTGCGCTGCAACTATACCGCGGAATGTTGAATCGAGGCCCCCAGCCACTGCCCGCGTTTCCATCCGCGCGTTCTCGACACGCGGCTGCGCCCAAGCCGTGGCGCACAATAATACGGCGACGCAAGCAGCGGTCTTCATTTGCTCAGGATCTCCATCATGTAGTCGGTGGCTTCTTTCGTGTGCATCACCGCTAGCTGGTTGACCACGAACTTCTTCAGGTTCATGTCGTTCTCCTTGCGCGCGATCTCGATCATCGCCGTCGCATTGCCCTGTACGAAAAGCGCGTTGATGATGGCCTTTTTGTTTTCGAAATCTGTCTCTTGCGGATACATGCCGGCCAGGGACTGTCCGGTTTTGCTGCGCCCCATCACGCCAAGTTGATTAATGGCGTAGTGGCGCAGGCTCGCGTCTTTCTCGTTCTTCGCCAGGTCGAATAACTTATCGGAGTTGCCCGAAACGAACAGCCCGTTGATTATGGCCCGTTTTACTTCGGTTGACGATTCATTGGTATAAAGCTGCGCCAGATCAGCCGATCCGCCCGCGTTGCCCAGCAGTTGGATAGCGTGTACTTTCAATTCCGGATTCGATTCCGACTTCGCGACAGCCAATAAGTTTTCCCTGCTGCCTGACACCATGAAGCTATTCAGGATCGAGCGTTTGACCTGGTTATCGCTACTGCTCTTATAAACGTCCACGAGAATCTGCAAATTATCGCGGCCGCCGTATACACCCAGATACTCGATAGCTTTGGATTGAAGATCGGGATTGGTTCCACCCTTCGCGATGGACGCCAGCACTTCGCGTGATTTTTGGCTATGGCCCTGCGCCAGCACAAACAGAGCGCGTTCCTTGAGCCGCGGCGAGTTGTTGCTCTTCAGAACCTTTTCGAGCATGGGGATGGCGCGCTCCGGGTCACTCTCCGCCAGCGCCTGCAGAGCCATTAACTTGATTTCCTCGTCGGCGGAATCGGGCGACAAGGGCTGGCCACTCTTCTGGCGAATCTCAGCTTCCAACGCCTTGGCGTCATCCAGCCAGCGGCTTTTGGGATAGGCCTTCTGCAATTCAGAAAGGCCGGCCAGCGCTTCGTCGCGTTTTCCGATTTTGTTTTGCGCGTACGCGCGCCAGTAGTAAGCTCCATCGGCGCGGCTGCCCTTATTCTCAATCACGCGGCTGAAGACCTCGATGGCCTTATCGTATGCCTTGCGATCCAGATATGACTTACCCCGTTGGTAGTCGGAGTTGTCGCGTTCCATGGACCGCCGCACTTCTTCCTGGGCGCGTCTCTCTTCTTCCTGGGCGCGCCTTTGCTGCTCTTGTGCTCGCCGTTGTTGCTCTTGCGCTCGCCTGTCTTCATCATCCTGCGGCTCGCCCGGCTCACCCAGCAGCGCGAGTTCTCCGAGGGCTGCAGGAGGCATGGGCGCCATCGCCGGCATGGGCGGCATCGGCGGCATTGGCGCGATCGGGGCTATCACCGGCATGGACTCCCACGCGTCGATCGCTTCCATCGGTGGCATAGGAGGCATGGGAGCGATGGGCGCTATCGTTGGTAGGGAATCCCACGCACCAATCGGCTCCATCGGTGGCATAGGAGGCATGGGAGCGACGGGCGCTATCGCTGGTAGGGAATCCCACGCACCCATCAGCTCCATCGGTGGCATCGCGGGCATTGGCGCGATCGCGGGCATCGGAGGCATGGGTGCAATTTCCGGTGTCGGCCAATCAGCAGGCTCCGGCGGCATTGCCAATTCCCACCGCCACGCCCGCGGCGTTACTTGAGGCGCCACTGCGCGCGGCGCCGGCCACGCGGCCGGTGGGGGCGGAGGAGGCACCTGTAAATCCTGCGAAAGCGCCAGCATGGCTGGCATGGCCAACATTCCAGTTATCACGAAACATCTGAATATTTGAGTCATTTGATTCTTCCTTACAGCTTCTTTCCATCTTTCTTAGGTGCGGGCGCCACTTCCTGCTGGCGCACTTCCGTTCCCATCACACGTACTTTGAACAGCAGCCCGCGGCTTTCGATCTGCTGCCGCAAATCGTCAAGCTGGCCGCTCGAAACTTCCGTAGGGCTGTGGGCGATCTCGATCAGAACGCGTTCCAGATCGTCCAACACATTCGCCACGGCGGTATTGCCGGTACTGCGGGCGGTCTGCCGGTACAGGCGATTGTCGTCCAGTAGCTCCGACGCCATCGCACGCTCGTCGGTAATATCCAACTTGCCTACGTGATCCGGCGCGTTGCTCAACTCCGCCAGCACCATTTGCGACCGTTCCAGGTGATCGCCCACGGCCACCATCAAAATGCGCTCGCGAATCTGCTGGTTCTTTGCAACATCGGTACCCACCGGCTTGTGAGTGAGCCGGCCGGCCAGAAATGCCGTCACCAGCAACGCCGCCATGGCGGGCGCCCAGATCCACCATTGCGCAAAGCGGCGCTGTTTTCGGCCGCCAATACGCTTTTCGATTCGTTGCCAGACAGCTCTCCCGTATTCGGCGCCGCGCTCCGGTACGGGGGCCGAATCCACCGTGTTTAAGACTAATTGCAGCGCCCGGAACTCCTTCCGGCACTCTTCGCATTCAACCAGATGCCGGTCGATTACGGCCGCTTCATCCGACTCGCCGTAATACAGGAGCACGAATTGTTCTTCGCTAATGTGATTCATCTTGCATGTCCTACTACTGGTTCCAAATTCTTGCGGAGTTTCTGCACCGCCCGAAATATACTGTGCTTGGTGGCGTTCGTCCCGGTACCGAGCGACGCGCCAATCTCTTCAATGGACAATCCCTCAAAATGGCGCAGGACGAATGCCGTTCTTTCCTGCGGGCTCAGTTCGTCCAATGCCGCGTTCACGCGGTCGCGCACCTGAGTGCCGTACACTACTCGATCGGGGCCCGGCGTATCCACCGCAATATTCTGCAGGATGTCGCGTTCTTCATCCGATCCCCGCTCGCGTTTGTCTTCGTGCCGTTTGCGCATACGAATTAAATCCAATGAGTAATTTGAAGCGATGCGAAACAGCCAAGTGGCGAAACTGGATCGAGCTTCGTACCGATCCAATTGTTTGTAGGCGCGCAAAAAAGTTTCCTGCACCACGTCCTCGGCGTCCTGTTCATTTCCAGTCATACGAAAAGCCAGTCGGAAGATGGCACGGCTGTGCTGCTCGACGAGCAGCCTAAAGGCATCGCTGTCGCCGGCTCGCGCCCGTTCGACCGCGCTGCCTGCTTCCACTTCCATCCAGCCTTTAGACTACTTATTTTCGTAACGGTTAGGCGCTACCATAGGCTTACAAGTCCTTGGAATGACCGGCCTAAGATTCGAATGCCAGCCCGGCTGCACCAATTGTTGCCGCCAGAAGGGGTTTGTTTACATCACTGAGGGCGATTTGGCCCGCATGGCCAAGTTCGTGAGCATGCCGCCAGGGGACTTCGAGCGGCGCTACGTCTACCGGACCCGGCACCTGCTGAGGCTGCGGATGCCGCGCCATAGCCAATGTCATTTCCTGGGCGAAGAAGGCTGCTCCATCCATCCGGCCAAACCTACGCAGTGCCGGATCTTCCCGTTTTGGCCCGAGCTGATGGATTCCAAGCGCGAGTGGCAAAAAACGGCCGCGTGGTGTCCGGGGATTGGGAAGGGACCGCTGATTCAAATCGAGAGCGCCCGCGAGCAGGCCGAGGAGATGCGGAAGGCGTACCCGGGCATGTATGAAAAATCCTGATCTTGAGTCGCATGCCCAACGCCTCCCCATTGGTCAGTTCGGCGGCCGCCGGCGCCATTATGGTCGCTTAAAGTGCTTACTGAGCGTTAGCCCCTGGGACTGATATGAGGAGCCGATGTCTCTTCCGTAGAGCTTGACTGGAGGGGCAAGCAGAGGTTCGTAGCTCAAACTGACGACAATCTGGCCGTCTTCGATGAGTGAAGGAACTGCATGAGATCTTACCTCCAGCACGGCGTGGCTGCCCACGGAGCCATCTGGACTCCAACCGAACCCGGGGTCGAAGAAGCCAGCGTAGTGAACGCGAAATTCTCCGACCCCAGGATCAAACGGCAACATTTCCGCTGCCATCTGCGGAGGAACGCTCACCTTGTTTTTGGATGTGAGAATGTAGAATTCGCCGGGCTCGAGGATGAGTGAACTATGCTCTGATCGATACAACGGCTCCCAAAAATCGCGGGGCTCATAATAGTCCACTTTGGCGAGATCAATCGGATCAGTGTCTCGCTTGGCTTTATACCCAACTATGTCTGATCCGATTCCTTGGAGGTCAACCTGTAGCCAGAGACCACCGCGGTATACAACCGGCTCCAAGGGCAGCTCGTCTTGTGAGTAAACGATCGGCTCCTGCTCGTGAAGATCGAATAGCATCTGATCGGACGAAGGCGGATTCTTCCGTCGAATTCGAAGCTGGTTCAGTCTAGTGCCTTCCCGAACAATCACCGAAAAAGTTAGAGGAACGATCTCCGCGTAGAGCTTGCCTCGATAGCCCGGACGAATGTTTTCGAAGGAACTCCCGTAGTCCGTAATCAACCTCGTGAACACGTCGAGGCGGCCGGTTGAACTCTTCGGGTTAGCTTTGCCGGAAAAGTCATCGGGTAGGTAGAGCTCCTCCTGAAGGGGAACAACGTACACCGATCCCCGTTCTAGAAGAGCTGATTTCGAAAGGTCTAACTGGCCGATTTGGAGATCCGTCAGTTTTTTCTGAACCGTAGCATGCCGGTTCGGGAGGAAGCTCGCCCGCACTTTATATGCAAGCGGCCCCAGCCGCAGATCGATGCTGGATGGTTGGATCTGGTCAGGCAGTATTGGGGTGCTGGCCCTAACGTGTCCGGCTGCGATCAGGTCCTCGAGACGATGCGATGGCAATAATCCTGTAGTTCGAACAGGACTGGGCTCCGCAAGAAGGTCCGGGAACAACACCAGGGCATTAGGGTTCATTCGGGTGTGATCTTCCGGATCTCTTTAGGAGCTTTGCTTTGTCTGACAGTTCCATCGCATAGTATCTCGTGTAGCAGCCCGGGCTGCAAAAGCCGCTGTCTTTCTTTCGGCGGTGCCGGCACGTTTCCCCTCCGGAATCGCGGGCGCTGGCAGAAGATCTTAGGATACCTCGGAGCCCTAGGCGCAGGCTGGCTGTGATTTCTAGCAAGTCAATGCTACTGTCTGTAGACCCTGGTAGTCTCTGATAGGACTCCAAGGCGGTGACTTTCAATCCTAGCGCGCCGGCTTTGTCTATCGAGATATGGCGCGCATGCGGCGGCCACCTGGCACCTAAGGATGCGAACCACGTCCCTGGCGCCCCCGACCCGGCTGAGCGTCTGATTCACTCGATGGTAGGACGTCTACCATGGCGCCAATAGTTAGGGTAGAATATCTACCAGCGCCATGCACGACGACGATCTTGCTCGGGAACTTCGCGATCATCTGGATCTAGAGGCTGAAGAGTTGCGCGCAGCTGGATCCAACCCGCGGGAGGCCATGCAGGCCGCGCGGCGCACCTTGGGAAACACAACCTTGCTGAAGGAGACGATACGCGAAATGGGCGGATGGACATCGTTAGAACGATGCATGCAGGATCTGCGATATGGAGTGCGATTGTTGCGGCGCAGCCCTGGCTTCAGCACCGTCGCGATATTGACGCTCGCGCTCGGCATTGGCGCCAACACGGCAATCTTCAGCGTGGTCAACGCATTCTTACTGCGGCCTCTGCCTTTCACCGATTCCAGCCGGTTGATGCGGATTTGGCCCGTTAACGATTCCGTTACGTCATACCCGGATTTCCTGGATTGGAAAACTCAGAGCCGCAGCTTTGAGCGAATGGAAGTTTACAACCCGCGCTCCTTCAACATTACCGGTGGCGACCGGCCTCAGCATGTCCAGGGACTGCGGACTTCCGGCGGCCTGCTGCAGCTTCTGCGGGTGAGTCCAATTTACGGGCGAACTTTGGTTGCCGATGAGATTCAGCCGGGCAGGGAGCATGTGGTGCTGCTGTCGGAAGGCTTGTGGCAGAACCGCTTTGCGCGCGATCCGGGCGTCCTGGGCAAAACAGTGAAGCTCAACGACGAAGTATTCACGGTGATTGGAATCTTGCCCGCCACATTCCGATTTCCTCCCGACCATCCCACGGATATCGTGCTTCCGCAGCCAGCAGATCCCGACCGCGGCCATGGTTTCTTGAACGTAGTGGCACGGCTCAAGCCGGGCGCCACGCTGGCTCAAGCGCAGGTGGAAATGGATACGATCGCCAAGCAGCAAGAGCGGTTGTATTCGAAGCAAAACGCGAAGGCCGGAGTGCGGGTACTTTCGCTACGTGATTCCTACAGCGTCAACTTCCGTCCGGCGCTTCTGATTTTCTTGAGCGCGGTCGGCTTTGTTTTGCTGATCGCCTGTGCCAATGTCGCGAATCTCTTTCTGGCGCGTACCGCAGGCCGGCACAAAGAGCTGGTGCTGCGGGCGGCCCTGGGCGCGGGGCGCGTTCGCCTGATCCGGCAGCTCATCACGGAGAGCGCTCTCTTAGGGCTGGCGGGCGGCGCGGCGGGGCTGTTGATCGCGTACTGGGGAGTTCTGGGATTGGTAACTTTGGTGCGTTCCACCTTCGCGACGCACGCCTTGGATACGGCATCTATCGATGGAACCGTACTCGCGTTCACTCTACTTCTTTCGCTCGCGGTGGGGATGGTAGCGGGATTGGCGCCGGCGTTTGGAGCATCGCGTCTGGACGTCAACGACACGCTGAAAGAAGGCAGCCGCGGGCTTACTGGAAACCGGCGCCGTAACCGGATGCGCAGCACGCTGGTAGTTGCGGAGATTGCTCTGGCGCTGGTTCTTCTAATCGGGGCGGGCCTCATGATCAAGACGTTTGTGCTGCTCAACAGCGTGGATGCGGGGATTCATCCGGAAAATGTCCTGACCCTAAACCTGGAGATTGGCGGCAAGAAGTACGCCGAAACCCAGGCGCGGGCGCCGTTTGTATCGGCCGTTCTGCAACGCGTGGAGCAACTGTCGGGCGTGCAGTCCGCCGCGGTAGTCACTGACATTCCGCTGAGCGGCGATATCGACACCGTGGGGTTTAGCATTGAGGGACGCCCGGATCCCGCGCCCGGTCATAAGCTCAGTTGGAATGTCAATATAGTTGGCCCCGGCTACCTGCGCACGCTCGGAATCCCGATGCTAAAGGGCCGGGATTTTACGGAACGCGACACCGAGGGCTCACCGCCGGCAGCGTTGATCAATCAATCCTTGGCGCGCAAATACTGGCCCGGCCAGGATCCCATCGGTGCGCGCATCACGAGCGACGGAAAGACGTGGGCTACGATTCAGGGCGTGGTGGGCGACGTCCGTCAGGCAGGGCTCGGCGCTGAGCCGGTACCCGAGGTGTATTTATCGTATCTGCAAGATCCTTTTGCGTGGCCCAATCTGACCATGCTGGTGCACACTTCGGCGGATCCGATGAAACTGGCCGGGCCTATTCAGAGCGCGATTTGGTCGGTTGAAAAAGATTTGCCGATTTCGAGCATTGCAACCATGCAGCAGATCCGATCGCACTCCATCGCGCAGCCGCGCCTTACTGCGTTGCTGCTTAGCGTTTTTGCGGCCCTGGCGCTGATACTTGCGATGGTGGGGATTTACGGCGTGATGGCCTATTCGGTGACGCAGCGAACGCACGAGATGGGTTTGCGGATGGCGCTGGGGGCGCGTGCTTCCGATGTGTTGGCGCTGGTGCTTGGGCATGGCATGCTGCTGGCTGGCGCCGGTGTTGCGTTGGGACTCGCGGGTGCCTTCGCGATGACCAGGGTGCTGGAAAAGTTCTTGTGGGGCGTGCGGCCGACAGATGCTTTCACCTTTACCGTAGTGTCGTTGCTGTTGGTGGCCGTTGCGCTGCTCGCGAGCTATCTGCCCGCCCGGCGGGCCACTGACGTGGATCCGATGGTGGCGCTGAGGTATGAATAAGGCCTGAGGCACCGACTCCGTTGCAGACGCCTCGTGTCGCATGCACTTTTGCGTGCTGCATCGACATTCGTGTCGATGTCCGCCCGACGCCGAGACGAATCTCGGCGCAGCACGCAGGAGTGCGTGCGCCACAAGTCGTCTGCATGAGCTTTGGTGAGCCAGCAGGCTCATGGGAACTCCCTCAGAAGCTGTGAAAAAATCGGCAACGGCACCGACTCCCTCACGGTCGCGGTTCGGTAACCTCTTCAGATTCATTCAGTGCGGAGTGCTTTGAGTGGGTCGATGCCGGCAGCGCGAAACGCGGGGGCCAATCCAGCCAGTATGCCGCACACGCCCAGAACGGCCATCGATCCAACCAACACCATGGGTTCGTACGCCTTCACGCCGAAAAGTTGATGGGCTAAGACGCTCGATCCCCAAAGTGCAATGGGAAGTCCAATCGCCAATCCAAGGCCGGTCTGCAGCACGGCGCTACGCAGCACCATGCCTACGACGTCAGTGCGCGACGCGCCCAACGCGATGCGGACACCGATCTCGCTGGTACGGCGCACGACAGAATAAGCCGTGATTCCGTAGAGTCCAACGGTGGCCACTACTAACGCAAGCAGGCCGAATAAGGCAGTCAGCCGCGCCAACAACCGCTCCTGGTTGAAATTGACGCTGAGCTGCTCGCCGAAGCTACGCACCTTGAGCACGGTGAGGTTGGGATCAATTTCGGCGATGGTGCGCCGCAGCGTGGGCTCCAGATCCTGGGTGTTGCCGGCCACGCGCAATTCGATGTCGTGAATAGAATTCGAACGGACCAGGCCGGACTCGGCCCAATGGGCCTTGGCCATCTGCAGCAGGGGCAAGAAGAATGTGGGCCAGGCTTGGTCGCGGGCATCCATGTATTTGGCGTCCTCGACGATCCCGACGATCTCGTAATCGCTCGGGTTCTGCATCCCGAAGCGCTTTCCGATTGGATTTTCATTCGGGAAGAATTTCTTCACAAAGGCCTGGTTCACAACCGTGACCATTCGCGCGTTAGGAGAGTCCCGCTCATCGATCACGCGCCCGCGCAGCAAGTGTGTTCCGATGGTCTCGAAATAGTGCGGGCTCACGCGCAGCCAGGATGCTGACTCATTCGATGGGCGGCCCTCAAAGTGAATACCGGAACTCCAATTGGTGCCTTCCATCGGACTATATTGCGAGAAGCTGGCGCTTTGTACTCCGGCGACATGCGGTAGGCGCTGCTCAAGCTGCTGGTACACCGCATGAACCCGGTCCGGCGTGTAGCCCGTGAACGCAGGACTCACGGAGACCATCACGCGGCCGCTGGTTTCGAATCCGAACTGCTGGTGTTCGAGATTTCCCAAACTCTTAGTAAGAATGCCGGCGTAAGCCAGCAGCACCAGCGACAATGCAGCCTGAAAAACAACCAGGGATTTTTGCGGTAGCGTGGAGCTGTTCCCGGTGGATCGGTTGGCTCCTCGCAAAACCTCAGCCGGCTCGATGCGGGCGCAAATCCAGGCCGGCACAACACCGAAGATGACCCCAGTTAGCAGTGACAAGCCGAATGCGAAACCGAGGACTGGGAGCGAGGGCGCGGCATCAATGGGAACAAAGCGAGCGCCGCGAAAAGCCAGCAGCAAAATGGCGCGGGTCCCGATGAAAGCAATCGCGAGTCCCGCGGCGCCGCCGAGCAAACCAAGCAGTATGCTTTCGATAAGCGTTTGTCGAATTAGCCGATGGCGAGGCGCGCCGAGCGCCAGACGGATGGAGGCTTGGATGCGGCTGGCGGTCCCGCGGGCAAGCAGCAAATTCGCGATGTTGGCGCAAGCGATCAACAGCACCAGAGCGGCCACTAGCGTCAGCAACCGCAAGGCTTCCTTGTAGTTGTCCTTCAAACTTCCGACGCCGCCCGAGGCCGGTGTCAGATGAATGTGCTGGTTTGCGATTGCGGTGCGCTCCCCATCGCCGATATTCGAGCCAGCCCGCTCGAAGAACCATTGCCTCAATTCGAGATTGGCCTCGGCTTCTACTTGCGCGGGGCTGGCCGTGGGCTTGAGGCGGCCAATAAGATACAGCCAGTGGTCGCCCGAGTGATTCAAGATCGAGTTCCGGCCTCGCACAATTAGTTCGGCCGAGAGCGGAATCCAAAAATCCGGTGGATCCGCGCGGAGCGTGTCGCCGAAAAATCCGGCAGGGGCAATTCCAGCGATGGTGTAATTGGCGCCACTGATTATCAATGTGGAACCGACCACATTGGGGTCGAGCGCGTAACGCTGCTGCCAGGCCCGATAACTCAGGACTACCACCGGTGCAGCGCCACTCGAGTCGTCCGTGGCGAGAAGAACGCGGCCGGCCGCCGCGTGAACGCCGAACATTGCGAAATAATTTCCCGACACGAATTCGCCCAACATAGGAGCGGGGATCGCTGCTGCCCCGCCGCGTCGCACGCTGAACGGTCCAGCTTGAGCCCCGAACGCCGCCAGTTCGTCGAATTCCGGCGTGTGGCCGCATAAATATTGATAGAGCGAATAGGAGTAAATGGAAAAGCGTTCCTGGTGCCCGCCGATCACGCAGCAGTCATTGGTGTCGCCGAGCCGGTAGAGTTGGCTCGGATCTGCGACCGGCAGGGACTGCAACATCAGCGCGTGAACCAGCGTAAAGACGGCTGTGTTAGCGCCAATGCCGAGCGCGAGAGTCAGAAGCGCGACCGTGGTGAATCCTTTACTGTGGGCCAGTTGGCGGAGTGCCAGGCGGATGTCTTTCCGAAACTGCTCAGGCCAGATCCAACGGCTGGATTCATAGAAACGTTCTTCACTTTGGACAACGTTTCCGAGCCTCCGGTGCGCGGCCATTTCTGCTTCGCCGCTGCTGAGGCCTTCCTTCGTGAGTTGCTGCGCTTCGAGTGCCAGGTGCGCTTGAAGCTCCTCGGCGAAATCCTCCGGATTGCGCTTGCGCCGTCCAAACATGGTTAAACCTCCTCGGGTCCCAGTACGCGCCCGATCGCAGTTGCGAGTTTGCGCCACTGGCTGGTTTCCTCCACCAGTTGCTTGCGCCCGTTCTTGGTTAACGCATAGAAGCGCGCCTTGCGATTGTTTTCCGAATTGCCCCATTTGGCCGAAATCCAGCCCTTCGATTCCAGCCGCTGGAGGGCGGGATACAAAGCGCCGTGATCCACCAGCAGGACATCCTCGGATTGTTCATGGATGGCGCGGGCGATTCCTTGGCCATGCTCGGGCTTGAAGACCAGGGTGCGCAGGATCAGTAGATCGAGCGTGCCCTGGAGCAAGGCTACGCGGTTCTTTTCTTCTCGGGTCAGCATCTAACAGGAGTATGCACCTGTTTGGGTAATGTGTCAACCCGTAGTAGCCGCGCAGAGCCGAACCGCGACCGGAAGGAAGTGCTACCACGAGCTCAGTGTCCTAGCGGGACTCGTGGTATCGCTTCCAACGAACTCGCGCAAAACGGAGTGCGGCGCGGGTCAGTTTCTGGTCCGTTTGGCGGTGCGCGCCGCGCCCGTTGCGCTTCCTTCCGGTCGCGGTTCGGCTAGGCAGTGTGAACGCTCCCACGAAGAGGGTGTTTCGTCGAAAGGCTAGGCTCTAGGCCCAGGCTCCGCCGCGAGCCTGGCGTTTTAGATATTGGCCGCGGCCAGCTTTTCCTAGAAACTGGCCGCGGTCGATAATCACTTCGCCGCGCGACATCACCGTGCGGACATTGCCCTTCACTTGAAAGCCTTCGAACATGGAATAATCGACGCGCATGTGATGCGTCTTGGCGCTGATGGTGTGCTCGGCCGACGAGTCCCAGAACACGATGTCCGCATCGCTACCGGGTGCCAGCACGCCTTTGCGCGGATACATTCCGAAGATGCGCGCGGGTGTGGTGGAAACCAATTCGACGAAGCGATTTATCGTCAATTTTCCCTGGTTGACGCCGTGATGGTGGATTAACTGCAGCCGGTTCTCGATGCCGGGGCCGCCGTTGGGGATCTTGGTGAAATCGTCTTTGCCGAGGATCTTCTGGTCCTCAAAACAAAATGGGCAATGGTCGGTGGAAACCACTTGCAGGTGATCGTGCTTGAGACCATCCCAGAGTTTTCCGAGATTTTTCTTCTCACGCAAGGGCGGCGTGAACACGTATTTTGCGCCCTCGAAATTCGGACGATCGAGCTCTTCGATGGAGAGGAGTAGATATTGCGGGCAGGTTTCGGCGAAGGCCGGCAATCCGCGGTCGCGCGCCTCGCGCACTTCGTTCAGAGCATCCTCCGATGAGAGATGCACGATGTATACGGGCGCGCGCGCGATCTCCGCTAAAGCAATGGCCCGGTGCACGGCTTCGGCTTCGGCTGTTGTCGGGCGCGTTAAAGCATGATAGATGGGCGCGGTTTTTCCTTCAGCCAACGCGCGCTGCACAATCACGTCGATGACGCCGCCATTCTCGGCATGCATGCAGATCAATGCGCCGTTCTTGGCGGTTTGCGACAGGGCGCGGAAAATAGTGGCGTCATCCACCATCAGGACGTTCGGATAAGCCATGAACAGCTTGAAACTGGCGACACCTTCGCGCACCATGTCGTCCATGTCTTCCAAGCCCGCGCCTCCCAAATCCGTGACGATCATGTGCAGGCCAAAATCGATGCAGGCCTTGCGTTCCGCCTTTTTCCACCAGGTATCCAGAGCGTCGCGCATGCGGGTGCCGCGCGCCTGGATGGCGAAGTCTACGATGGTGGTGGTTCCACCGAAGGCCGCGGCGCGTGTGCCGGTTTCGAAATCGTCACTCGATGTGGTGCCGCCGAAGGGCATGTCCAGATGCGTGTGGGCGTCGATGCCACCGGGCAAGAGTAGCAGCCCCGCGGCATCCAGCATGGTGTCGCCCGCGTTCGACGGAATGCCCGGGCGAACTTCTTTAATCTTTTCACCGTCCACCAGGATGTCAGCTGGAAATGTGGATTCCGCCGTGACCACGGTGCCGTTTCGGATCAATATGCTCATAGTTTCGCCGTGCGCTGCTCCCAGGATTGGAATGGCCGGCCGGTGTCGACGTGGTCCATGGTGATGCAGCCGTCCACCGGACAAACCAGCGCGCAGAGATTGCAGCCTACGCATTCGTCTTCGTCGACGCGGGGGATTCGTGCTAACGGCGTTGCATACGGCCCAGCGTTACGGCCGGTTCCGTCGAGTTTCGCGATGGGCGTGGTTGCGATTCTCCTTGCGCTCTCGCGCTCCACTTCGGCAGGCGTCCGATGGCCGTTGCCGCTCGCGCCTGTTACGCGATCCAGATGAATGCACTGGTGTGCGCCGTCCCAACAGGCCGTATAGCAAAGGTCGCAGCCGATGCATTTTTCGGGATGAATGCGCGCGATGATTTTATAATTCAGATCGAGATTTTTCCACTCCACTACGCGCGGCAAGCTGAGGCCGCGGAAATCGTCGAGCGTGCGGAAGCCCTTGGAATCCATCCAATTGCTTAAACCGTCGATCATATCCTCGACGATGCGAAACCCGTAGTGCATGGCGGCGGTGCAAACTTGCACGGTGCCTGCGCCCAGCAGGATGAACTCCGCGGCTTCTTGCCAGCCCGAGATTCCGCCGATGCCGGAAATGGGCAGCCGCGATGCTTCGTCCGACGCGATCTGCTGCACCAGGTGAAGCGCGATCGGTTTCACGGCCGGGCCGCAATACCCGCCATGCGAGGATAGGCCGCCCACATCGGGCCGGGGGATGAGCGTGTCGAGATCGATGCCAGTGATGGAGTTGATGGTGTTGATGGCCGAAAGCCCATCGGCGCCACCGTACTTGGCCGCGCGGGCCACCATGCGGATGTCGGAGATGTTGGGCGTGAGCTTGACCAGTACGGGAGTGCGCGCCACTTCTTTCACCCAGCTTGTGATCAATGCTGTATATTCGGGAACCTGGCCCACCGCGCTGCCCATGCCGCGCTCGCTCATTCCGTGTGGGCATCCAAAATTTAGTTCGAGCCCATCAGCGCCGGCGTCCTCGGCTTGGTGCACGATCTGGCGCCAAGCCTCAGGTTTCGATTCCACCATGAGTGAGGCGATCACAGCGTGGCCGGGGTAGCGTTTTTTCACTTCGCTGATCTCGCGCAGGTTGACGTGAAGCGGCCGGTCCGTAATCAACTCAATATTGTTAAGACCCATCATGCGCTGCCGGCTCCAATCCACCGACGAATAGCGCGAGGACACATTGACGATGGGGTCGCCCAGTGTCTTCCACACTGCGCCACCCCATCCGGCGTCGAAGGCGCGCATCACTTGTTCGCCGCAATTGGCGGGTGGTCCGGATGCCAGCCAGAATGGATTGGGGCAGCGGATACCGCCGGCGAATACGGTGGTCAGGTCAGCCATGTTGGGCCTCCAGGCTTAACGTGGCGCACGCGTTCTTCGGTACAGCGGTCACACTCGAGTGAACGTGTTCCAGGCGTCGGCAAGAGTGCCGACGCGGCACGCAAGAGTGCGTGCGCCACATCGGGGCTACGCGTCATTGGATCTATCTAGCCATTTTGCCATTGCTTTTCCGGCTCGCTTTCCTTCGGCCACGGCGTCCACCACTTCGCGGCCGCCGTTCACGCAATCGCCCCCGGCGTAGTAACGAGGATTCGATGTCCGGCCGGTCTCAGGATCCACCGCTACGTTTCCGTCGCGCAGTTCCAGGCCTCGACATGCGGAAAGAAAATCAAGAAAGCGCGACTGCCCGACGGCCAGAATCACCATGTCGCACTCGAGTAGAAAATTCGATCCGGGAACAGGCTCCGGCCTGCAGCGTCCGGATTGGTCGGGCGCGCCTAATTCCATTCGCAGGCACTCCAACCCTCTTGGCAGGATGGCCACCGGTTGCGTCTTAAAACGAAACCGGACGCCTTCGAGTTTGGCATTTTCGTACTCGAACTGGAAGGCTGGCATCTCGCGCTCGCTGCGGCGATAAACCATATACACTTCGTCGGCGCCCAAGCGGAGGGCGGCATTCGCGGCGTCGATGGCGGTGTTGCCGCCGCCGATCACTGCCACTTTGCTGCCCACCGAAATAGTTTGCGCGGTTTTGTAATCGGCGATGAAACGGAGCGCGTCCACAACGTGGTCCAGTTCCTCGCCGGGCAGGCCGAGAGGCTCGGCGGGCCCTAAACCAACCGCTAGAAAGACCGCAGCGTACCAGCGCTCCAGTTCCTCCACGGTGATGTCAGCGCCCACACTCACGCCGAAGCGGAATTCCACGCCGAGCGATTTTACGAGTTCCACTTCGCGCAGGCTGTCGGAAGGGCGCAGTTTGTATTCCGCCACGCCGTAAGTATTCAATCCGCCAGGCAGGGCGCGGCTTTCGAAAATAGTGACGCCGTAGCCGCGTTTTCGCAACTCAGCTGCGCAGGCGAGCGATGCGGGGCCAGCGCCGACGCACGCGATCCTTTGAGCTTTTTCGGGCGCGGGTGAAAACGCCAACTTCGCGTCGTGGCTATAGAAGAAATCCATGGCATGACGCTGCAGACGGCCGATTTCGATGGGCTGCTGGTTGTAACGATGCAAAACGCATGCGCCTTCGCACAACACATCCACTGGACAGACGCGGGAACAGCTGGCACCCAAAATGTTCGCATCCAGAATTCCAAACGCGGATCCGCGCAAATTTCCGGTGGCTATTTTTTTGATGAAACGCGGAACATCGATGTGGGTGGGGCAGGCATCGGAGCAGGGCGCGTCGAAACAATAGAGGCAACGGTGGGCTTCCACCAGCGCAGCTTGGGGTTCGAGCGGCGGATGTATTTCGGCGAACCGCTGCGCGATGTCGTCGCGGGGGTGATACGGCATCCTGAATGCATCATGACGCGATTCTGAGGCCCGAAGCAAATCGGCGACGCCCAACCGCTCCATTCCACAAAGTCTCGTTCCGAGCAGCGACCGGCCGGAAGCGCAAAGGGTGCGGCGCGCACCGCCAAACGGTTCAGGAACTGGCCCGCGCCGCATTCCGTTTTGCGCGGGTTCCTTAAAAGCGCTACCAGGACAGCAGCACGCTTGCGATGTCGTTACGCTCCCTCCCGGTCGCGGTTCGGTTTGAGAGGCGGTCGCGGTTGGACGTTGGAAATAGCGTGAGACACTTGAAGATACCGGCCCTGAAATGAACCTACTTCTGAAAAACGTGCGCTACGCAGCTCGCATGCTGACCAAGAGTCCCGGATTCACGGTCGTGGCAGTGCTCGCGCTGGGGCTGGGGATTGGCGCTAACACGGCCATTTTCAGCCTGGCCGACGTTTTGCTCTATCGTCCGCTGGAGCTGCCGGATCTGGATCGAGTGGTAACTGTAATCGGCACGCAGAAAGGCAACCGCAAATCGTTCGACCGCTTGTCGCCCGCCGATTTTCTTGACTTCCAGAGACAGACGCGCAGCCTCGAGAACCTGGGCGCCGGCGTGGAAGCCAACTTGAACCTCACCGGAGACGGCGAGCCGGAGCGGGTGGAAAGCGCGCGCGCCTCCGTCAGTTTCTTCAAGGCACTGGGAGCACGGCCGGCGCTGGGGCGAGTTTTTGCGGATGGTGAGGACACGCCAGGCCAGGACCGCGTGGTGTTACTGGGCCACACTTTGTGGGCCGGACGATTCGCATCCGATCCGCGCATTCTTAGCCGCAGCATTCAACTGGAAGGCCACGCATATCGAGTGGTCGGCGTGATGCCCAAGGATTTCCGCTATCCACCGGGCGTGGATTTATGGATCCCGCTGGCCATGGATGCGAGTGAGCGCGGCCAGCGCTCGGTAATGTCGCTCGACGTAGTGGGAAGGCTGCGGGACGGCGTCTCGGTGGCGCAAGCGGATTCGGAGCTGGCGGCGCTGGCCGAAAGAATTTCGGAACTGGATCCAGAAGCCCATCTGCACCGCAGCGTCCGCGTGGAATTATTGCGGGAATATGTATCCGGAAACCTGGTGGAGGAGTTCATGGTGATGCTGATGGGGTCGGTTGCGTTTGTGTTGTTGATCGCTTGCTCGAACGTCGCCAATCTTCAATTCGCGCGCGTCTCGCTGCGGTCCAAAGAGATGGCGATACGATCCGCGCTGGGCGCCAGCCGTTTCCGGCTGATCCGCCAGTTCTTGGGTGAGAGCGCGCTGCTCGGCATGCTGGGGGCGTTGTTCGGCCTGTTGCTGGCGTTTTGGGGACTGTACATCATGCGCTCGTCCCTTCCCACCGAAGTGCGACGCTATCTGCCTGGCTGGGATCGGCTGGGCATCAACGGCCACGTGTTGTGGTTCACACTGATTGCCGCGGTGGTGGCGGGCGTGGTTTCAGGAATTGTTCCGGCGTGGTTCGGATCGCGCGCGGACCTCAACGAGATGTTGAAGGAGAGCAACCGAGGCACCTCCAGCGGCGTGCGGCGGCATCGCATTCGCAGCATTTTGGTAGTTGGACAGATTGTGCTGGCTTTGGTGCTGATGGTGGGAGCCGGTCTAATCGCCAAGGGCAGCGCGCTGGTTACAGATCCTGCGCCGGGAATGGATCCCGGACACGCTTTAAGCATGCGCATCTCACTGCCGGAATCCAAATATCCGGGACAAAACGAAATCGCGGCGTTCCAAGATCGGCTGCTGCGATCGGTGCAAGCGATTTCCGGAGTTCAAGCCGCTGCCGTTACCACCAATCTTCCATATTCAGGCAGCAGCACGAACACAAACTTCACCATCGAGGACCGCGATACGCGGGAAAGCGGTAGCCCGCCGGTGGCCATTAATGCCTGCGTCAGTGCGGACTATTTCCGCGCGCTGCAGCTTCCCGTGCGGCAAGGACGATCGTTCACCGAACGCGATGGAAAGGATGCGCCGCTGGTGGCGATCGCCAGCCGGTCGCTCGCGAACCAGTATTTCTCGGGCGAAAATCCCATCGGCAAGCACCTCAAGGTTGGTCTGCCATCCATGGATTCGCCGTGGCTGACGGTTGTAGGGATCGTGGCAGACGTGAGGCGCGATCCGTTCGACAAATTCTACCGGCCCGTCCTTTATCGGCCCTATCTGCAGCACGCCATCCGCAGCTTCGACGTGCTGATGCGAACCTCGGGCGATCCCAAGGCACTGTCCGCGGCTGCGCGCGCGCAAGTTTTCGCCATTGATTCCGACCAGCCGATTTATGAGTTCAAGACTTTGGAGGAGCTTTTCGACGACCAACTTGCCGGCTTCCGGTTTCTGGCTGTGCTGATGGGAGTGTTCGGATTCGTCGCGTTGTTTCTTTCGAGCATCGGCGTATATGCGGTGATGGCTTATTCGGTAAACGAACGGACGCACGAAATTGGCGTCCGCATGGCGCTGGGCGCGCGTCAGGGGGATGTGGTGTGGATGATTGTGCGACGCGGTTTAGTTCTAACCGGAACCGGGTTATTGATTGGCTTGCCGGTTACCTTGGTGATTGCACGGTTGCTGGCCAACATCATTTTCGGGGTGAAGGAATACGATCCGGAAATGTTTGGGGCGGGACTGGCTGTGCTGGCCTCGGCAGCGCTTCTGGCGTGTTACATTCCCGCGCGGAGAGCTACGCGGGTGGATCCCATGGCAACGTTAAGGACTGAATAAACAGCGCTTAGTGAGCCACAGCCGGCGCGGCTTTCTTGCGGGTAGAGCGGCGCTTCTCGACGGGCGGCTGGCGATCGCTCTTTTTCAGAGCCGGCATGGCGATGGAAAGCACAAACTTCTTCTCGCCATGGTCATCGAACTTAATGACGATATGCTCTTCGGTGCAGGAACTCACTGAACCCAATCCATACTTGGAGTGTTCGATCTGCGCACCTTGGGCGAAAGCTGGTTTGATAGCCATAAAGGGGGGGTCTGGGGGCCTCTCATTTAGATTGTAACATTCTTGGGATGGTTTTGTCTGAATCGGAGACCAATCCAGGCGTCGGGGCCCATCTGGTGGCCCTTAGCCCCTATAATTTAGACAGATGCAAGATTTGAAGAAAAAGCTAGAGGAGGAGATCGCCGCGCTGGATATGGAGCTGCGGGTGGATCTGCCGCGCGAGATTTCCAAGGCGCGCGCCCATGGCGACCTGAGCGAGAACGCCGAGTATCACGCAGCCAAGGAGCGCCAGGGCATGGTAAACGCGCGGCTGGGGCAGCTCCGAGCGCGCTTGCGTGAATTATCCATGGTCGATTTTTCGCGTATTCCGCGCGACCGCGTAGGGCTAGGTTCGTCGGTTACGGTGTTGGATATCGATAAAAACGAAGAAATGATCTACAAGCTGGTCACGAGCGAAGAAGCCGACGTAGCCAATGGCCGTATTTCCACCACGTCGCCCATCGGCAAGGCATTGATCGGCAAGAAAGTGGGCGACAATGTGAAATTTCAGATCCCTGGGGGCGCCCGGGAGTTTGAGATTGTGCGGCTGGCCACCATCCACGAAATCGTTGAAGAGCCCGCTGACACGGGGAAGGACGCCCCAGCTTGACACGCCAGCTTGACACTCCAGGCTGACACCCCAGGCAGATCTGGATTCGGGTAGAATCAGAGGGAACTGTGAAGATTACGTTCACCCGCGCGATCGGCATCGCTTGCGACAAAATCATCCGTCTCATCGTGCGCGGCTTGGCGCTCTCAAAGATCCATCCGAATGTTCTGACTTTTCTGGGCCTGCTCATCAACATCGCAGCCGCGGTATTGTTGGCTGCGGGGCGGTTCCGGGCCGCCGGTTTCGTGATCATCGGCGCCGGTCTGTTTGACATGGTGGACGGCCGGGTGGCGCGCGAAACCAATCGAGTGACCAGATTCGGCGGTTTTTTCGACTCCGTATTGGATCGCTACTCGGATCTGGCGCTGCTCATGGGCCTGCTGGTTTATTACGGAATTATCAATCGTCCGTTTTACGTTGTCTTGACAGCGATTGTAATGACCGGCTCAGTGATGGTCAGTTACACGCGCGCCCGCGCCGAAAACACCATACCCAGTTGCAAGGTGGGATTCATGGAGCGCCCGGAGCGCGTGGTGTTGTTCATCATTGGCGCGCTGTTCGACCGCATGGCGCCGGTCTTGTGGGTAATTGCGGTTCTGGCCAACATTACAGTAATCCACCGCATGGTTTTCACTTATCAGGAAGCCAAGCGGTTGGAAGATGCGCAACTGCGTCCCGCCGCGGTGCGTGAACGATCGCCGCTGGCCTGAAACTTACGGGTCGTGGAACGTTTGAGCCCACAACAGCTATTTGCAGGTTGTGAGCACTTTTGAGCAGACGCAGGGCTTCCAACGGTGTATTAATTAGGCTGTGCGTTGAGAGAGGCAGGGCCATCCAAGAGCATGGCCGTCCAAGGCGCAAGGGCATAGAACTTAGTGCGCTACCGGTTACTTGACCGGGACACCCAAAACATAGTATCTCTACAGAGGCGTTAACAACCTGTTACTAACCGGTATCATTACGCGTTTCCGCGGATGAAAGAAGGAGAAAAGTATGAAATTTAGAAGTATGGTTGGAGTATTTGCACTGGCTTTGGTCTTGGTGCTGACTTACGCGGCACCGGCGACTGCGCAAACGTTGCAGGCGCTTAATATTGAGCGAAAAATCGCGCTCAACGACATTCTCACTGGTATCACACCGACCCTTCCCGCGAGTGTTCTGGCGGCATTGGCCGGAGGCGCGTTGGAGATTCGCGAAACTTTGGTCTACAATTCCCAGGCGAACACATTAACGTCCACAGTCTTTGCAGTTCCCACCGGCTCGCCGATTCCTACGCCAACCGCCGTGCTGGCCAACCTGGGAAGCGCGCTGGTTGCGGTGGTAACGATGAGTGTCGACAAAATCTACGTCACCGAAAAACCGTTCATGGGGATCATGTTTGTGGGAACCGACACGCAGAGCACGGCCACTCCGTACGGAACTTATCAGGGAGCGGCGTCCGCGATTTCCGTCGGCTTTACCAGTGCCACGGCAGCGAGCGGCACCACCGCCGCCACTCCAGCTACGGTAAATACTGTGATTGAGAGCGTGGCGGGGGCCATCGTACTCTATTCGCCGGCCGCGACTGTGAACACACTTACCGTCTCGACGCCTCCCGCTCCTCCCGGTGGCGGCGGCACTACAACCGCTCCAACCGTGGTAATTACTCCGCCCAACCAAACCGTCACGATCAAGGATGTCACGCTGGACGCTTCTCAATCGACCGATCCGAATGGATTGGCGTTAACGTACCAGTGGAGTGTGACGGGAGGCGAGCAGAACGTATCTCTGCTGCATGGCACTTCGGCCATCGCCAACGCGCAACTCGGTGACAATGGGCCGAACACTTACACATTCATGGTGACGGTAACTAACAGCGCCGGCCAGAGCGCTACCGGGACCACAACTATAAGTTACGTCGGACGCTAGATAGCGCGAAGTCTGTAAAGAGGGCAGCCAAGGCCGGTTGCCCTCTTAGCTTATCCGCGCGGACTGTTGAAGTGAAGCAATCGGCAAAGGCACCGTCTCCCTCACGGTCGCGGTTCGGTAACGTCTCCAAACATGCCACACTTCTTTCCGAACCGCGAGCGCAAGCGACCGGTGTCCTTGCGGCCGCGGCCCGGTGACGATCTTTAAAACGGGTGGTTTTGAATTCGTGGGAGCTAGGCCATGGCTTTGAGCCGTGCGGTAATGCGGCTTTTGTATCGCGCCGCCGTATTCTTCTTGATGATGCCCCATTTTGCGGAGCGGTCAATCAGAGAGAAAGTGGCCGGGAGCGCGGCTTGAGCGGCGCCCGCGTCCTTCTGTTCAATCAGACGGCGGACCGATCGGATCTGGTGGCGTAACCTGGTTTTGCGAAGACGATTGACTTCGGTCTTCCGCCTGGTTTGGCGCACCCGTTTTATGGAAGAAAAAGTGTTTGCCATGCTCTAGCTGGATTCCTTACAGGAGCTTTCATCATAGCGTAGCACGAGACAAAACTCAACGCCGGCGAACCAGCTGCCGGCCGCCTTTCACCAACCATTCGGTCATAAAACGGAGCGGCTTGCGGCGGTTATACCAAAGGCCCACCGGAAGGCTCGCCAAATATTTCCAGGCGTTATATCGCAACGGCTCAAAGAACTGGTCGCGGCGATCCAAACGATAGGCTGTGTAGCCGAAAATCCAAGGCAGCGGAATGTAGCCATAATGGCGTAGCAGCAGGCCCATGGAAGCATCGAACACGTTTTCGCGTTCGCGCAGGGTCTTGGCGCCGGCATGCATTCGAGAGTTCGCTAGATAATCCGGAAATGCCCGGAATTGAATTCCAGCCTTGGCCATGCGTATCCACAGATCGTAGTCGAAGGCCTGAGTGATGGCAGGATCCAATCCACAACGCCGGTAAGCCGTGGCCCGAATAAATGCCGCGGGCTGGCAGATGAAGCATTCGCGTTCGAGTATACGGGAGTCGAACGGCAAACTGGGATAGCGGCCGAGGTTCGCGCCGCTTTCATCTATCCACCATCCCTCGCCGTAGGCGACATCGGTTTCCGGATGCGCCTGCAGATACTCTACCCCTTTACGAACCGCCCCTGGAAGGTAAGTATCGTCCGCGTTCAGCCAAGCAAGAATTTCACCGCGCGCTTGCTCGAAACCCTTCGCGGCCGCGTCGGAGGGGCCGCGATCGGGCTCCGAAAAATACCGCAAGCGTCCCTGATAGCTCTTCAGAATCTCCAGAGTGGTGTCGGTGGAAGCGCCATCCACAACGATGTATTCGATATTCGGGTAATCCTGGGACAGCACGCTCTCGATAGTTTCGGTCAGGAAGTTCGCCATATTGTAAGTGGGCGTAACGATGCTGACTAGAGGCAGAGCCGAAGGAATCACGATTCCAGTCTAGCTATAACGGCTCGACGCAAGGCGCCGGCTTTCTTACGGCCGTGAAAAAAATCGGCAAAGGCACCGTCTCCCTCACGGTCGCGGTTCGGTAACACTCTCTGAACATGAGACTTTCTTTCTGAGCCGCGAGCGTAAGCGACCGGTGCTTTTGATTTCTTCACGGATTCTTACCTTACGGTCGCGGTTCGGTTAAAGCGCGTAGGCTTCGGCGGCGGTGCCTCCCATGATGCGCGCTTGCTCAGCTTTGGATAGATTGCCGATCGCGCTGTTCACTGTGTCGAACCAGCGCGCATAATCGCCGGCCCGTAGCAGCACTGGCCAATCCGATCCGTACATGAGGCGGCGGGCCCCGAAGGTGGCCAGCACGACATCGATATAGGGCTTGAGATCCTGCGGCGTCCAACCTTCGAGGTCCGCCTCGGTGACCATGCCGGAGAGCTTGCAATAGACGTTCTGGCGTTTCGCCAGTTCGCGCATATTGTGGTCCCACGGAGAAAGAACTCGTTCTTTGATGCGCGGCTTGGCCACGTGATCGACGATGAAAATCTGGTTGGGATGGCGATCCACGAATTGGATGGCGGAGGGCAGGTGACGCTCGAAAATCAGAATGTCATAGCGCAGCTCGAATTCGCGCAGCGCGGCCACACCCTGGTTGAAATCGTCGCGAAGGATGTAGCGGGGATCGGGCTCGTCGTGAATGACATGGCGCACGCCGCGCAGGCGGGGGTTCGCGGCCAAGCGCTCCAGGTGAGGCTTCACGCGGGCGCCTTCGGTAAGCGGGACCCATCCAACCACGCCGCGGATTAGCGGGTGCTGGGTGGCGAGCGAGAGCAGCCAGGAAGTTTCCTCGACAGTCTGGCGCGCCTGCACTGCCACGGTCCCTTCGATGCCGAAGTGGTGCATGAGGTCTTCCAATTGGGTGGGGAGAAAATCCCGGCGGATGACGCGCATTTCCGGAGTCATCCAGGGATATTCGGCGGCGCTGTATTTCCAGAGGTGGTGATGGGAATCGATCATGTCGCCGCCGGGAAATCGGGGAATGAGTATCCTGTCACCGGATTTATTTGCCCCAGTTGAAGCGCCGGCCTAGGATCATTTTGACCAGCAGATGATCGGTGCCGGCAGTCAGCCCGATGCCGGGGGCGATGTTGAATTCCCAGTTGGGCCCGAGATCCAGGTCGATGGCTGGGAAAATGGCCTGCTGCTGATCATGCAGCGGGTCGAAGCCGGTGATGGACCCGAGCGCGCCATAATATTCAAGACCGAAGCCAATCCTTTTTGTGATGTTGTAGCTTACTTTGACGTTGGGCGCAAAGGTTACTCCCTTGCTTACTTCGAGGCCGTGGAAGGAACGGTCCACCGCTGGGTTGAACGCCATGTACCAGCGGCCAAGTTGTTTGTCGACGATGGGGCGGATTTCCCAGGTCCAGGTATCGGTGGAGTAGGAGCGGCGCTGATAGCCGATCTCGGTGGAGAGACTTACGTTCACGGGCCAATGCCATTCTTCCGGGACGCGGACGCGGGGACGAATATGGTCGCCCACCCATTGGTAACCCTCCTGAGCGCGGTAACTCATGAAAATGTAGAAGCCGGTTTCAAACCAACTAGTGATGCCCTGCGTGATCTCGATAGTTTCATGCAGTGCGTGATTGTCGGCACGAACTCCATCCACCGCGGTTTTGGATCCTTCAAAAGTGAAGTTCGAGTGCAACTCCAGCATGGTGTGCAGGGGAGAAACCAAGTCGGCGCCGTAGACCTGGACTTCGTAATTGTCTTGAGCGTGGATCGGGAGTGCGGCTAGGAGCAGCAGAAGGAATGCGAGTGGACGCATGAGTGTAATCTCAATATTTCCACAAATGGTTCCACAACGGCTAGTGGTTCTGTCGAATGTGCTGCTCGGCGCGCAACCAATCCTCGTCGGACGAGCCGTCGGGACACCCTCGCTCTTGCCAGAAGAAGTACGCCAGAGCAGCGATTCTTTCGTGTTCCAATGCGGCTAAGAGTGAAGTAAGATCCGGATAACCTCGAATGCCTGGTGCTTCAACCGGTTCCAATGCAGGCGCTGTAGCGATTGTGCCGTCTATTGTTGAATTCATAGCAGGACTCCTTAGGATGAGTGCCGACTTTCTCGGTGCGGATAGCCACTCTGTTGGGAAAGAACTACAGAGTCTCTCCCAATCATATCAGGCCGCGAACCCGGTGAAAGTTGACAGACAAGTTTCAACGCGAAGTTTGCCGATTGGCACAGCAGGATCAGCCCTCCGGGAACACCCGGCATTTCAGATTCCATTTGGATCGCGATTTTAAAATGTGCGTGAAGCATACGACTTCGGGTCCATAAAGCTGCTGGACCTCGGTTCCGTTGCCCTCGTCCAATCCCAAGATGTTTTTGGCGATCACTCGCTCCTTGGTTTTGACGGCGCTTCTTTTGCTGGCCTGTTTCCACGCTCTCTACCTGGCCGAGGATTCTTTCTCTGAGTCCGTTCGTTCGGCTGCGCCGGCGGCGGCTGGGATTGTGATGTCGCGCTCGCGACCATTGAGGCAAACTTTTTCACGCCTTATGTCATGGGGCGGCGCATGACTTTGAATCCGGTGGTGATTTTTGCGGCAGTCACTTTCGGGGGTTTTCTGTGGGGGATTCTGGGGGATTTTCCTGGCGGCGCCGGCGCTGGTAATGTTGAAGATCTTTTGCGATCATATGGGGCCGCTGGCGACCTGCAAAAGCACCGACTCCCTCACGGTCGCGGTTCGGTAACACTCTCTGAACATGAGACTTTCTTTCCGAGCCGCGAGCGTAAGCGACCGGTGCTTTTGATTTTTTCACGGATTCTCAGCGAGCCGGTACCTTCGCTGGCTGCGATCAGATAGGATAATCTGATGATATGCAAACCAGCCGGCGCGGCTTTATCAGTACCGGGCTTGCGGCTCCTTTGATTTTGGGGGCCGCAAATAAGTCCGGAAGCTCGAAACCCATTCTTGGAGAGGGCGATCATAAATACGAGGCCACGCATGATTGGGGCGCGCTACCGGCCAATCTTCGCTACGGCAACACGCACGGCGTCTGCGAAGACGCGCAGGGACATATTTATGTCCATCACACCGTCAACGCGTCCAGCGAGAGCAGCGACAGCATGGTGGTGTTTGACCAGCACGGCAAGTTCGTGAAGTCGTGGGGCAAGGAATTCAAGGGCGGGGCGCATGGACTACACATCCTGAAGGAGGGGAAGCAGGAGTTTCTCTATATGTGCGATACCCAGCGGGGCGTGGTCGTGAAAACTACGCTCGCGGGCGAAGAAGTTTTCAGCATTGGCTATCCGAAGGAATCGGAACAGTACAAACCGGGCGCGGACGCAAAGCCGGTGAAGTACAGTCCGACCAATCTGGCGGTGGCGCCAAACGGCGACCTATACGTTGGGGACGGTTACGGATCCAGCTTTATCAATCAGTACAACAGCAAGGGCGAGTACATCCGCACCTTCGGCGGTTTAGGCGCTGAGCCCGGAAAAGTCTCGTGCCCGCATGGAATTATTTGCGATATGCGCGGGCCCGCGCCGGTTCTGATCGTGGCGGATCGCGCGAATCATCGGCTGCAGCGATTCAACTTAGACGGCAAGCACGTGGACTTCCTGAACGGAGTGAACCTGCCGTGTCACTTCAATATCTTTCGCAATGGCGACGTGGTGCTTCCCGATCTGGGAGCGCGCGTGACGCTTCTCGACAAGAATAACCAGGTGATTCTACATCTGGGCGAAGACACGTCGAACACATGGGGCGAACTTCGCAAGCAGCCTCGGGACAAGTTCATCGCGGGCAAGTTCGTGTGCCCGCATGGAGCGTGTTTTGATCATGCCGGAAATATATTCGTGGTCGAATGGGTGGAAGTGGGGAGGGTGACGAAGCTGCGGAAGGTTGCTTAGTTGTTCGGTTGTTCGGTTGTTCGGTTATTCGGTTGTTCAGTTTTCCAGCTCTTGGGTTCGATGGATTAGCCCGGATATACGTGGTCGCGGCTTGAAGTAGTGTCTTTCGGGTTCTCTGTAATCTGCTTGCCGATCGCAAGCCGCGGAGGCATTGCGCGGTTTCCGGTTCGGTGAGTTGCGTAACTGTGCGGGTATTCCAACGGAACAGCCCCAGGTTTTGGAACGATCGTCCTCGATCTCGACAAGTGAAGTGCAGAAACGGCGCCGAGCCGGCATCCGCCAAGTGCACGCCGAAAGCCGAATGGTTCACCTCGATCAACTGTTCCGAGTGAGGATACGGCATTGGCCTCAAAATAATGCCGTTGATTACGCTGAAGAACGCCTATCGGCGCCGATGCAGAGCGCCAATGTGATGGCCGCGCATCGAGAAAAAGTCTCGTGTCCTCACTGCCGTGATAGCACCCAAACCAATAGTGGGTCCTGCACCGGAACGCCGCCAATAGTGAGAGTGAATTCGGCTGCCTGCGTGCCAACCCCACTCGAGTTCGGTGCCAAGCGCAGCTTCACTGCCCAGACGCTATTAATGGAACCGGGGTCGGATTCCGCGGAGATAAACTGCGCTGTGCCGGAAACGGTGACCGGAAGAGCCAACGGCGTAGCGGGACTCACTGCAATAGCGCCTGTAACGCCTCTGGTTTCCGGGCCATCTACAAACAGGGTGATGACCGATCCAACCTCCGCTGGATTCGTGCAGCTATTGAACGAACCATCCGCGTTCAGCGCGAGGGCTTGGAATGACGTCGTATAATTTCCGTTGCACGAAGCGTATCCCGCGCCGTTGATAAACGCGCGCGGCTGGCTTGAAACCACGCTGAATTCCAACGTCCCAGCAGGATTCCCGTTGGGATCGTCAATCTCCAGCATCACCCTGGTCTGACCGGCGATCTCGTAAGGAACCTGAATGTTGATTTGGTCCTGGGAGGAGTAAAGAATGGGGGAATAAAGAATGGGCGCTGCTATGCCGTGGATCTTTACGGCCGAACCGTCGCCGAATCTCACCGGTATCACCCCTTTCACCGGTTGCGGGCTCATGCCCCCGGGCTCGCCGATGTTGTTACCGAGTAGCTCCAGCAACTCCCCGGGCGCGATTTGCGTGATGGGCGCATGGTCGCCCGCGTCCGTCACGCAGACAAATCTCTGTGCAGGTGCAAACAGGCTCAGGCTGGCGAGCGAACCATTGAAAGCCAGGCTGGCGTTACCCTCGCCATCGGCGGCCGAAGGCGCGCTCTGCGGCGTAATGCTGGCGTCAAATCCCTGAGCGTCCACAACTCCATAGGCAAGTTGGGTCGCGCTCAACGAACTTCCATCCGCGCTCAGCCGGGTGAGGTACGGAACCTGATGCACCTGGCTTGGACGGCAGCCATCCGGGACCCCGATAATTCCAGGGAAATCGGGCGACGTTGCCAAGCCAACCAGGTAGACGTTGTCTTGCGCATCCAGGCTCGTGTTAACCAGCATGTCCTCCGCCGATCCGCCCAGGTACGTAGAGAAGATCAGCCCGGTTCCCCTCGCATTTAGCTTCGTGACATAGCCGGTGTACGCCGGCCCTGAAGAGGAGCCAAGGAGACCTAGAGATGGGAAGTACGGTTGCCCGGCGAATTCCACCATCTGAAACGCGCCGGGCGTGGTTGGGTAGTCCGAGGATTGCGTTGTACCGGCCAGAATGGCGTTGCCCTGCCCATCGACGATCAAACTGGATGAATACGCACCATAGCTTCCGCTCAGCCAGGTGCAGTATATTAACTTGCTTCCGGAAGGGTCCAGCTTGGCGGCGTACTGGTTAGAGCATGGGAAGGCAGCTGGCCCAGCGCTACCGCACACGTTGGATGATGCCGACGACGGCTGGAACGCACCCGGCGTGATCGGCAATGGAAAGACGCCGGTTGCACTCCCGGCGACGTATACATTTCCCAAGGCATCTACCGCAATGGCGAAGCCGCCGATTCCGCCCGTAGCCCAGACCTGCTTTCCGTTTTGATCCAGCTTCACGGTGAAATAGCCGACGCTGGATTGCATCACCGGTGCGAGTGCGCCCGGCGTGGAATTGAAGACGCCTTGACCGGTAATGTAGACTGCTCCGCTATTGTCTACTGTCATCGCAAGCAGCGTGCCGAGTCCTGAAGGGGACGGCGAGATGCCGTTCAGGTAACTCGAGTAGATCACTGCGCCGCTGGTGTTGAGGCGCACGACGAAGCCTGTGGGGTCGCCCTGGGGCTGGGTTTCGCCCGCGTCCTTGGTGACCGGAAAACTTCCCTGTACCGATCCAGCCGCCCAAATGGAGCCATCCGGCGCAAGCGCCAGAGCTGTCACCCCAACTTCCGGATTGGGAGCGAGGGTGGTAGCGAAAATCACTTTTCCGTCGGCGGAAAGCTTCGTGACGGCGGCGGGCGGGGTGGGGGGCAACCCAGATGTTGGGATCGGCACTCCGCTGCCCAGGTAAAGGTTCCCCTCCGCATCGCGAATCATGACGTTCGGCTGGATTTGGCCCGGCAGTGGGTTAACGCTGGTCAAAGCCCCGGCGGACGCCGAAGAAGCTAAGATCGAAAGTACTGCGAAAACGAGCAGAAGCTTCACAAGCCCTCCAATTTACATGTGGAAGGACGCGAGTTGATCAGTATACCAGCTTCCTTGGTCCGCGCTCACGCGCGGGTAAAATAAGATCTAATGATGCCTCTACGCATCGCCCTTGTCGGCGACTACAACCCCGCAGTAATCGCTCACCAGGCCATTCCAGAAGCGTTGCGGCTGGCAGCCTCGGCCGCCCGTGTAGAAATCCAGCCAGTTTGGACGCACACATCCTCTATCACCGGCCGGGATGAAGATTTCGCCGTGTTGGATGGAATCTGGTGCGTTCCAGCCAGCCCCTATGCCAATGCTGCCGGCGCTCTTGCCGCGATCCGATTCGCACGGGAGCACGGCGTGCCATTTCTCGGAACCTGCGCCGGATTCCAGTACGCGCTCATCGAATATGCCCGCAATGTTTGCCGCATCCAAACGGCCGAACACCAGGAAACTGCTCCGGATGCGCCCCAGCTTGTCATTACCAGGCTGGCTTGCTCACTGGTGGAACAGACCCAAGAGCTGCTCCTTGCGCCCAGCGGCATCATCCGAAGTGCTTATGGGGTCGAGCGCATCACGGAAGGATATCACTGCAACTTCGGCGTGAATCCGGAATTTGAGCCCCTGCTTCTGGCCAGTGGATTTCAGGCCGCGGTTCGCGATCTCGAAGGCAATCTCCGCGGCGTGGAGCTTACCACGCACCCGTTCTTTGTGGCCACTCTTTTCCAGCATGAGCGCCGGGCGCTCCGTGGCGAACAATCGCCCATCGCCGATGCATTTGTGAACGCGATGGCCTCGCCGATAGCCGCTGGCCCCAGCGTAAGTCATAATACTTTCACAAAAAGTTTACGTTAATCCCACTCCGGGTGCTTGCGGAAAACCCGCGCGCACGCGTCAATGGATCATGACTGCAATTCGAGCGTTTCTATTCCCCGTCCTGGCCGCCGCCTGGCCTGTTTTGGCACAGCAGTCACCTGCCCCGGCGCAGCCATCTAACTTGGCCCAGCGCGGCGCCTCCACCAGCGGTTTCGTAGGCAGCCAAGCATGTAAGACTTGCCATCCCGACGTCTGGTCGAAATTCTTTAAGAATCCGCACTTTAAGAGCATCGCCTCCGGCAAAGAGACGCCCGAGCATACCGGGTGCGAAGGCTGCCACGGGCCCGGCCAGGCCCACATCGAAGCCCACGGCGGCAAGGCCAGTATCATCGCTTTTTCCCAGCTCGAACCCAAGAAGATCCAGGACAACTGCCTGCGCTGTCACTCCCAGACACTCGCCCGCGCCAACATCCGCACTTCCGCCCACACCGAGAACAATGTTGTGTGCACCAGTTGTCACTCCATCCACGGGTCTCAAACTCCGAAATTTCTGCTGGCGAAAGTGCAATCGGAGCTGTGCTACCAATGCCACGCCGATGTTCGCTCCCAATTCTCCATGCCCTTCAAGCATCGGGTTAACGAAGGCGTTATTAACTGCAGCGATTGCCACAATCCCCACGGAACGTTCGCCCAAACCTGGGGAACACCCACGCGGTCCGCGATGGTGAAACAGGTGGAGGGCAGCGAGGAGGCCTGCCTCAAATGCCACGCGGAAAAGCGCGGACCATTCGTCTACGAGCACCCTCCGGTTCGCGTGGAAGGCTGCGAAATTTGCCATTATCCGCACGGATCGCCGAACTCCCGGCTGCTGCGCCGTCCGGTGGTATTCACCATGTGCCTGGAATGCCATAACGGCGCTCCCGGCTTTGGCCGGACCGCCCAAGGTGATCCGGTCCCGTTCCAGTTTCATAATCTGCGGTCGCCCATATATCAAAACTGCACCAACTGTCACAGCCACATTCATGGCTCCAACGCCAGCGCGTTCTTTTTGAATTGAGGCGGCCAATGAAGACTCTAATCCTTCCACTACTCATCACCGCCATGTGTTGCGCGCAGCAGGTTGTAACACCCACTCAGGAGCCCGTTGGCCCACCGTCCGGCGACAACGCATCGGATTACAACATCGTGAACTCGTTCGAGACCGGCTACCGCTTCACGTCCATAGGAGGCAATCTCGACGAGTACAAAAGCCAGGTGAATTACCCCGCCGGCCTGCGTCTGCTGGGCAGCTCCTTCGGCATGTACTCGCGCGACGGCCATGGCGCCTATTTCGACGAACTCACGCTCTCGACCGTCGGCTTGGGAGGCGATCCGTACGAATCCGCCACGCTGCGTATCGCCAAAAATAATCTGTATCGCTTCGATATGACCTGGCGATTGAACGACTATTACAATCCCGGCTTGCTCAGCGCGGGTCAAACGGGCGGCAATTTTCGGGACACGCGCTTCACCTCGCAGGATGACAATCTGACCCTGTTCCCTCAGTCCAAAATCAAATTCTTCATTGGATATTCGCGCTCCGTGCAGGCGGGTCCTGAATTCACTGCCGTCGGCGCCTTCATCGCAGCCCCTGTAGCCACACCTGTAACCACACCTGTAACAACGCCAGTGCCTGCGCCAACTCCAGCGTCCATTCCAAACACGGCCGGATTCACCTCACTTCGCGACGCCACCAACGAATACCGCGTGGGCAACGAAGTTCAACTTCTGGGGGTCACCATCAACTGGATGCATGGCTGGCAGGATTTCAAGGAAGATTTTCTGACACCTCCCCAAGTAGCCGGCACGCCTACCACGCTATTCACCAATCCCTACCACGGCACCAGTCCGTATTGGCGCGTGGGACTCTTCACCAATCGGAAATGGTTCAGCGTCAACGGCCGCTTCACCTACACAGGCTCGCGCCGTGCGTATATATCCGATCAAAACCCCTTCCTCGGTGCGTCCGGACCCAACCTGACCGGCTTGCAGGTGGTAAGCATGGGAACCGGCAATCGCCCGGCCGCCACCGGCAATCTGACCCTCAGCATTTTCCTGGGACCCAAACTCACTCTTACCAACAGCACGGGTGTCTACAATATTCGGACCGAGGGAGATTCCGAATTCCTTCAATTGAACAATGGAACCGGACAGTTCGTGGTACAGGATTTTCAATACCTCGGCATCCGCACCATCACCAATCAAACCGATTTGAACTATCAGATGCGCAAATGGATCGGCTTCTTTGCCGGCTATCACTATTCGGATCGCTCCATTAACAGCGTTCTCACTCTAGGCATGCCGGCCTACGCACAAACCAGCATCTTGAACGCGGGCGTGTTCGGCCTGAGAATCCAGCCGCTAGCGCCGCTCACCATCCTGCTGGACGGCGAGGTGGGCCACGCTAATCGCCCCTTTTCTCCCAAGAGCGACAAAAATTACCAGACGCTGAATGCGCGAGTTCAATACAAGAAGAAAAGCCTCATGCTCTCGGCCTACGCGCAAACCAATTACAACAACGATTCGATTACGCTCACGGCCTTCAGTTCTCACGCCAGAACCTATGCCGCGAACGCCTCCTGGTCGCCCCTCGGTTGGCTCTCCTTCAATGTAGATTACGTGAAGCTGCACTTGGACACCCTGGGCGGGCTCTCGTTCTTCGATAGCGGCAGCCTGCTGGAGAACCAATACTCGCTCTACATCAGCAATCTGCAGACCGGAAACATCGGCCTTCGCTTCGCGGTCGGAAAGCGCGTCGACGTGTATGCCGGGTACAGTCACATTCAAGACACCGGCGATGGCCGCGACAATCCGGTGGGAACCGGGTTCGGCACCACCATCCCTGCGTTCCAGGCCGCGCAGACGTTTCCGATGAAGTACCTGTCGCCGCTCGGCCGCCTGTCCGTGAAGATCACCAATCGCGTCCGCTGGAACGCCGGGTATCAATACTACGGCTATCACGAAGATTTCTTCTCCACTCAGGATTTCCTCCCGAGTAACGCCTACCGCGCCACCACGGCTTACACCAGTTTCTTGTGGTCGTTCTAAGTAAGGGTTATCCGGACAACCGGTCGCTTACGCTCGCGGCTCGGTAACAATCGTGTGTAGCCGAACCGCGGCCGTGAGGGAGCCGGTGTTTCTCTTGCACAGCCTTTTACAAACCTTTTACCCGTCCTGCAGCTCAGTGCCACGTCTGTTCCTGTGAGAGGGAACCATGACACGCATACTAAAAGAAAACACCGACACGAAGGGACACTACGTTTGGTATTCGCTGGCCGCTGTTGCAGGGGCCAACACCGGGCTTATGCTTGGGATGCTCGGCACGCTCAATTGGCAGGAATGTTTGATCTTGATGTGTGCATTAGGCGCTCTGGCTGGCGGCTTAGTCTTCACGTTCTTCGAAATGCGCGCGCTCAAGCCATAGAACCTACACCGCATTGCGCTACCGATAACTCGGAAACAAATACGCCATCTCGCGCCGCTTTGGTCACTCGCGATTTCGCGGATGGAAACGGCCGAAGACGACCTGACGCCTGGGCCTGCTGGACGCTGTACACCTCCGTGGTTACGCCACTGCCACCGGGACCGGACTTCAATAGCGCTTCACGAAGCCGCCGCGGATGTTCGATAGAGGAGCACAAAGCGTTCTAGCCGACGCGGATCGACTGCATTGGTGGAGCGCTTGGCGAACCAAGAGTCGGTAGTGGGTCTATTTTCAAACGGACCCACTACCCAAGAGTCCGGATAGCCGCGGTTGCAGTTTAATGCTCGCTCGTATACCAAAGCACAAGTCGTGCTTTAGCCGTTAGCCGGAAATCGAATGGCTTGTGTCTGAAGAATATTCTTGCGCTTGCACCTGGTCAATTGGGTATTGACCGCGCAAGCGGACAGCCTGGCAGCAAGAACAGCTACGTCCCTGCACGGCGACTCAGATGGTTAATGGCCCTCTTCCCGCCAATTTCACCTCTCGCCACGATCGGTCACAGTGGCCGGCAGGGAGCAGTCTAACTCATTGATTATGCTGTAGATAATCTGGCGGAGGAAGAGGGATTCGAACCCCCGAGCGAGTTACCCCGCTAACGGTTTTCAAGACCGCCGCCTTCAACCACTCGGCCATTCCTCCATCAACTATCTTACCGGATATCTTCATTTTACAAGGTGTGTCACACCGTAGTTTTGGGCTTTCTTGCCTTCCGAGGCACCACTGCCACAGTTTTGTCACAGGTCGGCAACTTGGCGACCGCCCGCGCTTTCGTATCGTGGTTGCTGTGCGCGTACCGCATGGTCGTGTTTATTGTCGAATGCCCTAGCAGCTCCTTCACGGTCACGAGATCCACGCCGGAGCGCGTCAGCCGTGAGGCGAACGTATGCCGGAGCGTATGCCATGTGATGCCGGTCAAGCCAGCACGTTTAAGGATTGCTTTGAACCCCGCCTTCAGGTCGTAGAACCTGTCACCCGTTACCGGGTTGTAGAAAACATGTGGCCCGTGCATCGCCGCGTGCTTTGCGGCGAGAATTGCCAATGCTGTCTCGTTCAGAGGGATTTCAAGCCTGCGGGCCGTCTTGCCCATGATGAGCGATAATCGTTTTTCTTCTATATCCACTTCCTCCCATTTCAAATCAAGCAAATCGCCGCATCTGAGCCCCGTATTCGTCGCAAACAGAATAAGCTCGCGCAGGTAAGGCGGCGAGGATTCGAGCAACCGCTGCTCATCCCCCTCGCTCACCGTCTGGAATTGCAGGTTGTTCTCCGGCAGGAATTTCACCAAGCGAACCGGATTGGTTCCCTGATACAACCCCCATCGCTCCGCCATATTGAACATATGTTTGAGCAGCGCCGTTTCACGGTTCACGGTTGCCGGGGCCACTTCGCGGTTACGGTGCTGCTGATACTCTTCCACTCGAAGGGGAGTGATAGAGGTCAGCGTTGCCGTTCCGAGAAAGTTTTCAAGGTTCCTGAACATTTGTACATCCCGCTCCCAAGACCGTTTATGCGTCCTGGCGTAAGCGAAATACCGCTCCCACAATTCCGGCAGAGGGACATGCACGAGTTTGACGTACACGCCCCTCTGCACCTCTGAGACTCGCAAAGCCAAATACTTCTCAGCTTCACGCTTATTTCGGCTGCCGGTTGATTCCTGCACCCGCTTTCCATTCGCGAAAAAATCCACGTACCAGACACCGGCTTCTTTTCTTCGGTAGACACCCATTTTGATGGTTCCTCTACCTCTTGCCAGCCTCTTCCATTGTAGGGAAATGGCGGAGCGCTGCAATTACCTCTTCCGCATCAAAGCGCAGGCAACGCCCCGCTTTGATGAACGGAATCCGGCGAAGGTACACCCACTGGTAAAGGGTTCCCTTCGCGATGCTGAGGATTGCGGACAGGTCATTGATATCGACGAGACTCTTTTCACGTGGGTGCACGGTCACCCTCCTAAGAACATATGCGCCGCTGATGGCGGAATCGGACGCTTGGAGAGGCCCGAGCAAAATAACGGCTGAAAGCGCCGTCTTCGGCGCATATATCAACACAGGCTCAGTGCACAGTGAAAGTGCCGTTGCGAACGCGAAAACCGCGCGCTACAGTCCTGAGCCAAACAGAACAACGGGCGGGGGGATGAATACCACTGGCAGCACTGCACAATCCGAAGCACGCCGTATGCTGGACGCTTTCACCAGCGTCGGAGCCGACCGCTTCCATGTGACCTTCACCAATATCCGCGAAGAGGAAACGGGCTTTTTAAAGAGCCGCACCGTCCCCTCGATGCGCTACAACCTGCCTGCCTGGGTGCAACGCTCCGCGAAGCTACAGCCCATCGCGCTCCCGGCGAAGGAGAAAGAGCAGGAGGAAACGATTTTTGCTGGTGAAAACCTTATCATTCGGCCCTACACGCCCCCCGCCGTTGTTCTTGTCCAGTTGGACGACCTCGAGCAGAAGCAGCTCGATCGTGTCCGCCCGTCCGCGTTTCTCATTCTGCGCACCAGCCCGAAAGAGCGCGGCTATCAGGCATGGCTTGCCGTGAAGGGCGGCGACCGGGAGTTTACCAGCCGCCTGAAGCGGGGAACGGGAGCCGACCTGTCGGCCAGCGGCTCCGTTCGCCTAGCCGGAACCGGCAATTACAAGCGCGCCTATAAACCGAATTTCCCCACCGTAGCGATTGAGGAAGCACATCCGGGGCGCATCGTCACTCCGGCCCAGCTCGAAAGCATGGGACTGCCAGAAGCAGCCCCGGAGAAACGTCAACCGCCAGTATCCCCCCTTCGATGTTCTAATGACCGGCCGCGCCGTCTGGCGTGGCCGAGCTTTGACCGCTGCATGGAGGAAGCGCTTGCACGCGACAGAAGGCGCAGCAGCGCCGATTTTACCTTTTGCTGTATCGCCATTGACCACTTCAAGCGAACGCCGGAGGAAACGGCGGACAAGCTCATGGAAGTGTCGAGCAAAGCGAAGGAGAACGGCCAGGATTACGCCATCGGCCAGGCGATGCGCGCGGCCGAGAAGGTGGCGGCGATTCCGCGCAGCCGCAGCCGATGACGGGTAGAGTTGACAGACTTCCCCATAACCCCTACGCTGAAGGCGATGGAAGTACATCTCCCCCCCGACGTGCACGCGAAACTCACCCGCCTCGCCGCCGAACAAGGCCGCGATACGGAAGCCATTGCGCAGGAGGCCATCGAGCGCTTTGTGGATTACGACGAGTGGTTCATCCGCGAAGTGGAAAAGGGCCTGGCATCCGCTGACCGGGGTGAGCTTCTGAGCCATGAAGAAGTGGGCGCGCGGCTTGAAAAGCTGATTGCCGAAAAGCAGTCGCGCCGCTAAATGCATTTGCGCTGGTCGGAGGAAGCCGCCGACGACCTGGAGCGCATTACCAACTATCTGTTTGAGGAAACGCCGCAGCACGCACCGGAACTGGTGCGTGCCATTTACGACGCCCCTAAAGCATTGCTGAGTTTTCCTTATCGCGGGCGTCCCGGCAAGAAGGAGGGAACGCGGGAGCTGGTGCTCTCGCCACTGCCCTACATCGTGGTCTATCGGGTCGCCGGTGACGCTATCCACATCGTCAGGATTCTGCACGGCGCGCAGAAGTGGCCTTAGCCACGTGGCGCACCGCTTATGAGGCGCGCGCTATATTCCGGCAGGTTCCGCACCGCATCGGCGCGCGAGGGGGAGGACGACGCGCACGGTAACGCCCATTGCACCACGTCCGACGCTTCGCCGCCCTTCGCGCCGGCGCTCACTGACGGGGAGCGGCGCGCGACCGCGCGGTACAGCTTCGCCGCAAGCTTGCAGACCAAATACAGCGCCATTGCCAGCCAGAAAAGCCCTAGTCCGTTGCGCAATGCTTCATTCGCTCCTGGCGATGCCATGAGGACGGGAATCACGACAAGCAACAGAACGGCAACGACGACACCCGCCCAGGAAGAAGACGCCTTGCGGCTTCGGGAAACCGGCTTGGCTAAAGGCTCATGCGCGGCAGCGCGGGGCATCCCCATCGTCTGCCATGCCGCTAACCATCGGTTATAGGCGCGCAGTTCCCGCGCGGCCGTGCGCACCGCTCCGGCGAAACAGAGGGCGGCAAGGCCCAGCCACCACGGCACGGCACCTTGCCACCAGCCGAGCAGAAGCAGGCCCACACCGACATACGCCACGACCGCCACCAGCGGCGTGCCTATAAAACGTGTCATCAAAGTCGGTTGATTCATTGCGCAAACTCCGTGATAAGGAAATTCGTACCCGTGGCGTTGAACCGGCGGCCCGCCTGAAACCATACCGCCGTAACGCGGTTGCCGTTCTGCGGGCCTCCGCTCTTCAGGCAACGGGCGAAGTCTCCAGGCTCGATGGCAAATTCCATACTTTCGCTGTAGCCGCGGCTGACATTATCGGTGGAACTGCGGCCCCGGCTGTCTCCCCAATTGTTGCCTGCCCCCGTGGAGCTGCCGGAATTGGAGTTGAAGCTGTAGCCCTGTCCGCTCGATGAGCCATAGCTGGACGAGCTGCCGGTGTTCTGGCTGTTGCCAGCCGACATGCCTTCATTGAAGCTTTGCGAAATGCCCTCGCTGAAATTGCTGCGCCTGGTGAGCACTTTCCCGCACATGCGGCTCGCCATTTCGTTAGTTTCTGGGCAACTATTGGTGCAGAACAAATGCGCCCCGAATTTAAAGGCGAGCGCCTGTGCGGCATCGCGCGGATTGTCGCCGCCGATTTTTGCAAAGTAGGTGGGGAGCGTCTGGGTTATGTTCGTTACGCAAGTCTTCGACTCGCGTGCGAGCCCCAAAAATTCACCGTCATAGGGTGCGACCGTCTCCTGGGCTTCGTCATTCCACTGAAACAAAATACGCTCTTGATGTTTTGGTTCTAAGCTATTGCGGGCCAAAACACTTTTTTGCCAAATGTTTTTAAACAGCTGCTGCGCGATAGCGCCGTCCGAGCCCCAGGTAAGCGTGGGTTTCGCATCTACCAGCACGGCCCCGTGAAAAGACATCTCGGGCACAATTGTCGTTTTCCCGCAAAAAAATTTATTGAGTCTGCCGTGGAGGAACCTGTCTAGTGAAGCGCCTATGGTGATGACGATGTTGCCGCGAGTTTTATCGGGAATCGCAATCCATTGTTCCCTCCAAAAGTTCACGATGTTTTGCATCGCGGCCTCCGTCAGTCGAACTTTGGGCCGTTCTGCGGCGAGTTTCAACATGCGGAACATGAAGGAGCTTCGCTGCCATTCGGCGCTCGCCGCCTGCTCAAGACTCGTGGCCGCAGTGGTAATGAAGCGTAGTATGTCCGGGATGGTGAGCGTACCCGTAGCTGAAAAAATCGGCGGAAGACAGTACCTGAGAGCGTTTCGCGAGGAGTCTTCCCAAAATATTTCGCCGCCGCGCTGGCTGGCCGTACCGCTCGCTCGCCGCGATGCGTCAATGACGCCCATCAGACTTTCCACGACGCTGCCAATGCCGTCTACGCCGTACCGCGCCATCAGGTACTCGACAAAATTGAAGCCTTCGTTTTCGTCGAGCAGGACGATGGAATTGCTGCGCCCGTGCTTGCGGCCGTAGCCTAGCCATTGCGAAATAACGTCAAATTTCGCGGCTGTGACGTAGCCCCCACAGCCTGCCCGCATATAGGCACCTGCGAGCCACTGGGCCAAACTCGTTTTCCCGGCACCGGGCAGCCCCCAAATATGCGTACCGTTTGCCGCGTGACGCGCAGACCACACATCGCCATGGCGCGACAGTCGCAGAAACGGGGTATCTAAATCCTTCACGAATTGCATTGATTGTTTTCTCCTTTCACATACAAAAAAGCCCCGGCCCGCCCTTGTCGGGGCATACACCGGGGCATGAGTTTCTGTTTCAACCTCAGCGGTCGAGGTCGATATCCTGTTGCGGCGCTATCTCGCGTGTATGCGTCCGGCTTCCGAAGGACGGCTCCGGCTCTTGAGGTTCAGGCCATTGCAGCCGTTCCGGGCCGTCCGTTACCGCGCGGCCCCACATGGCCTCTTCGAATTTTTCGCGAATGTCAGAAACGGCATCGCCCATCCCATCCCACAGTCTGGCCATGTTAATTCACCTTCCTCCGCAGCATCTGCACCGTGCCTACGATGGCGGAAGGCACAGTCAGGAAGCTAGGAAAAGGCGTTGGCAAGGCAACAAGGCATGACAACAGGATGGCCTTCGTCAAGGCCCCTTCCTGGTCATCGCCTCCCCATTTTTTCTGGCCCCTAAATACCACGATTCCGGTGAAGATGCTGGCGATAAGCCAGAGCACCGGAGCGCTGATTCCGAGCGTTGCGACATCCACCGCGCTTACCATCGCATCCAAGACGATGACGAAGATGGCAAGTAGCGGATTCAAAGCAAAAAGCTGAGCAAATCCGCGCGCCGCCGCGTGATGTGAAGTGTAATTTGGTGGGGAGACCGGCTCTTGCGACCGCTCCCATGAAGACGCACCCACCGGCGCGTCTCTGGTATCTGTGCTGTACTTTTCGTTCATAATCTCCTTTCCTCCTTATTGAAACGGGAGGTCTTTGACCTTTAAGCTGGTGGGAGGAAGAAAACGGACGCGCCGGAGGGGCAGAAAAAAAATGTCCGAAAACGCCTCGTTACGCGCTTACCGCTATAGGGTGAGGTTTTTCTTTGGGACTCCAGCCGACGCCACAGCCTAATCCTCC
>DASYNU010000097.1:0-37256 GCA_036008345.1 Bryobacteraceae bacterium
CCCCAGCTCTTCAAACTCCTTGAGACTTGGCAATTCGCTCAAATCCTTCAAGCCGAACTGCACCAGGAACTCCTTGGTGGTTTTGTAGAGCATGGGGTTGCCCAGCACTTTTTTCCGTCCCGCGGCGGCGATCAGCTTGCGATCCAGCAGCGTCTTCACCACGCCGGCACCTTGCACGTTCCGAATCTCGGCGATTTCCGGCACCGTGACAGGCTGCTTATAAGCAATGAGGGCCAGAGTTTCGAGCGCCGGAAGGGAGAGCTTCATCGGGGGCTTGAGATTCTTCACGAAATTGCGGATGGCCTCATGATGCTCAGGCTTGGTGGAAACTTTGTAGCCCCCTGCAACTTCGCGCAGCGTCAATCCATGCTCGGGCTTGCTGTATTCAGCCGCCAGTTCTTCCAAAATGCGCGCCACCACCGCAGCGGGCTGCTGGAGCGCGGCCGCGATCTGTTCGGCGGATAGCGGCTCGTCAGTAACGTAGACGGCGGCTTCTACAATCGCCCTAAGCTGCGCGTCCGATTGCACGGCCACGGGCGCGGATTCTTGTTCGTGCCCCACGATTTCGAGGGCAGCTTGTACATCTTGATTTTCCATTTTCGATTTAGGTGTATTCCTGTTCAATCGCGGCTAGCGACTCGTCTTGACCAAGCACCTCTTCAAAGGCGCGATGTCTCTTTAATCCAATGTCGCCGAAAGCGTCCTTCTGGGTCAACGCGAGTGCTTGACGGCGCACCAGCTCAAGCACGGCGAGAAAGAGACAGATCATGGCGCGCCGGCTCTTCTGCCTTTCGAATAGCCCGCCCACCGAAAGGGACTCGCCTTTCGAAGTTTCGCGGAAGACTTTCTCCAGGTACCGTACCATGTCCGGGACACTGACATCCTCTTTGCCGACCTCGTAGATCGGCCGATTCTTGGCACGCTCCAGTACGGTTTGAAAGGTCTTCACCAGGTCGAAGAGCGTGACGGCCAACCCTGGGTCTTCGTCTTCGGAGAGAAACTGGTGAATCTGCGGGTTCGACCAAGCGGCATCTTCCATCATTTGTTTCTGCTGAAGCATTTCCGCGGCGTTCTTGAAGCGCTCATGTTCCAGAAGGCGGTCCACCAACTCCCGGCGTGGGTCCTCTTCGGGCGAGATCTTTTCAAGTTCCGGGTCCTTAGGCAGCAGCATGCGGGACTTGATGTGGATCAAGGTAGCGGCCATGTAAACAAACTCAGCGCTGAGCTCGATGTCCAGCTCGAGAGCGCGCTGCATGTACTCAAGATATTGCTGCGTGATAGACGCGATGGGAATATCGTAGATATTGACCTGCTGCCTGCGGATCAGGTCTAGCAGCAAATCCAGCGGCCCATCATATTGTTCCAGGTGAAAATTCAACGGCACTCACCATAGGATACCAGTGCTTGCTTTGTGCAAGACGGGCTATTTGAGCGGGCTTATGCTAAGAGAATGAAAACCCTTCTCCTGGCTACAGTCTTGAGCGTAGCGCTGCACGGACAAACAGAAGGCCTATGGCAAGGCTATGACGGAGAATGGGGCCACGTTTCGCGGCAACTCATCGCGCTGGCTGAAGCGACCCCGGCTGAGAAGTTCGGGTGGCGTCCGGCGCCGGGGGTACGGTCGGTGAGCGAAGTCTATATGCACATCGCTCTCGCCAACTTCTATTTGCTGAGCGCTACGGGGCCGAAGTTGCCCGCTGAGCTGAAGTCGGAGACGGATATGGAGAAGACTGTGACCGCGAAGGCGGACGTCATTGCCTGGCTGAAGCGATCGTTGGATGCGGTCAAAACAGCGCACGCTGCTGTGAAGCCGGAAGACCTGCAGCGCAAGGTGAGGGTGAATGGCGTGGATGCTACTGTGGATGGGATGTACCTTCGTATAATTGTTCACGCCAATGAGCATATGGGTCAATTGGTGGCCTATGCGAGGATGAGCGGAGTTGTTCCGCCGTGGGCGAAGGAGTAGGGCACTGGCAGCGCATGGCGCCGCCCCACAAGCTGATCAGTTTGAAATCACTTGTTGAAATAAAGGGTCACGTCTACTGTATTGTTTTTCGGGTTCACTTTGGATTCTGCATTAGTCTTGTTCAGGTTGTCGAAAATCCCCATTTCCTTGACGCGCTCCAGAAAGTGATTCGGATAATCGACATTGAACGGCCTTCCCGTGCGAAGTCCCCATAGTTTACGGACTATCGGCTCGGTCTCGATATCGAGCCCAATGATGCTGAGGTCATGAAAGATGAATTGCGGGCCGGGGATAATCTCGAATTTGAGATCCACGGATTTTGCGGACTCGTTGATGCTCCGGTGCACTTCGGATTTTGCGAGCATGTATCCATCGCGGCGGAGGCTCTGGGCGATCTTATCCTGCCCGGCCCTCACTTCATCAAAATTCACCGGCTTATCGGGCTTCAGACTGGTGAGTTTGGTTAGTTCCTTCGGCGTCAAATCGTCCGACCCCGTGAAGCTAACGCGGCCGAGTTTGTAGACTGGGCCCTGTTCCACTTGCACCATGACCTCAATGCCGTCTACATCCTGAGCCGGCGTCGTTTCCACCTTGGGAAACGAGACCTGAATCATCCCGCGCGCTTCATAGAGGGGCCGAACGCTCGCATCCAGCAACTCCCGTAAACGCGGCTCCGTGTATCCGACCCCAATGGCCACGCCGGAAATGGCCGTTTGCAGCATTCCAGAGGGTAGATCGCCCGTATTCGTGAACTTGACTCGCGCAATGGATGCCCGCTGCTTGGCCGGGCGGAAAAGAATCGTCAAGCCAGGGGCGTCTTCAGAAACTACCTTAGCCACCAGTGTTTCGTGATAATTCTGCTGGGCTAGAAACTCTGCGATCCATTTCACGTAGCGATCCAGCTCGGGTTTGGTGGCGGGAAGTTTGGGAGCGAACAACGGATCTTTCTGCTTCAGCCAGTCGCGCAGTTGGGCATCGGTGGCGGGAAGATCCTCAAATCGAATAGGGTACATCTGAGCCATCTCGGCTACCTCAATGGTTACGTCGTAGCCCTTGGCATCCTGCGCGGAAGCGTAGCGGTAACCGGCACGATCGAAAACACCGGTGTCCAGCAGCCGCTGGCGGGCAGCCTCGAATTCATTTTTATCGACAGTCTCGCCCACCTTGAATTTCACCACCGCCAGAACCTGTTCTGTGGTGAAATTCTGGTTCCCTTCCACCGCCAGATGTTCGAGCGGCCAAGGCGAGCCTTCCTCATGCGCGGGAGTGTCCGCCGCAGGCGCTGGCTTGCGCGGCTTGTGAGTTTGCGCATGGCTGGCGAACGCAACGGCCAGCAACAGTATGGTTCGCCCTATGGATTTCATTCCAGCTCAAGAGTGACAAACAGCAACACGCCGGAACGTTCCACCTGCATAACTATTGGTTCACCAGCCTTGTATTCATCCAGCTTGGACTTCAGTGCCGCTACGGTGGCCACGGGCGTTCCATTCACAGAATAGATGACGTCTCCGGGGTTCAATCCGGTTCCGCTGGATAAATCGGTGGCAGAGCCCGCCGCTACCACCACTCCATAAGAGTTGCGCAGATCGGGCAGCATTGCCGCGAGTTTCTTGTCGATGCCGATTCCCAGGATTCCAAGCCTCGGAATGAGGTTGTCCTCCGGATTCACCAGATCGGCGAAACGCGTGGGATCATCCACGGCATCGATCACCGGTATTTCGATCGTGAGATGATCCGATTTGCGCAGTACATCCATAGTCACTTTTTGGCGCATCGGAGAGCGGAAGATCTCCAATTCCAGCTGACGCGCGTCGTGCATCAGCTTCCCATTCAGGCTGCGGACTATATCGCCGACCTGTACACCGGCTTTATCGGACGGTCCATCGGGCTGAACATCGGCTATAATCACACCCCAGTCCTGCGTCAAGTTCAGGCCGCTGGCCATGCCGGGCGTAATGGTCTGGACGTGGACTCCGATTCGTCCGCGATGCACGTGCCCTTCGCGGCGAATTTGTCCGTAGACGCTTTTGACGATACTCGCGGGGATGGCGAAGCCGAGCCCTTCACTGCCGCCGGACTGCGTCAGGATAAACGTGTTGATACCGATGACGCGCCCTTGGGAATCCACTAGCGGGCCGCCGCTATTGCCTGGATTGATGGGGGCGTCCGTTTGGATGTACACCATCATGTCGTCCGGATGCAGGGCGCGGGCAACCGAGCTGACCACACCCATGCTGACTGAAGTTTCCAGACCGAGCGGACTGCCGAATGCCATCACCAGTTCACCCTGATGAATGCGGTTGGAGTCGCCGAACGCTAAAAACGGCAAGCCGGTTTTGTCAATCTTTACCACCGCGACGTCGATGTCGCGATCCAGGCCCACCAGCTTCGCGTCAACCAGCTTGCCTTCCGGCTGCAGCGTGACATTTCTACCGGCCAGATCGCTCCGTGATGGTAGACGCACTTGAATGCGCCGGGCGCCCTTCACGACATGGGCGTTGGTGACGATGTATCCATCGTCCGCGACGATGATTCCCGAGCCGGTGCTGTGTTGTTTTGAAAGAAGGCTCGCGGTAGTGGCGTCGCTCTCCTCACTGGTCGCGTAGCCGGTGGAATAAATCTGCACTACCGAAGGCCGGACCCGGGTTACGAGATTCTCGAGCGATGAGCTGAAGTCGTTCAGGGAGACTGGCGGATTGGTGGCTTCGGCAGCCGGTGGCGCGGCCGCTGGTTTAGGCGATGGCGTCTGCGCGGGAGTTTGGCCGAAGAGAGCGCCTCCGGCGATCGCCACTGCTAGGCAAAGCTGGAACGATTTCGTCATCAACTTCATTTTCCCGCATAATCGGGCGAGCCGTTTCTCGATTCTCGTTGAGGGACTTACGGTAAGCGCGCGCGAAGGTTGCGTAGCGCTCGAGCCGCTTCCTCGGAGACTTCGGGTGGGGAGTCTCTGGACAGTGCTTCCAGTGCGGCAATGGAGTCCTGGCCGCCGCTTACTGACAGGACTTGGGCCAGGCCGGTTTTTTCTTCCTTGGTTGCAGTGGATTCTGTTAAAGCTGGATAGAGCGCTTGGCGATTTTCGGGGTCGCGGGCTAGCTCGGTGAGATAGGCGCGCGAGACACTGCGGTATGCAGCGGAATTCAGATTGTTCACCAAGTAGCGGAGTGGATCTAATTCACCCATGTCGCGTTTGCCGAGGCCGACCATGGCGAACGCTAGGGAAAGGCGCGGGCCGGTTTTCTTTTCCAAGGAAAACGCGCTTTCAACTTTGGGACGATCGTCGGGATTCCTGAGCCGCGCGAGCCCTTCGGCTGCGGCTTCGCGCAAACCTTCGTCTTTGTCCGCCAGACGCGCCAGGTAGACTCCGTGCAACTGTGGGTCGGGCATCTGGGCCATGGCAGTGAGGGCGGCGCGTTTCACGTTCATTTTCTTGGTACGGTCCAGGATGTCGCGAAGTTCGTTGAGCGCGCCGCGATTCGCCAACAGACCGGTGGTTTCGATGGCCGCAATCTGCACCTTTTCGTCCAGATCGCGAAGCAGGAACGCGACGCGAGGACCGGCCGCCGGATCGCGGATCTTTTGGAGAGCGATGAGCGACTCGTACATCACCTGGCTATCCTTGGAACGCAGGGCCTCGGCCAGGTCAGGGATGGCCTCGCGGCCACGCAGGATTCCGGCCGCGCGCGCAGCGTTGGCTCTCGATTCCATACTGGCGCCACCGCGGGCTACTCTTCCCAGCGCGCGCACCACTTCCGGGCGGACCTGAATGAATGCATCGATCACTTGATCGTTGGTGTCCGTGAATTTGCTTTTTATGGAATCACCGAGGCGCCGGAAGGAGGCTCCGGGCCCGGTCCTAGCGTAGCCGGGCAAGTAGAAATTCACCAGTCCGTCAGTGGCGCGAATCTGGATTTCAGGATCGTTGTCATTCAGGGCTTTGATGAGCGGATCGAGGCTACGCTGGGTGCCGATGTAGGCGATGGCCTTCACTGCCTCCAGACGAACATCCAGGACGGGGTCCGATAGATAGGGCTCTATTTTAGGGATCGAGTCGGAACTGCCCTTGCTCAATTCGCGGACGATTTTAGCGCGCTGCTTGGGATCGTCCTGCGCAGGCAAAAAAACGGCGGCCGCGAGCAACAGGGCTCCAGCCAGCCAGCAACATCTGTTCCGAGACATAAAACGCATGCTCAACGGACAAACTCTACGGTAACTTTTTTGGAAATGAGCCCAGCTTCGAAGCCCAAGTCGAGCAGCTTCTGGGCCGCGCGCGGCACCAGCTCGCCGCAATCCACGGTGAAATGATTGACGTACATCCCCACGAATTTCTCGGCCAGCCGCGGTTCCAGATCGCGCGCAAACTGCATGGCGTAATTCAAAGATTCCTCATTGTGATCGAGCGCGTATTGGATGCTCTCGCGCATTAGCCGGCAACATTCGCTTTTCACGTCTTCCGGCAGCGATCGCAACAGCACATTACCGCCCAGCGGCAGCGGGAGATCGTAAGTGTTCTTCCACCAGCGGCCCAGATCCAGAACATTTTGGAATCCGCTGCGGCCGTAGGTCAACTGGCCTTCGTGAATGATGAGGCCTGCATCCACGGAGTGGTCGCCTACCGCGTCAAGAATCTTGTCGAACGGCATGGGAACTTCTTCAAAGTCCGGCTCGAATAACTTCAGCGCCAGATACGCGCTGGTCATGCGGCCGGGAATAGCGATCTTTTTTCCTTTGATTTCCTCGGGCGCCATGGGGCGGGTACTCACCAGAATGGGGCCGTAACCGTCACCGATGCTGGATCCGCTGGCCATGAGAACGTATTTGTCGGCGACATATGGATAGGCATGATAAGAAATCGCGGTAAGCTCATAAGCTCCCTCGCGAGCCTTGCGGTTAAGCGTTTCGATATCCTCCAGGACGTGGCGGAAGGTGACCAATCGGGACCGGATTTTCTTGGTGGCCAAACCATAAAACATGTAAGCGTCGTCGGAATCGGGGCTGTGCGCGCAAACGATTTCCGTCACGGAAGTGGAGGTCATAGGAGCAGACTTAAAATATACCAGACGTGGCGGAGCGCGAAATGGTTGTGGAGTGCGCTGGTTTTGAAAGGGAAGAATATAACCCTGAAATTGTGTGGGTAGGAACCTGCGCATAACTGATGTCCTCGCATGGCGTCCTGGCACGCATTGAGCGGCGCAGATCGGATGGTAGGACACGGCACGGTGCATGTACCGCTCCGCGGACGAGCCCGCGCAGGTTCCAAACTTCTGGACCGTTGTCCCTATGGCTGGTAGTTCAACGTACTCACGGGACTTGTAGAAGATTTGCCGGTCGCGTCGGTCACCACCAGCTGAATCAGGTACGATCCAGGTCCGTTTACAAAATCGACCGTGGCTTTCGGGTTGGTAGGCGACTGCAGTAAGGCCGGTACTTTCCCGCCCGGTACCACCTCGAACAGATACTGCAAATTCCCTGAAGCGCTCGTTGACCCGCTGCCGTCCAGCACCACTGAGGCCTGATTGGTCGTCAAACTGACCGGGGTAATTACGGCAGTTGTGGTGCCAGGTGTCGGACCGGCCCCTGGCCCGGCCGTGATCGGACTGCTAACCACGCCGTGGATCAATTGCGGCCCGAAATGAACAGTTGCACCACCCTGGAACTGCAACGCGATGTTCGAAAATCCCACACTTGTTCCTCCAGTGATGTTGACCGATAATGTAGACGCCTTCAGGGGCGCTGGGCTGCCATCTTTCGTAATAGTGACCGGGCCACTCAATTCGAACCCGCCGGTAGAATTTTGCGTGACTGTGCCGGCCTCGATGGCGATGTGGTGCGTGTGCTGCATTCGGCCGGTCGCGCCCGACGTACTGTCGATGTTCGATGAGTTTCGTGTATAGTCGGACAGTTCCATGGTCAGGGTCGCCGAAAAATCGGCCTTGGTAGAGTCTTGGTTCAGCGTCAAAGTCCATGGTCCGCGCATTTCCCAAGGACCCATCGGGGTGCTCGTTGACGGCGAATAGTCGTTAATCACCCCAGTGAACTGCATGGGTGTCGGAGTTTGGGCCAGAACGCCGTTGGTTATGGCAAGTATCAGGACCCCGGCCGTACGGACCCCTACCCAACAAGTTTTGATCTTCATACGTGAACCTCCATAGTTTTAGAATCGAATCTGCGTGGTCGGAGCCACTCGAGAGGCGGGATATCCGAGCCGATGCTGAAACGTAGGTACAGGATTGATCTTTTGGCATTTAGCGTCAACGCGCATTGAGCGGAACAGCCATTTAACGTGAAATGCCGTCTTTTGCAGTTCCCCAAGCCAGGACGTTACAATCGACGCGATGGGCGGACCATCGCCAAACGAACCGACGTCCGAGAAATCGTCCGAACCCCGGCTGGATTCGTGGAAGGAAATCGCCGCATACCTCGGCCGCGATGTGACGACGGTTCAGCGCTGGGAGAAGCGCGAGACCATGCCGGTCCACCGCCACGTACACGCCAAGCGCGGCTCGGTTTACGCCCTGGCACCCGAGCTGGATGCATGGTTGAAAGGCCGCCGGAAGCAACTGGGCGATGACCCGGATGACAAAGAGCAAAAAACCGACGCGGCGGTCGAGGGGGACGCCGACCATGGGCCTGGATCGCCACCGCGGACGCGCCGCTGGATAGTTTGGGCAGCGGTCGTTATCCTCTGCCTGGTGGCTGCCACTTATGTAATGTTCCGGGGCCGCCCTGGGAGCCCGGCGCAACCTAAAATCAGGTCTTTAGCAGTACTTCCGCTGAAGAACCTGACCGGAGACCCAACCCAGGAATACCTTGCCGACGGCATGACCGACGCACTCATTGACCGCCTGTCCAGAATGCACAATGTGCGCGTTATTTCGCGCACCTCGGTGATGCAATTCAAGAATCCGCTGCTTTCGGTGCCCGAGATCGCGAGACTCCTGCACGTGGATGCCATTGTGGAAGGGTCCGTCATGCGGCAGGACAATCGCATTCGCGTCACCGCTCAGTTGATTCGCGGCTCCACCGACGAGCACTTCTGGTCTGAGACTTACGACCGGGAGCTGCGGGACGTTTTTGCTGTCCAGAGCGAGTTGGCGCACGCGATTGCCGAGAAGATTCAAGTCACAGCCACCGGCGAGGAACATGCCAGGCTAACGGCAGCGCGTCCCGTTGCGCCTGAAGTATATGAGAGTTACCTAAAGGGACGTTTTGCTTTCGACAAGAAAAGCAGCCGCGCTGACATCGAGGAAAGCATCGCCTATTTCGAGCAGGCGATAAAGATGGATCCGACGTTTGCGCCGGCTTACGTCGGCCTGGCAGCTGCTTCCAACTGGCTCGGAACGGTTTTTATCGGCGCTCCTCCGGACGACACGCGGCCTAAAGTAATCAGCGCGGCGCGAAAAGCGCTGGAACTCGATCCGGACATTGCCGAAGCGCATGCCCTGCTGGCAAACGTGCTGCAGGAACAGTGGCACTGGGCCGATGCCGAGTCCCAATACAGACGCGCCCTGGAATTGAGTCCCAACGACGCCGACGCTCATGCCGGACTTGCTTTGTGGCTGCTATGCCAGGGACGCAAGGACGAGGCTGTCGCCTGGGCTCAGCGTGGCCGGGAACTCAACCCGCTTGCGGTTTCCGGCGAAAGTATAGCGTGGATTCTGTTTCAGTCCCATCGCTACGATGAAGCGATACGCGAGTTGCGAAGCGTACTGGCGGTGCACCCGCAGGACGCCTATGCTCTGTTGACCCTTGGATTCGCGCTCGACGCAAACAATCAACCCGGGGATGCCATCCCGGTTCTCGAGAAAGCCATCTCCGTAACGCACGGGAGCCCTGCTGCGACCGGCGTGCTCATCCGGGCGTATTCCCATGCCGGGCGGCGACCGGATGCTCTTCGGCTCCTCGCGGAACTGCACCAACGCCGGAAGGCTGGTTACGTTCCCGCCGGCGCTTTTGTGAACGCTTATCTGGGACTTGGTGAAAACGACCAGTCCTTTGCCTGGCTCGAGCAGGCCTATAAAGAGCAATCGAATATTTTGCAATTCCTCAAAGTGCATCCATACTTCGACCCAATTCGCGGCGATCCTCGATTTGCGGACTTGCTCCGCCGCACGGGGCTCGAATAGAACCGCTTCCAGTGCGGATCCGCGGGTAGATCGTGATCGTCAGGATTACTTTCGTCCCGAGGCCGTAGAAAGTGACTGTGGTCCACTATTTGCGCAGTGGTCTGAATCCCGCGCGAACCTCATGTGCTGGCCCAAGTTGTTGGGGGAGAACTGGCGGCTACGCAACCAGCATCTCCGTTGTGATATCACGGCGCCTTGGCGGAAACCGAAGGGACCGGCAGCATTCGCTGGGATACCAGGTCAGCAGGTTCCTTCCATCTCGCGCGCCAGCCAGGCTCGCGCCAGCTTCCAATCGCGCAGTACACTTGGTTCGGAGATCTTGAGCACGGCGGCGGTTTCCTCAACGCTGAGCCCCGCGAAGAAACGCAATTCCACCACCTCCGCTTTGCGCGCGTCAAACTTCGCTAGAGCCTCCAGCGCATCATCCAGGCGCACCATTTGATCGCTGTCGAGGGGAGCGCCATCCAGTGACTCGTGGAGCTCCACACGAACCGCGCCGCCGCCCCGTTTCCCGGCTATCCGGGTGCGCGCCGCGTCCACCAGTATTCTGCGCATGAGCCGCGCGGAAATTGCGAAGAAATGGGCGCGATCCTGCCATTGTGCAATCCGGGCGTCCACTAGCTTCAGGTACGCCTCATGCACCAGCGCGGTGGCCTGCAGGCTGTTATCCGGACCTTCGCGGCGCACATAACCGTGCGCCATCCGCCGCAACTCTTCGTAAACCACGGGGGTGAGCCGGTGAAGAGCCTCCGCGTCCCCGTTTCCCCAGGCACGTAATAGCTGCGTAATCTGCGACTGCGACGTTTCTTCCAAAAAATCCCCTGCCGACATTATAGTTTTGCCCGCCGTTTTCCGCTTACCGGGTGAACGCAGAATCCTCAAGGAGAAAACCCATGCTTAAGATATATTCGATGACTCTTCCCGGCCTGCTGATTCTGGCCTCCACCGCGGTTGGCCAGACGCTACCCGATCCCACCGCCATCGATCCAGTAAAAGTTCAACAAGGGATGGCGATTGCACCGGTCCCGCTGAACATGAAGAGTCTGGACCCCAATTTGGTAGGATACGGCAGCTACTTGGTAAACGCGTCCGGCGACTGCAATGGCTGCCACAGCGATGGAACCGCAACCCAATACGCCAAGGGCGGAAATCCGTACTTTGGCCAGCATTCAGTTGTAAACCCTGCCACGTACCTGGGAGGCGGAAGAGATTTCGGAGCGTTTCCAAATGCCACCGGCAACTTTCCGCATATCATCAGCCGTAATCTGACGCCGGACTCTTCCGGCCTGGCTGTGGGTGGTATCACTTTCGATCAGTTCCTTTTGATCATAAGGACCGGCATTGACATGGATCATCTCCACCCCACCTGCACGGGGGCGCCCAATGGGACTTGCATCCCGGCGCCGTTCAACGGCAGCTTGCTGCAAGTTATGTCCTGGCCAACGTTCAAGAACATGACGGATAACGATTTGCTGGCTATCTACACATATCTCAGCACCATTCCGTGTTTGGAAGGCGGACCTGGCGAGCCTGCCAATCGTTGCGGGCCGGCTGTAAAGACCAAGGCGGTAGCCGATCCGAAGAATGCCACTGTGGTGTCGCCCGAGATTCAGTTGGATGGATCCATGTCTATCTCGGCCGATGGAAAACCATTGCTCTACCAGTGGTCGATTCCACAAGGGAGTCCATCGGCGGCCATCCTGCACGGCAACCTGGCTGGGCCGACGGTACAGTTTTCGCAGGGGCGGGGGCTTTATACTTTCCTGCTCACGGTAACGGATTCGACAGGCACGGCTTCGACGGATGTGGCGACCGTGAATTTCGTAGGCAACTGATTGGAGCCTGGGCCGGGGCATAGCGGGGAAGCTCCGGCCCGTCCGCTAACATCGGGCGCCGCTTCATTTCATCAGGTATCTGGGTTGGAACCGCACAATCCCTTCCTGGTAATCAATGGTCAGCACCATTTGGCGAAGCACGGGCATTCCGATAATGCCTCCGAACGCAACACCCATGGAATCGCTCATGCTTTCGAGACTGATGGCCACCAGGCTGGGATTCTCCTGCCTGAATCCGGCGAAGACCAGCGACACGTGATCTGCGCGGGACGTTTGCTTAACCGCGCCTTGAATGCCGCTGACCTTGGTGATGTCGTCGCGATATACTTTCGAGGACTCGCGCGCAGTCGCGTCGTCGATCAAATTGGAAGTAGAGCCAGAATCGATCAGGAACAGAGTAGATCTTCCGTTGTTGATGGAGGCCGGCACAGCCAAATGATTTCCGAAGCGAAAAACGCGCTGGAAGCCGGGAGACAGGGCGGAAGCGGCATCGATGGGCCCGTCGGAGTCAGAGGGAGTAACAGCGGGCCGCGGTTCCAGGGCAAGCTCTCCGCCAGGAAAATCGATGGTTACCATGAACCGCCGGAAGACATCGGCTCCGATCAAGCCGTCAAAATCGGACGACTTCGCCGACCGGAAGACGGAGATGGGGTAATCTGCGAATACGATGTCGCCGATGCGAACTTCCGAGGCGATGTAGCGGAGTGAGGATTGAGCTTGCTTGTCACCAATGCCCTTCGCATCCGTACTCTGATCTCCGAGAATTTCCAAGCCCGCGCGTTCGGCGAGCTTGGGAGACACGCTGATCCCGGATGCCCCTGTGTCCAGCAACAGCCTCGCAGTCTCATGTTGGTTGAATTGTACCCGCAGGCCGAGGCCTCGAGGCTTGAGGGGGCCGTCCAGGATCAGAAACAGTTTGATCTTAGTCTGCTCATAGGGGCTGATCAGCCGGCGTAATTTTCGGTCGCCTACCGCCAGATCATCGGCGATATGGGCACGCAAATGACGCGCTTCTTCTGAATCGGAATCCAAGACCGCGAGCGCCTCCCGGAGAGCGGCTATGTGATCCGCGCCTTTCAAGGTGTCGGCGTGAACGAGCATCAATTGTGGATCGCCCGGCGACCGGCGATAGGCCTCCATTAATAGATTCCTGGCGGTCTTGAACTTGGAGACTGATCTGTAGATGGAAGCCAATCCTTGACGAGCTGTTGCATCGTCAGGGGCAAGCCGGAGAGCCGAGCGGAAGTGCTCTTCAGCCTTGGCAATGTCCCCCTTCCGATACGCTGCCAAGCCGGCTGCTGTCTGGACGCACGCATTTTGAGGAAATTGTTGAAATGCCTCCGCAGCCTTCAGGTAGGCTTCCTGGCTGCGATGATCTTCTATCAAAGAGCGAATCAGTCCGTAATAAGCACTGGGGTCCGCCGGATCATCGGCGAGAAGCTTGGCATACAATTCGGCGGCATGCTTGTACCTGGCCGCGAAAAGCTCCTTTTCTGCATCCTGAAGGGGGCCAACTTGCGCGATGCATACTGACGCGCAGAGTATGAGCCACATAAGATATCTCATTTGGTAAATACTATCGCAATAGCGTCCTGCGAGAAAATACAAAAAACGGAACCGCGACCGGCAGGAAGCGACACCACGAGCGCTGGAACAGGCGGCATAAGACGTGCTGATTTCCGAAATGGGTGAGTTGGTCCCCTTGCTCACGCGCGGGGCTACAATTCAGCAGGCACCGGACTGGCCCACCCGCTTCAGCCTGAGCTATAGTTGGAAACTCAGGTTTTTCAGCCATGACTTCCCAGCGATGGCGCCAGATAGAGCTGGTGTATCACGCAGCACTTGAACGCGAGCCGGAGGCGCGCGCGCCTTATCTAGCCGAAGCTTGCGGCGCTGATGAGGATCTCAGAAGAGAGGTCGAGTCGCTGCTGGCGAAGGATCCTTCCTCGCCCGATCTGGTGTTCAACCGGGCTCCCCACTCAGCCATCGCCTCGGGCTTGGCCGCGGGCGCGCGGCTGGGCCCTTATGTAATCGAGAGCCAGCTCGGCGCTGGAGGCATGGCCGAAGTGTGGAAAGCGCGCGACACGCGCCTCGGCCGGATGGTTGCCGTCAAAGTATCGAGCACCCACTTCAGCCGCCGATTCGAACTAGAGGCACGCGCCGTCGCCGCTCTGAATCATCCGCACATTTGCACTCTCTACGACGTGGGGCCGAATTATCTGGTCATGGAGTGCGTCGATGGCAAGCCGCTTCAGGAGTTGATTCCCCGAAAAGGGCTGCCGCTTGCCGAAGCCTTGAACTACGCCGGGCAGATCGCAGATGCCTTGGCCGCGGCGCATACCGCAGGCATCGTGCATCGCGATCTGAAGCCGGGCAACATCATGGTGACGGCGGAGGGCAACGTCAAGGTGGTAGATTTCGGCCTGGCCCGCGTGGCGGCGCCCGAGTTCCAGAAATCCGACGATCCCAATCCGCTAACGGCCAAGGGCCAGATCGTGGGCACGGTCTGCTACATGTCCCCGGAACAGGCGGAGGGGCAAAACGTGGATGCGCGTTCGGACGTTTTTTCGTTCGGATCGGTGCTCTACGAAATGCTGACAGGCGTGCGCGCCTTTCAGGGCACAACGCCCGTGTCTACGCTCGGAAACATTATTCACAAGCACCCACGCCCGGCCCGCGAGATCACTGGCCCACTGCCGCGGGATTTGGAGACACTGTTGGGGCGCTGTCTGCGCAAAGATCCGGCGCGACGCTGGCAGAATATGTCTGACGTAAAAGTTGCGCTGCTGGATTTGAAGGAGGATTCTGCGGCGCGCGAACTGGTGGCAGGCTCGCGTCCGCCGGCGCGAGCCTTCGGCCGCATACTTCCCTGGATTGTGGCGGCCGCTGCAATCATCGGCGCGGCAGCTCTCATCCAGTTCCGTCAACAACCGCCTGAGCATGAAGTGCTCCGTTATACCCTGCCCCTCCCGGACAGGACTTCCGACCTTCGCGAGTTCGTTATCTCTCCCGACGGACATTATCTCGTTATGGATGCGAGAGGCGAGGGCTCTCCGCCGAGGCTGTGGGTGCGCGCGCTCGATTCACTCGCCGCTCAACCGCTCGGGGGAACTGAAGACGCGACCTATCCCTTCTGGTCCCCGGACAGCCGCTGGATTGCATTTTTCTCGCACGACAAGCTGAAAAAGATTTCGGTAAACGGCGGTCCGGTGCAGACTCTGTGCGATGCTCCCATTGGCCGCGGAGGAACATGGGGGCGTAGCGGCGCGATCGTGTTTGCGGCCAATAATGGCAATAACGGGCTAAGCCGCGTGTCGGAGACGGGTGGTGCGCCGGTTTCTTTGACCCACGTGGAAGCAGGCACGCACCGTTGGCCTTGGTTTCTGCCCGAGGGCCGCCGTTACCTCTACCTGGCAGCCCGGGGCCCGAGCAACGGAATCCATCTGGCTTCGCTCGATTCACCAGAGGATAAGCTGCTGGTTGCGGACGAGTCCAATCCCGCCTACCGAGCACCAGCCGCTCAGGACCGGTTCGGCTTTCTGCTGTTTGTCCGCGAACGGGCGCTGATGGCTCAGCCAGTGGATCCCAATAGCTTCCAAGCGCAAGGCGAGCTTTTTCCGATAGTGGAGCAGGTATCCCAAGGCTACGACTACGGCAGCAAGTTGTACTCGCTCTCCGAGAATGGCGTTTTGGTGTACGAAACGGGTCGTGCCAGCGAAGCGCGCCAGTATACCTGGTTTGACCGAACCGGCAAGGAAGTGGGCCACGCGGGTGGAACGATGCGCAGCATCAATTCTTTTTCAGTCTCGCCGGATCTCAAGCGACTGGCGATAGAGCGTCCCGCTGACTCTGGCTCAGGTACGGATTTGTGGCTGGTGGATTTAGAGCGCGGCAGTGAGTCGCGGTTTACTTTCGATGCCTCCTTGAACAGCAGCCCAGTGTGGTCTGGGGACGGCGCGAGGATCGCGTTCGAATCCAATCGCGGTGATGGCAACTCCCGCCTGTATCAGCGCCCCTCCAACAACACAGGACCGGATGAGCTGCTGTTTGAATCGAAGTTTGGCGTGACGCCGCTGGACTGGTCACGCGACCGCAAATATATAATTTTCCGCCCCGTCCGGGGACCGATCGATCTGTGGGCGCTGCCGCTCGCGGGCGCGAGGAAACCTATCCGGCTGGTTGCGACGCCAGGTGTTGCGGAAACAGACAGCATGGGGCAACTCTCGCCCGACGGGCGATGGTTAGCCTACACCACGAATGCATCCGGCCTGTTCCAGGTAATGGTGCAGCCATTCGCCCCGGCGTTTGAAAAACCGATCGCAGCCAAGTGGCAGATTTCGACGAGCGGAGGCGCCCAACCACGCTGGCGCGCCGATGGCAAAGAGCTGTACTACATGGCACCGGGCGGCGAACTGATGGCTGTGGAGGTGAAAGCGACACCCGAAAGCTTCGAACACTCCACTCCCGAAGCGCTTTTTCGATCCCGGGCCGATGCTCCCACGGGCGCCGTATCCTGGAGCTACGTGCCCAGCCCGGACGGCAAGCGCTTTCTCATCCGTACGCCGGCAGGTACGGCCGCCGAATCGCCGGTGCTCACCGTAGTGGTGAACTGGCCGTCAGCTGCAAAGAGATCGGAATTGCGTTAGTACACGCAAGGAAAGTAAGAAGTGGGCCAAATCAACCACAATCGGCGTCCCCAACAGCAATAAGCGCCGAAGTTTCAATGGTTTTGGCTGGTACCGGATTTGCTCTGAATAAACCTCGAAAGGAGGGGTATCGTGCCTAAAGCAAAATTCCTAGGTATCGCTCCAGGTCAAGAGAGGTTCGCCTTTTTATATGTGGCAATCTCGGCGCTGGTTGTCGCGTGCGGAATGACTTTCAGCGGAGTGGCTCATCTCACTGGGGGACAGACCGTCCTGCTGTTGTGCGGTCTTCTAGTAGGGGCATGGGCGACCGTATTCAGTCTTCTTGAGGTGCGCCGGATCACTCGAACCGCGAAGAACGGCGCCGATGAAGCGCTCGATCAGGCTGCCAATCCCTATTTTTCACGGACCGTTGTCGTTAAGCCGACCACTGGGGAGCCATATCCGCATCACGAATACTTCACCGAAAGCCAGGGGTTCGATCAGGGCCAGCTTACCTCCCGTCTTCCGGATGCTACGCCGATCATCGAGAGTTTTCTGGCGCGTAGGCGAACTAAGCAGTAGTTCGAGAAACGTAGCCGAGCCGCGACCGACAGGAAGCGACACCACTCCTTTTGAGACAGAGCCTCCAGGTTCTTTTCGTCGTCGTTCAGAAATGCCCGAAACGTACCTGTGTTGCTGATTTCAACCAAGGGTGGTGGTTTTCAGCCGCCGACCGCGTGAAGATCTCTCCTCTAAACAAGCACTTGGAAATGGCAAGGATCTTGCAAGACCTACAGACGATGAGACTCACGAAGCTTGCTCTTTTCGTCGCTCTCCTTTCGCCCTTTGCTTACGCCCAACATGGTGGTGGCGGGCACGGCGGCGGCGGTGGTGGTGGTGCGCACTTCAGTGGTGGAGCACATTTCAGCGGCGGTGGATACTACGGCGGTGGATTCCGCGGTGGCTATTACGGACGCGGCGGTTATTATGGCGGCCGCTTCTCCTTTGGCCTGGGTGGCTGGGGGTGGGGATATCCGTATTACTGGGGTTATCCATACTATGGGGGCTATCCGTATTACGCATACGCTCCGTACTCTTACGGCTACGGCTACGATCCTTACTCGTACGGCGGTTCGTACTCCATGCCGGATCCTCCGCCACAGGGTCAACCGGCGCCACAGTACCAGCCTCAGAGGTCTACCGGCAACTACGGCGGCAACTACGGCGGCAACTACGGCGGCAACAGCCAAGGCTACTATCTAGTGGCTTTCAAGGATCTCTCGATCCAGGCCGCGACTGCATACAAGGTAGACGGCGACCAGTTTCACTGGATCACGCGTGAGGGTCAGGAGCGGCAGGCTCCACTTTCGAGCGTTGATGTCCAATTTAGCCAGCAGCTGAATCGCGACCGCCACGTGGATTTTCCGATCCCCTGACACCGGCGGCGCGGGAACAGATTTCTTCCAGCCTTTTGGATAGGCGAGTCCGATTGACGCGCTTCTCCCTAACATAGGCGTCGTCTACCACCGCGTGCACGCCATTGAAGAGGAATACGGCGCTGAAATGCGAGTCATCCAGCAACCATGCTTTTGCGTGGGTGCCGGCTTCGAGCAGGGCCGCGAGATCATGGATGACGGTGTTGTCCACCAGTGCCTCGCGCGAGGCAGGGCGAGAGCCGTAGAAGAGGATGTCGTGCAGGCGGATGGCATCCAGATAACCATTGGCGCAGGCGCTGGTCCAGCTTTCGAGCTTTCCCTTCCAATCATCGACCGGTTGTCCCGCGACTGCTGCTTGGATTTTCCCGAGCAGTTGTTGAGCGAAGCGGTCACTGAGTGAAGCAAGCACGTCGTCCTTGGAGGAGAAATAGAGGTAGAACGTGCCTTTGGCGACATCGGCGGCCGATGTGATCTGTTCGATTGTGGTTGGCGCCACGCCTTGATCCAGAAACAGGCGCTCGGCCGCGTTCATAAGCTCATCGCGGCGGGTTTCCGGTGGTTTGGTTCGAGGTGGTTTGGTTCGAGGTGGTTTGCTTCGGGGGCGAGTTTTGGCAGGCTTGGGCATGAATGCAGTTCCGGAAAGATCCAGGTCCATAATGCCACGATTGCCAAGGTTCCCACGTCCCCTAGAAGCCCGGCGGGGACGGCGCCGAACAGCGCGGCGGTGACTCCCGATTCGAATTGTCCCAGTTCGCTGGATGCGCTGATGAACATGCCGTTCAGGGCATTGACGCGGTCGCGCATCGCATCCGGCGTCGAAACTTGCAGCAGCGTCCCGCGGATCACCATGCTCACCATGTCAAACCCGCCGAGAGAGACCAGCGCGATGAGCGAGAGCCAGAGGTTGCTCGAAAGAGCAAAAACGATGGTGGCAAGGCCGAAGCCTGCTACCGAAGCGAGCATCCACCTGCCTGCACCGCGCTCACCGGCGTGACTTGAGATGTTGCTATGGGTCAGAACCAATCCGATGACTGCAGCGCCAACGCCGGGTGCGCATCGGAGGCAACCGAGCCCGGCAGGTCCAACGCCGAGAATGTCTTTCGCATAAATCGGGAGTAAAGCTGTAAGGCCGCCCAGCAGAACTGCGAAAAGGTCCAGCGAATTGAGCGCCAGCAGCAAGCGGTTTCGCCGGACGTAACGTACTCCCGCGAGGATGCTCTTGTCCTCCGGCTCGCTGGCTTGACGGCCGGCCGGAAGGGACCGTGTTTCGATAACAGCAACACAATATAGCGCCGTCACGAACGCGAAAAGTCCTGGCGCGCTGAGCGCGTAGAGGAGACCGCCTGGCGCGGGGCCAATAATGCTGCACAGCTGGTGTGCCGAGGAAGCGGCGGCGACGGCCCGTGCAAATTCTGGGGCGCTGACAACTTGCGGCAATATCGATGGCAGGGCGGGTGCGGAAAAAGCCCGGGCGATACCAATGACGAAAAGCAGCACGTAGATGGGCGCCACGGATGGGGCGCCGGTGGAGGACAATCCGCAGAGTGTGGCCGCGCAGAGCGCTTGTAGGAGCAGCGACAGGCCGGTGATTTTTCGGCGGCCGAACCGGTCGGACGCTTGGCCGGCGAGTAGCGACAGCGCGATATTGGGAAAGAATTGCGCCAGGCCAACGTAGGCGAGACTCATGGGATTGTGACTGGCGGCGTAGAGGTGCCAGGCGATAGCGACGTTCAGGATTTCGGAGCAGAGTTCGTCGGCTGAGCTGATGGTGAGGTAATGACGGAAGGGGGTCGTGCTGCTGACTGGTGGTCAGTCAATCCTTGAGAGGGCGTCCACAGGAGTGTCTAGTGGGGCAGGGCCATGCCCTGCCAGGCGCGTTCCGTGCCGGGTATTGCTAAAGGGGGATGAACAGTCACTACCTCGATGCCCGGCAGGGCATGGCCCTGCGCCACTTCTTACTTGGTTTGGAGGGCTTCCAGTTCGGGGCGGAGGGCGCTTAAGGCTTCTTCCAGGCGGCGCAGTCCTTCGGGGGCCTCGGTCAGGTCGCCGGTGCGGCCTTGTTTTTCTAAAGCCAGGGCAGCATCAAAGGCTTCCTGAGCGCCGAAAGTTGAGACCGATCCCTTCAGGCTGTGCGCGTGCTGCTCCAGACTGTTTTGGTCGCCTGCGGCTACCGCCTTGCGGATCATTTCGAGCGACTGTGGATAATCGTCCAGAAACAATCCCACTACTTCGCGCAGAAGTTCGAAGTCGCCACCGACGCGGCTGAGCGCTACGGCTTCATCCAACTTATGGAGTTGCTCTTCTACCGAGAATGGTTTGGATTCAGTATTCATTGAAACGCCTCCTGTTCTGACCCCGGTAGGCGAACCGGGTGCTCTCGCGCGATTGCCAGCGCAACCGTAAAGTGAAACGTGCTGCCACGGCCAAGTTCGCTCTCGAGCCAAATCCGCCCTCCCATCAGCTCTACCAGGCCTGAGGCGATGGATAATCCCAACCCCGTGCCGCCATATTTGCGTGTGGCGGACCCATCTACTTGGGTAAACGGCTCGAAAATGTGTGCGTGCCTGGCGCGGGCGATCCCGATGCCGGTATCGGAAATGGTGAAATGTAAATGGATGCCGGAAACATCCACAGAATCGATGTGAGCTGTGATTTCCACCTTACCGGCAGGCGTGAACTTGACGGCGTTGCCGGCCAGATTCATCAAAATCTGGCGCAGCCGGTTAGAATCGCCGATCAAATGGTCGGGCAGATGCCCTTGGATGGAATATCGGAAATCCAGCCCCTTCCCTGATGCGCGAACCCCTATTGGCTTGAGAGCACCCTCCAGCATTTGACGTAGCGAAAACTCGGCCAGGCAAAGCACTATTCTGCCGGCATCGTATTTGGAGTAGTCCAATACATCGTTCACCACTTCCAGAAGCGATTCCGCGGAGCACTTGACCAGTTCCAGATATTCGCGCGTGTCGGATGTCAGTTCAGTCTGGAGAGCCAGACCGGTCATCCCCAGGATGCCGTTCAAGGGAGTGCGGATCTCGTGGCTCATGTTGGCCAGGAATTCGTTCTTGGCGCAGCTCAGTATTTGAGCGCGCTCGACCATTCGTTTTCTCTCCGTGACGTCATGGCAGACGGCCAGCATCTGAGCCGGCTGGCCGGGGATCCGCACCAGGGTCAAAGAGATTTCGAACGTGCCGGAACGCCCATCCGCAAACTGAAACTCCCGCTCCAGGCAAGACTCGACGCCGTCACCGGAAAAATGGCGGGCGTACCAGCGGCGCACCACCGGCTGGTCCTGAGGAAGAAACAGTGCGGCGATCTCCTGGCCGGCCAGCGTGGATGAGGCAGCGCCTACCATTCGGCTGAAAGCATGGTTAACTCTCAGAATGGTTCCGTTTTCGTCGCCCAGGCACATGGGCTCGCGGGAGGCTTCCCAAGTGGAACGGAACTGGATTTCCGATTTGAGCAAGTCCTGCTGGGCGCGATGCCGCTCGGTGATATCGATCCCGGTAGAGATGACGTTACGAATTTGGCCGTGGTCTGAAATCAGCACGGTGTTCGAGAAGGAGATGCGGCGGATGTCGCCGGATTTGGTGATCCACTCGTTCTCGAAAAAGCTGGGCGCACGCGTGGAAAGCAGGGCTCGAAAGCGTACCTGGCTGGCCGCGCGCTCCTGGGGACTTACGAACGCCTCCCACAAGACTTTTCCTTTAAGTTCGCTACTCGAGTATCCAGTCACCAGTTCGGCAGCTCGATTGCACTCGACGATGCGCGCGTCTGTGTCGAATACCACCACCAAAGCGCCCGAAGCCTGCATGACCGCGGAAATGAAATCGCGCTCGCGAGTGAGTTCGGCCTGGATGCGGCCTTCGGCGTTGACGTCGTGCACGTATCCGAGCAGCACCTTGCCGTAGGGTGTGCCTTCCAGGCACTCTTTGGTCACGACGTAATTAACCTCGCGGCCTTCCACATGCAACGTTCGCTCGGACACGACTCTCTGTCCGAGAAACACCCGCTGGTCCTCGCTGTCTAACTGCTCGGCTTCCTCCGACGGAACCAAGTCACGATTTCGTTTGCCAAGAAAATACTCCTTGGGCAGGCCGGCCTGATTGGATAGGGTGCTGTTTATGAACAGATAGCGGCCGCTTTCCGCTTTAAGGAACGCCGGTACTGGAAGCGCTTCGAGAGCGGCCTCTACGGCTTGGTAGCCGGAGGCAGGTTCGGATTCAACCGTATACAGGTCACCCATAGCGGGCGCTCCACGCCCTATATCCTCCATCGGCAGTATCGATTGGGATTATTATGAATATTCCATGCCAGATCCTACAGTTGAACATCAACGCTTTACGGCCCACCTGGAATGCCGTTATCTACTTCACATTCCGGTTCAGACGCCGGACCAGTTGGATGACAACTCCTTGCTTGTTATCGCTTTGCATGGATATAGCTCGAATCCCGAGGCTATGCTGCGGCTTACCAGCGGTCTGCTGGGAGACCGCCATGTCATTGCCGCGCTTGAAGCTCCCAACCAACATTATGTGAGCGGCGGCCTGCCCAGCCGCCAATCGGTTCCCGGCTACAACTGGGGGATCAGCCCGCATTGGGATTCCGCGGTGCGGCTGCATCATGACATGCTGTTGCACACGCTAGGATCGCTCAAGGAGCGATTCCAGATGGGCCAGGATCGCTGTCTGCTAGTGGGGTTCTCGCAGCCGGTGGGGTTGAATTACCGGTTTGCCGGAACGCATCCTGGAGAACTGGCCGGGATCATTGGAATTTGCGGCGGCGTGCCGCGGGATTGGGAAGAGGATAAGTATCAGCCGCTCAAAGCAGCGGTGCTGCATATTTCGCGCGATCAGGATGAGTTTTATCCGGTTGAAGCGGTGAAGAAGTTTCCCGAAAGACTACGGCGTCATGCCGCGGATGTCGAGTTTCATTTGATGGAGGGGCCGCACCGGTTTCCGTCGAAAGCCAGTAGTATTGTTCGGGCGTGGATAGATCGAGTTTTTGGCCGCAAATGAACGCAAATGTTTGATCCGCGTTTATTCGCTTTCATTCGCGGCTAAATCTTCTTTGGGTGGCTCCGGGGCTGTTTTTCGTGCATGCTCGAAGAGGAAGTTCAACGTCTTTTCACCGCGGATGCGGTAGGCGATGCGGCCTAGCAGGCCGTCTTTGTCTAGTTTCTTGCGCATGGCGGCTACCGGTTCGCGCTCCTGCTTCGCAATGCGCTGGACTTCGTGATCCACTTCTTCGTTGGTGGCGTGGATGCTTTCGCGCTCGGCGATTTTATCGATCAGCAGCGAGCCTTTGACATCGTGCAAGGCTTTGGGACGTTGGGACTCCTTGAGCTTGGCCCAATCAATTTTGAGCTTGGCGGGATCCACGCCGCGGTCTGCCAGTTCCTTGAACTGGCTGGTCAATTGAGCTTCGATCTGCCGTTCGATGTAGGTTTCAGGGACCGGGAAATCGTGAGTTTCGATCAGTCTGTCGAGGAGCTCGTCCTTGGCTTTTTGTTGTGCGGCAAACTCCCGCTCATGGAAAATCGCTTTTCGGATGGCCTCGCGCAAGTCGCTTAAGGCCGGGTAATCGCCCAGATCCTGAGCAAATTCGTCGTTGAGCTCCGGCAGCTCTTTCGTTCGGATCACTTTGAGCTTCAGTCGGAACTTGACAGTTTTGCCGGACAGACGCTCCTGTCCGTAATCTTCGGGATAGGTAACCTCGAATTCCTTTTCCTCTTCCGGTGACATGCCGCGCAAGGCGTCGGAAAAGCCGGGGAGCGTATCCTTGTCGCCGATGTGCAGCACCATTTCGTCCTGATGGATGGGCTCCTCCACACCTGCGATGCTATCTAGTGAAACCACCGCGTAGTCGTCGTCGGCGGCGGGGCGCGGCTCCACGTTCACGTACTGGGCCTTCTGTTCGCGGATTTCGTCCAGCCGTTTATCCATGTCGGCGTCGGTCACTTCCGGTTCGGCGTAATGGGTAGTGACGCCGCGATATTCGCCCAGCTCGATGGAGGGCGCCACTTCGAATTCCGCTTTGAACTTCAGCGGCTCGCCTTCCTTGAAGTTGACGTCTTTGACGTTAGGGCGTCCCACCACCTGCAGTTCTTCTTCCTTCACGCGCTTGTCGAAATACTTGGGAAGCAGGTTTTCGATCACGTCCTCGCGAACCTGGTGCGCGAACTTGGTGCGGATCAAGCTGGCAGGGGCCTTGCCGGGGCGAAACCCGGGCAATCTCACTTTTTGCTGAATGTTGGCGATCACGCGTTCGGTCTCTCGCGTGATCTCATCCACAGGAACAGTAATTTCGATTTCGTGTTTGCAGCCTTCGACGAGCATGGGTAGTAGGTGGTGGGCCGGAAAAAGTGCGACTGACCTAGCTCATTGCTGACCAGCCCCAAGTCCCCAATCCCTAATCCCTATCTTAAGTCCCTTCGCTCCAGCTTGCCAGGTAATGTTCCTGTTCGGGTGTGAGCCGATCGATCTTGACGCCCATGGATTCCAGCTTCATACGAGCCACTTGCTTGTCGAGATCCTCGGGCACAGCGTATACGCGCTTTTCGAGACTCGCATGGTTCTTGACCATGTATTCGGCGGATAGCGCCTGATTGGCGAAGCTCATGTCCATTACCGAGGCCGGATGACCTTCGGCGGCGGCCAGATTGATGAGACGGCCCTCGCCGAGCACGTAGACTTTGCGGCCATCGCGCATGGCGAATTCTTCGACGAACTCGCGCGCCGGGCGGCGGGAGGATGCCATGCTGGCGAGAACGTCCAGATCGATCTCGACGTTAAAATGGCCGGAATTGCATAAGATGGCTCCATTCTTCAACTTTTCGAAATGATCGCGCGCGATGACGCTCTTGTTGCCCGTGAGGGTCACGAACAGATCACCAATTGTGGCAGCTTCGGCCATGGACATCACGCGGAAACCATCCATGATGGCTTCGATGGCCTTGGTGGGATCGATTTCGGTCACGATGACGTTGGCGCCCAAACCCCGGGCGCGCATGGCGACGCCGCGTCCGCACCAGCCGTAGCCGGCGACTACGAAGGTCATGCCAGCCAGCAGCATGTTGGTGGCGCGGATGATACCGTCGATGGTGCTCTGCCCGGTTCCATAGCGATTGTCGAACAAATGCTTGGTGAGGGCGTCGTTGATGGCGACGATGGGGTAGCGCAGGATTTTGTCTTTGGCCATGGCGTGCAGCCGAATTACGCCAGTAGTGGTTTCTTCAGTGCCACCGATGACGTTTGCCAAAAGTTCCTGCCGCTTGGTGTGGAGAATGGTAACCAAATCCGCACCGTCATCCATGGTGATCTGCGGCTTGTGATCGAGTGCGGCCATGATGTGGGAATAATACACATCGTTGTTCTCGCCCTTGATGGCGTAGACCGGGATGTTGTAATCGCGGACCAAGCTGGAGGCCACGTCATCCTGCGTGGACAGTGGATTAGAAGCGCACAGCACGATATTGGCGCCGCCATCGCGCAGCGCGATCATCAGGTTGGCGGTTTCGGTGGTGACGTGCAAGCAAGCCGCCACGCGGATATCGCGCAAGGGCTGCGTCTTGATGAACTGCTTGCGGATGGTCTGGAGAACGGGCATGGATTGAAAGGCCCATTCGATGCGGCGCTTTCCCATATCGGCGAGCGCGAGATCTTTTACATCACAAGCTACGGTTTCAGTTGCGTTGGTTGGCATCAGTTCCTCAATTTCGAAAGATTATTTATTGCGCCGCGACTGCAGTCCGGCTGCCTTCCCGAAGCGCTTCGGCTTTGTCGGTGGCTTCCCAGGTAAAGCTGGATTCGGTGCGGCCGAAGTGGCCGAAGGCGGCAGTTTTGCGGTAAATGGGCTGCCGGAGCTTGAGATGATCGATCATGCCCTTGGGAGTAAGCGGGAACAGCTCGCGAATGAGCTCGACGATACGTTCTTCTTCCAACTGGCCGGTGCCGAAGGTATTGACCATCACAGAAACCGGCTCCGCCACTCCGATGGCGTAAGCGAGCTGGACCTCGCAACGGGAGGCCAATCCGGACGCAACCAGGTTCTTTGCGACGTAGCGGGCCATGTAGCAGGCGGAACGATCCACCTTCGTCGGATCCTTGCCCGAAAACGCCCCGCCGCCGTGCCGTCCCATGCCGCCATAGGTATCTACGATGATCTTGCGGCCGGTGAGCCCGGTGTCGCCGTGCGGTCCGCCGATTACAAATCGGCCCGTGGGATTGATGTGATATTTGGTGGAAGAATCCACCATGTGGGAGGGCACTACGGGGTCGATGATATGCTTCTTCACCTGCATTCGCAGGTCTTCGGTGGAGATTTTATCGTCGTGCTGGGTGGAAACCACTACGGCTTCGATGCGCTTGGGCTTGCCATCGACGTATTCCACGCTGACCTGGCTTTTTCCGTCAGGACGCAGGAAATCCAACCTTCCAGCGCGCCGGACCTCGCTCAGTTGCCGGACCAATTTATGGGCCAACATGATGGGCATGGGCATCAGCTCTTTGGTCTCGTCGCAGGCGTAGCCGAACATCAGGCCCTGGTCGCCGGCACCGCCGGTATCCACGCCCATGGCGATGTCGGGCGATTGACTCTGGATGGAGTTGAGAATCCCGCACGTTTTGCTATCGAAGCCGAAAGCGGCATCCGTGTAGCCGATATCGTGAATCACGCTGCGCGCCAGGCGGGGCACATCGACGTAGGTGTTGGTGGTGATTTCGCCCGAAACCACGCAAATCCCGGTGGTGACCAAAACTTCGCAAGCCACGCGGCCGGTGGGATCGTCCTTTAGAACCGCATCCAGAACAGCGTCCGAAATCTGGTCCGCAACCTTGTCGGGATGTCCTTCGGTAACTGACTCCGACGTAAAAATATGCCGCATCTTATCTGCCACTGAATATTCCTCCTGGGTTCACGAGTTTCCGGCGGGTTGTTGAAAAGATCAGTGTAACGCGACAGGAGCGTCCGGGTCAATGAAACGAAAGACCTAGAACTATGTAGGGTGACGGCTCTTGGACCCTTTGGAGCGCTATGAGATCCGCGTGCCCTGAGGGGGCCCGTACCCCAAGGGCCTTGGAGTGTCTCAGAAAAGGTCTGTTGTGAGACGGTGATAGCTATACGATCTCAGGATCGCATTGGCTCGGCCAAGGCAGCCGCCAGGGCTTTAGTGACGTCGATGAACTAAATCCGGTCAACCTGAGGTACAGGATGTCACGGATGTTTCAGACTTCGGTGATTCGAGACAGACTTTTCTCCGTTCAGCCGCATCGCTGCTTCGATTTCATCGGCAGCATAAGGGACTCCCGGCGTGAGCAAGTCCGCACCCTCCTTGTTGATCAAATAGAGGTCTTCCAGGTAGTACCCCTGCCCACCGATCGAAGCGATTGGCTCAAATGCTATCGTGGTTCCAGCGCGCATTGGGCCCTCGACAATCCCTACGTCAAGGTTCATCGTGTGAATCTGCCAAAAGGGAACTTTCTCTCGTTTTGACCACTCAACGACCGCCTTTTGCGCGAGGGTGCTCTTCACGGCTTCCCGGTGGAGCAGCAGCTCAGCGCGCCAGGCATCGAACACCTGGTCGGCGGTAGCTCCCTCTCGTAACGATCTCACGCCCGCATGATAAGCGGAAACGAAGATGTTCCAGATCTCGCGCTGATCGGAGCTGTAGCGGCCCGATACCGGAACGGTCCGGCCCAGATCACCCCCATAATGGTTCCAGTCGCAACCGACGTCGAGGCGCACGAGATCGCCGGCATTCATGGTAACGCTTAGATGGTCATAACGAGTTAGAGAAGCGAATGGGTTCGGGAAAACGCCGTTGAGCCCTGCCATCGCCCACGGCCAGAACGAAACGCCGTGCGCCCCTTCCTTCCAGCATGCGTTCACAACAGCGGCCTCCACACTTCGCTGCGACACGCCTGGCCTGATGGCATGGATGCCGGCCATCACCGCTTGCACGGTGGCCTTTGCGGCAGCACGCACGTTGATCAGTTCCAATGGGCTTTGAACATCCATGAGGGCATTGATCCGCGCGCGAGCTTCTTTGAGTTGAAATTGCGGCCATTTCCTGGCGAGGGCGATGCCCCACAACGGTGCGTTCGGTGGGTCACCTGCAATGTTCGGTGGCAGTTCTCCGAAAGAAGATTCAACCGCTGAGTAGTAAAGCGGCGTCGTATTTCCATTTTTTTCAAGAAAACTCGCGAGCTCGGACCAATCCACGACGTGTTCAATCCCGGCCCGCTTCACGGCTTCCGAGCCCGGCCTTCCTTCGAGCGGCCCTCCCACACCGGCGAGCAAGCTCTCACTCTGCGATGGCGGGCGGAGAAAAAGCCAACTCTCGCGGGATCGCCCGTCGATTGCGAGAATCGCGCTGATGGTGTTTTCGAGACCAGTGAAGTAGTAAAACGCAGCGTCCTGGCGAAACCCGTCGGCCCGATCGTCTGCCGCGGACGCTGCATGCACCATGAGAATTCCATCGCCGAAGGCGGCCGCAGCGCGTTGCCGGCGGTCTTGCAATTCGCGCGTATCGGACGCGAACGCGGAGACCGTCGCGAGAAGCACAGCAACGGACGAGGTCGCTCGCATATTGATCGTCCAATGAGCTTATCGCGATTCGAATTGACCTGTCAAACGAATGTGCCGTGACGTGTACAGCGCATCTGCAAGCGACGCGCAGCTGTTGCGTAAACGCTCTCGGGCTCCTTATAAAGGGCCCTTGTGACACGTGCAGTTTTCTCGACAAATGAACGATTTCGTCGAAAAGTGGACAAACCCTGACGCTCGTTTAGCTGATCGCTCCGGTAGGCCACGGCCGGGTGCTAAAGACCCGACATCCTTTTATAAATATATTCGCCCTTGTAATTTGAATTGGCGCTTATGTATGAAGCTCCGCCCTACGGTTAATGGTCGCGATCGGTTACCAGGTCAGTTAGGGCAGAGAGCGCACGCTGATAGGGCGAATCGGGGAATTCGATTACGATGGCGCGGGCTTTGTCGGTGAAGGCCTGGGCGCGCTCGCGCACACGCTCAAATCCGCGGTGACGTTCGATCAGGCGGAGGATCTGCTTGAACGGAACGCGCTCATAGTTGCCGTCTTTCAGTACATTTTCAACCAGGCGTTGTTCTTCCGGCTCGGCATCTTCGAGCGCGTAAATCAGCGGCAAGGTGACTTTACCCTCCCTCAGATCGCTTCCGACGGGCTTTCCCAACACCTTTTCGTTGGAGGTGAAATCCAGCACGTCGTCCACCAGTTGGAAGGCAATGCCGAGGTTCCAGGAGAACTCACCCAGGCGGGCTTCGGTGGCCTCATCGGCGCCGCCCATTAGGGCGCCCAGACGCGCGCAGGCTGAGAAAAGGCTGGCGGTCTTGCGGTCCACCAGCTCCATGTAATCGGCTTCGGAGATGGCGATCTTGCCAATGCATTCCAGCTGGAGCAGCTCGCCTTCCACCATCATTTGCGTGAGAGCGATGAGCAGATCGAGCACATGAAAATTCCGCTCGCGCAGAGCGATTTGAAAGGCCTGCATATACAGCCAATCGCCTGCCAGAACGCAAGTGTGATTTCCCCATATGGTGTTCGACGATGGCCGGCCGCGGCGAGTCTTGGCCGTATCGATGACATCATCATGCACCAGTGTAGCGGCGTGGATCATTTCCACCACCGCTGCCATGCGTATGGATCCATCGGAGACGGCGCCCACTAATCTCGAGGCCAACAGCACCAGCATGGGGCGCAGGCGTTTTCCACCACCGCCTTGCAGGTAGCGATTAATGGTTGTAACGGCATCGACACTAGCCACCGATTCCAGGCTGATCACGCGCTCCACGCGCTCGAGATCGTCCTTGACCAGATCCAGCATTTCGCGCGCGGTGAGGGCCTGCCCGATCTTACTGGTGAGTCCCATGGGATTTTTTTTAGTTTAGCAGTTGGTTCCCTCATGCGGTTCGCGCAGAAGGGGGCAAAGGCACCGACTCCCTCACGGTCGCGGTTCGGTAACATTCTCTGAACATGAGACTTTCTTTCCGAGCCGCGAGCGTAAGCGACCGGTGCTTTTGATTTTTTCACGGATTCTCACGGTCGCGGTTCGGCTACAAACTATCGTTACCGAACCGCGAGCGTAAGCGACCGGTGCTTTTGAAACTTAGGTACCGAGCAGCAGGCTGCGGGAATTTTCTGTTGTTATGCGCGACACTTCTTCGAGAGAGCACCCGCGCAGTTCGGCTAGTCTTTGCGCGGTGTGGATCATTAATGCAGGCTCGTTGCGCTTGCCTCGTTTCGGCACTGGGGCTAGATACGGGGCGTCAGTTTCGAGCAGGATTCGATCTGCCGGCGCGAATTTTGCGGATTCTTGCACTTGCACAGCTTTTGGAAACGTCAGGATGCCGCCGAAGCTTAGGTAGAAGCCTAGATCCAAGGCGCGCTGAGCTTCCGCGGGACCGCCGGAGAAGCAGTGCATGATACCGCCGATTCCATGCGGCTTCCAATGTTTTTCGAGCAAGGCTACGGTGTCATCCCAGGCTTCGCGCGTGTGAATGACAATCGGTTTGCGCGCTGAGGCCGCGATGGACATTTGCTCGATGAATGCCGATTTCTGGGCTTCGCGTGGCGCGAAATCGTAATGGTAGTCCAGGCCGATTTCGCCCACTGCCACTACTTTGGGATGCGAAAGAAGATCGGCGATGCGGCGGTAATCTCCAGGACCGGCCTTGGCCGCATCGTGCGGATGAATGCCGATGGTCGCAAAAAATGGCCGGTACTTCTCCGCCAATCGAATGCCGGCTTCAAGATCCGGTGGGCCGTTGCCGGTACCGATAGCCACCATTTGTTCGACGCCGGCGGCGAGGGCGCGCTCGATTACTGCGTCCCGATCGGAGTCAAACTCCGAGCTGTCCAAATGACAGTGTGAGTCAATCATGGGAGTCAATGAGACTCACTTCAAGCGCGCTCCGATCGGAATATCTTCGAGGAATCCCGCAAGGACGGGCTTGCCGCCTTCCACTGACGCAGCCACGATCATGCCGTTCGATTCAATGCCGCGCAGCTTGCGAGGCTGAAGATTGGCGACAATCACGACTTTGCGTCCCATTAACTGCTCGGGTGTGTAGGCCTCGGCGATACCGGCCACCAGCGTGCGCGGTTCGCTCTCACCGATGTCTACTTTTAAATGCAGTAGCTTATCGGCGCCTTTGACGCGCTCGGCTGATAGCACCTGCCCGACGCGCAACTCCACTTTGGCGAATTCGTCGATTGAGATCTTGGCATCGGCTGGCACTGCTGGCGCAGGCGTAGTTGAGAAAAGCGCGGCTTGCCGGGATTTTTCGGAGGTCTCCAGTTCCTGCATTTTTGCGATGGCCGGCGCGGCGTCCAGGCGCGGAAAAACACCCAAAACTCTGCCGACCTTTTGCCCGCCCGCAAGCTTGCCCCAATGTAAGTCCGCGATACGGATGTTTTCGATGGGCTGCGGCATCCCCAGTTGTTCCCAAATATTCTGCGCGGACGCAGGCATCACTGGATAGATCCAACCGCAGATGATGCGCAGCGCTTCGGCAGCTGTGTATAACGTTTCGTCCAGCAATCGCTGCGAATGATGATCCTGGTCCTTCGCCAGCTTCCAAGGCGCGCGCTCCACGATGAACTTGTCGATCACCGAAATAAATGCCCAGATAATTTCCAATCCTTTCGAGAAATTGAACTGGTTGAAGGCGTCCAGGACGATTTCGGTGGTTCCGCGCGCCGCCTCGGCAATTTCGCCCAAGCCATCGGATTGCGGAATGGCGCCTCCGCGATACTGCTGGATCATGCTGAGCGTGCGGCTGGCCAGGTTGCCGAGACCATTGGCGAGATCGGAGTTGTAGCGCTGGATCAATGCGTCGTAGCTGAAGCTGCCATCCTGGCCGAAGGTGATTTCACGCAGCAGGAAATAGCGCAACGCGTCTACGCCGGTGACATCCACAATGGGACCAGGACGCACTACATTGCCGCGCGATTTACTCATTTTGTTCTCTTCAAAGAGAATCCAGCCGTGCGCGAATACTTTTTTCGGAAGCGGCAGATCGGCCGCCATCAGAAACGCAGGCCAGTAGACGGCGTGGAACCGCAGGATGTCCTTGCCGATCAGGTGCAGGTCGGCTGGCCACAGATTGTCATCCTTCACGGCGCTCATATAGGAAATCAGTGCGTCGAACCAGACGTAGAAGACATGATGACCCTCGACAGGGGCTGGGATGCCCCACTGGATATTGGTGCGCGTAATGGAAAGGTCGTTGAGGCCTTGCTGGACAAACGCGATGATCTCGTTGCGCCGGTGATCCGGTTTTACAAACTCGGGATCGTTCTGATACAGATCCAGCAGCCGCCGCTGGAATGCCGATAGCTTGAAGAAATAATTCTCTTCAGTGACCGTTTCGGTGGGGCGTCCGCATTCCGGGCACGGATCCCCGGGCTTGGCGTCGTTGATATAGAGCTCATCGTTGACGCAATATTGGCCGGTGTAGCCGCCCTTATAGATATAGCCGTTGCTTTTACAGCGCTCAAAGAGCCAGCGAACGGTTTCGTGATGCTTCGGATCGGACGTGCGGATGAAGTGGTCGTAATCGATGCCCAGCTTTTTCCAGAGGCCGGTGAATTCCGTGACCATTCGCGTGCAGTATTCGTCGGGACCGAGATTGGCGGCTTTGGCGGCCTTCTCCACGTTGCGGCTATGCTCGTCGGAGCCAGTGGTTAACACCACCGGATCGTAGCCCTCCATTTTCTTGAAGCGCTTCACCAGGTCGGCAACGAACGTGGAGTACGCGGTGCCGATGTGCGGCGCCGCGTTGACGTAATAGATGGGTGTCGTGAGATAGTATTTCGTCATCAGATGTTTTTGAGATAAGCCAGGTTGGCCTCCGCCAGGATCTGTTTGAGTGGGACACCGGAGGCGATCGCAAGTTTACGGCAATCGTCATATTCGGGCGCGAAGGCGCCGTCGGCTGAGATTTTGATGCGCACCTTACCGTGCGGAGTTTCCACTTCCGAGATTCGCCGGGCCTGGACGCGGCGCTCGGCTGAGTAGATTCGAAGACCCAGCGTGGATGTTTCGGCGAACATCATTTGCGCCAATGTCTCGCGATCTTCGGGCTTCGCAATGACTCGTACCAGCGTGCCCGGCCGGTTCTTTTTCATGAGCGCGTATTCCAGCGTGACATCCAGCGCGCCCGCTTCGAGCAAGCGTTCCATGGCGTAGCCGAGGACTTGCGGACTGGAATCATCTATGTTGGCTTCGAGGACCGACACAGTGGTGGATTCGCGGGCATCGCTTGTTTCGCCAACCAGTACGCGCAGGACGTTGGCGTGTTCCGGGAAATCCTTGTCGCCCGCGCCGTAACCCGTGGATGAGATCCGCATGGGCGGTAGCGGGCCGAAATCTTTCGCAAGTGTTGCGATGGCCGCGCCGGTTGGGGTGGTGAGCTCCACCGCCGGACCGCGCGCGTAGATGGGCTTGCCAGTGAGCAATTCGGCGGTTGCGGGCGCGGGAACTGGAAGCACGCCATGTTCCGTGTTGACGGTTCCGCTACCGACGTTGAGAGCAGAGCTGTAAATTGCGTCCACGCCCAGCAGATGGAAGCCGGCGCAAGCGCCCACGATGTCGCAGATGGAATCCACCGCGCCTACTTCGTGGAAATGAACTTTGGCCAGCGGGATGCCATGGACCTTAGCTTCAGCTTCACCCAGGCGCTGAAACACAGCGTTCGCATTTTGTTTGACAGTATCGGGCGCTGCGGATTTGGCGATCAGATCCAGGATGTCGTTGAGATGGCGGTGTCCTTTGGCCTGGCCTGCAGTCACGTGGAATTTGGATGCGGCCACGCCTCGGCGGCTGACCTTTTCCACCTGGAATTTCGCTCCGGTTTGCAAGCTCTCAAGGGTATGCACCAGCGCGCCCCTATCAGCCCCGGCGTCGATTAACGCGCCAACCGTCATATCTCCGCTGATGCCGGAGAAGGCGTCGAGGTAGCAGATATTCATGCGATTAGCTGAGGCAGAAGTTCGCCCGAGGGTCCTTGAAGAAACTGGTCAATCTCGCTGGTGAGGGGCGTTTCCGCTACATTGATTTCTACTACGCGGGCCCCGGATGACTTGGCCAGTTGCGCCAGGCCGGCGGCGGGATAAACTACCGCCGATGTTCCAATCACCAGGAAAAGATCCGCAGCGCGGGCAGCAGCTTCGGCAGCTTTCCAGATCTCTGACGGCAACGGCTCGCCAAACCAGACCACGGCGGGACGCAGCAATCCGCCGCAATCGCAATGTGGCGGAATTTCAGACATAGGAATGCGCTGATCGGGCGACTCTCGCCCGCAGGCCAGGCATCGAACGGACCAGACGCTGCCGTGCAGCCGCAGCACGTTCTGACTGCCGGCCAATTCGTGGAGTCCATCGACATTCTGAGTAATCAAGGTGAACTTGGGAACTCGTTTTTCGAGTTCGGCGAGGGCATAGTGGCCGGGATTCGGTTTCACTTCCGCGAGTACACTGCGGCGCCAGTTATACCATTCCCAGACCAGCTTGGGATCGCGCGCGAAGGCCGAGGAAGTCGCCAGATCCTGGACTCGATACTGCTTCCACAGTCCATTGGCATCGCGAAACGTTGGCACACCACTTTCTGCCGAGACTCCAGCGCCGGTGAGTACGGCGATGGAGCGAGCTTGTTCCAGCCATTGACGAACGGCGTGCATTAACTACAGTGTGGCACAGGCTTTCCAGCCCGTGGTTGATTTTTAAAAAGTGTTTTATTCCCAGCGCAGTGCGGCTAGCGGATCAACACGGGCGGCGCGATTCGCTGGGATGCACGCCGCTATTAGTGCTACGGCGGATAGTAGGACAGCCACGGCGGTAAATGTCGCGGGATCGGCAGGCGTAACGCCGAACAATCGGTTGGCTATCAATCGCGATCCCGCTAGCGCCAACGGTGCACCGATCACAAAGCCAGCCAGCACCAATTGAAATGTCTCGCGCAAAATCATCTGCGCGATGTCGCTTCGCGCGGCTCCCACCGCCATACGAATGCCAATTTCGCTAGTCCGCCGCGCTAGTGAATACGACATGGTCCCGTATAACCCAACGCCCGCCAGCAGCAATGCCAACCCGCCAAAAAGACTCACCAATTTGGCTAGCGCGCGTTCATCGTACATCCGGCCGGCTATAGTCTCGGCCTGCGTTTGCATGCCAATTAGAGGTAGATCCGAATCCACGCCGTGCACCGCCTTGCGCAATCCCTTCGCGACGCTCAGAGGAGCACCGGCGGTCCGGATCTCGAAAGAGATCTGGCCCAGGAGTTCCGAAGGCGTTTGGGTGTAGGGGATGTAAACCGCCATCCGGGGAGGATCTTCGCGCATGCTGATCTGCTTGACGTTTTGCACTACCCCGACAATCATGAATGGATCGCCTTCATCGAAGCGAATGGTTCGGCCCAGCGGATTCATATTAGGAAACTGGGTTTGCGCAAGCTGCTCGTTGATGATGGCGACGCGTGGCGCGTGTTCCCTATCGCTTATTAGGAATTCGCGACCCAGGAGTGTCGGTATCCGCATGGTCTCAAAAAATCGAGGCCCTATGGGATGGCAGAACGCCTGGGGCGCCCCGCTGGTGACCGGCTTGGCGGACACGCCGAAGGGCCTCTGCCATCTTCCGACGAAGAGCGTGAAGCGCGAGAGCGTGGCCGATTCCACGCCTGGGACAGCGTTCATTCGATCCAGCAAAGTCTCGTACAGCCGCAACTCTTTCTCGCCCTCGTATCCGAGAAAAGCCGGGATGGCATCTGCAACCAGAACTTGATTCTGGTTAAAGCCGACATCGGTGCTAAGAAGCTTCAGCAGGCTGCGTGTCAGCAATCCCGCGCCGGCCACCAGAATCAGGGAGAGCGCGATTTGCACTGTAACTAGCGCACTTCCGACGGGCAGCCTGCCCTTGCGCATGGCGAGCGAAAGGTTATAGCCGGCGGAAGAAGAATGAACGGCGGGAATCAGTCCGGACAAAAGGCCGGTAGCTAACGTGACCAGAGCCGCGAATCCTAGCAAGGCGCCATCCAGCTTGAACTCGACGGGACCCAGGCGCATCGCCAGATTTAAGAAATTGCCTCCCCACCAGGCCAGTAACAGACCGCCCGCGCCGCCCGCGAAAGCGATGATCAGGCTTTCCATCAGAAGCTGCCGGATGAGACGCCATCGGGTGGCGCCGAGCGAAACACGCAATGCGATCTCGCGTTGACGGTTGGAGGCGCGTGCCAGCATCAAGTTGGCAACGTTCGAGCAGGCAATCAAAAGGAGCAATCCGACGGCGACCATCAAGAGGCGCAGTTCGCCGGCTAATGCTTGGTGCCGCTCGCCGTGGGCCGCCGATTCCAGGTAGATGGTTTGTGCGTCTGGGCGCGGGCCAGGAGCGGTCGTGAGGAATTGTTGATAAATGAGATTCAGATCCTGGCGAGCCTGCTCGGCGGAAACGCCAGGACTGAGGCGCGCCATGATTTCGAAAGTATCGTGATCTTTGAGCCGCAATTGGGGTTGCCATGCCATGGGGATCCAGAGGCTGGGTGCATCGCCGGCAGTGCGGTGCCCCAGGAATTCGGGCGGCATGATACCAACGATCGTAAACGGCATTCGCTTGAGCATCACTTGCTTGCCCAGCACCGCTCGATCACGGGCGAATCTGCGGTTCCAATACGCGTAGCTGATTACGACTACTTGTGGACCGCCGGGTTGATCCTCCAGGGCCGTGAAAACCCGGCCGAGCAGCGGGTGGGCTCCGAGCAGCGGAAAAATTGAGGCGCTATCGAATTCGGCCGGCGCCATTTCAGGCTGACCGTCAAGGCTGAGGCTGATGTTCGTATCGTCGAAAGCGAAGCTGGACTCAAGCGTCCGGTTGTGATCGCGAAGCTGCTGGAAGGCCTCATACGGGAAGTCGCGTTCAATGCCACCTTGCGCGCTGGCTCGCTCGACAAAAATAAGCTGCTGCGGATTCGGAACAGGCAGGAGCCGTAAAATGAAAGCATTCATCAGGCTGAAGATGGCTGTGTTCGCGCCGATCCCGAGAGCGATGGAGAGTATCGCTACCGCAGCGAATCCTGGTGAGCGTCCGAGAAGACGCCAGGAATAACGCAGGTCATGGATCAGCCAGATCATGACCATGAGACGAACGAAAGGATGAACTTGTTGGGAACTTATTCGCAGAAGACCCGGACTTTTACGTCCTTGTCGTCCACGTCCACGGTTAGCTCATCCAGTTGGTCGACCAG
>DASYNU010000098.1:0-4880 GCA_036008345.1 Bryobacteraceae bacterium
CGCCACTCCCCTTGACAACTTAGGAGAGTCCGGTTATGCTTCTCCTAGATAGCTTAGGAGACACATGCAACGCCTCCGCCACCTGCTGGCTACCATTCTTGGACGCTCCCGCATGGAGCAGGACTTGGCCGAGGAGCTGCGCTTCCATATCCAGAGCCGCGCGGAACACCTCATGCGCTCCGGCCTCTCCCCTGGCGAAGCCGAACGACAGGCCCGCATCGAGTTCGGCGCCGTGGAAGCGTACAAGGAAAGCTGCCGCGAAGCCAATGGTCTCGCCTGGTTCGACGAGCTGCGCGGTAACGTCCGATACACGCTAAGGGCATTGCGCAAGAATCCCGGATTCACGCTAGCCGCGGTACTGTCGCTCGCCGTAGGAATCGGAGTCAATACTTCCGCATTCAGCTCGGTCATTTCACTTGTTCTTCACCCCTTCCCTTATCCGCATCTCGACCGTGTGATGACCCTTTGGACTACCGATCTAAAACTTGGTTCTCCGCGCAGGCGGCTGGCGGCGGGCAATTTCTTCGATTGGAAGCAGAACAACCGCACTTTTGAATATCTGTCGGCTTACCGGGGTTGGAACGCCACCTTGACTGGAGTGGACGAGCCCCGGCGTCTACACGCAGCCCAGGTCTCGGTGGACTTTTTCGAGACCTTCGCAATGTACACGCGATCGGGTAGGAGCTTCTCCCACGGAGACATGCAACCGGGCCGTGACGGCGTGGCAATTGTGAGCGACGCCTTCTGGAAGAGCCAGCTCGCCTCTGTGCCCGACCCGCTCGGCCGGACCATCTCTTTGGATACCCGAACCTACACCGTAATTGGCGTGATGCCGGAGGAATTCGATTTCCAACTCGGAACCGAACTGTGGACCCCGCTAGCACTCACTCCGCAAGAAAAGGCCAACCGGGAAAGAACCGATCTGTATGTCTACGGACGTCTGAAACCCGGCACATCCATGCAACAGGCACGCGCCGAAATAACCGCGTTGAGCGCGGAGCTGGAACGCCGTTATCCAAAAACCAATGCGGGCCACGGCGTCATGATCAACCCGCTGCGCGAATCGATTGACCAGGTCACGGGCCGGTTCACCATCATCCTTTTGGGTGCGGCGACCTTTGTTCTGCTGCTGGCCTGCGCTAACGTGGCCAACCTGCAACTCGCTCGATCCACCGCCCGGCAACGGGAGATTGGTCTGCGTGCCGCGCTGGGCGCCAGCCGGTTTCGAATCGCGCGTGAGCTGCTTACTGAAAGTGTCGTGATCGGTATGCTGGGCGGAAGCGTGGGGATGCTGCTCGCGAATTGGGATCTTCACATCACCAAGGCCGCCATTCCCGTGCAGGTTTTCCACTGGGTGGCCGGCCTGAAAACCTGGCACATGGACGCGAGCACGGTGGTCTTCGGTTTTGCGTTGTCGCTGGCGGCCGGCGTGGCCTGCTCCCTTCCGGCTATCTATCATTTGCTGCGCCAACATGACCGCACCGGATTGAACGACGTGCTGAAAGAAGGCGGACGAACGTCGAGCTCTGGAACATCCCGTAGCCGCGCGCGCAGTACGTTAGTGGTCGTGGAAGTCGCGCTCTCGCTGGTCCTCTTAATCGGCGCTGGATTGATGGTCAGAACCTTCCAGCGCATCCTGGCGCTCAATCTCGGCTACGACCCGAAAAACATGCTGATCACGGACGTTTGGCTTTCCGCCACCAATTATCCCGACGGCGCGCGCATGGCGCACTTCTTCGAGCAGGTGCTGGATGGTCTGAATACCATTCCAGGAGTGGAGTCCGCAGCCGGGGCTGGGGACATTGGCGGCGCGGCAACAGTGAGCATTGAAGGACACGAAGCGCACCCCAGCGATCCGCGTCCCAACATCAGCGCTATCAGTCCCGGCTACTTCCACACCATGCGGATTCCCCTGCGCGCAGGTAGATCTATTGGTCAAGAGGATGGCCCCAACGCGCCTCCCGTAGTAGTGGTGAGTGAAGCCATGGCGCGCCATTTCTGGCCCGGCTTGAATCCCATCGGCCGGAGAATCCGGCTCAAGGGACCAGGGTCTCCCTGGCTGACCGTGGCCGGAGTATGCGGCGACCTGAAGGATTGGTTCAGCGGAGATCCGGAGCTGGCCGTTTACGTTTCCTATCGGCAATGGCCGAATATCTACATGGAGTTGCACGTAAGAACCAGGCAAGATCCTCTGCGATTAGCCTCTAGCGTTCGCGCGCAAGTGCGCATGGTGGATCGGAACCAGGCGGTTTCTAACATCAACACCGAGGAGCAGTCTCTCGCGGAAGAGACCTCCGGCGTTCGAATGGCCTCTGCGCGAATGAGCGTTTACGCCGCGATCTCCTTGTTGCTCGCCGTAATGGGATGTTACGCCGTCGGAGCGTTTTCCGTCGCGCGCCGTACCCAGGAGATCGGCATCCGCATGACTCTGGGCGCCACCCGTAACAATATCCTAGGAATGGTGCTTACTCAAACCGCGCGCATGACCGCCATCGGCCTTGTGGTGGGGCTCGCGCTAGCCATCGCCATGACCGAGCTCATGTCGCACGCTCTCTACAACGTAGTCTCGGTCGAGCCAATGACTTTTGTGGTTTTGACCGCTCTGCTGGCCGCCTCAGCGCTGATGGCCGGATACATTCCCGCGTACCGCGCGGCGCGCATTGACCCGATGGCCGCGCTACGCAATGATTAGCGCCGCTGCGCCCGTTTCGTTCGCGGCCAACATTCTCCCTCTGTTCACTTCCATCGATATCGGCGCACATGCAACCGATGGGGGTGCTCCTCAACCAGTACAGCTACATGTCGGACCCCAGCAACAATCATCAAAACGCCACCACCATCCAGGCGTATCTTGTAGGAACCCAGCAGCCGCGGATGCCCATGGGCGGTCCCTACTGGTCCCAGCAGCAACTCGATCTCAACGCCCAATGGATGACTGACGGATTTCAGCCTTAGCAGCCCGTGTCTAAAGTCCTGGCAGGCTGGAGCCCGATGTGGCGCAGGCGCCTTGCCTGCGAACTCGGCGTTATCGGACCTTAGTCGCGAGCTGTTAGGCGAGCCCACATCAGCAGGTGCGGCGTCATTGCAGCTTAGTGCCGATTCGTTCGCCAGCCAGCAGCTCGCGGATCACTCCCGCCCGCGCCCCCGGCGCAATCACCACTTCGCCCACACCCGCTTGAAGCGCATCGGAGGCAGCTTCCAGCTTCGCCCGCATTCCGCCGCTCGCGATTCCTCGCGCGATCAGATCGCTGCATTCCATAGTGCTGATGCTTGGAAGAATGCTGTTCTCCGCGCCGCGCACTCCGTCCACATCCGTCAGGAACATCAGTTTTTCCACGGGAAATGCCGCGGCTATGGAAGCCGCCATCTGGTCGGCATTGACGTTGTAGAAATGTCCCTCACGATCGCCGGCCACGCACGCCACCACCGGCAAATAGCCGTTCTCGATCAGCAACGCCAGCAACTGTGTGTCGGATTTCACCGGCTGCCCCACCCAACCCAGCTCGTCGCTCATCTTCCGCGCCTCGGTCACCAGTGCATCCATCCCGCTGAGTCCCACCGCCCGCGCACCCGCCGCTACGAACGCCGCCACTAATTCCTGATTCACCGATCCCGCGAATACTTTCAGCACCGCGTCCAGCACTTCGGGCGTAGTCACGCGCAGGCCATTTACGAACCGGCTCTCAATGCCGCGCTCGGCCAGGAAGCGCGTCATCTGCTTTCCGCCGCCGTGAACCACCACCGCTTCCAGACCCTCTTTCACCGCCTGCGAAATTTCCGTCGCCAGCCGTTCTCTGGATTCCACGGCATCCAGCAGCGTGCCGCCGATCTTGATGAGCGCCGTCAAAGCAGCCCCTCGGTTTCATTGAACCCCAGCGCCAGATTCATGTTCTGCACCGCCTGCCCCGCCGCGCCTTTCACCAGATTATCGATCACGCTCACCACCACCGCGCGCCCCGAAGCCGCATCCAGCCGAACGCCGATGTCGCAGAAATTGGTATGCGCCACGCCGCGTATGTCCGGCATCACTCCAGGCTGATAGAGCCGGACAAAAGGCTCTTTCTCATACCTGCGGCGATAAATATTCAGCAGTTCGTCGGCACTGCCGATGCCCCGCGCCCGAAAATAAATCGTCTCCAAAATCCCGCGATGGATCGGCAGCAACTGCGCCGTGAAACTCAATTCCGCCTCCTCAATCCCGGATACCATCAGGATTTCCGGAACGTGCCGATGGTCCAGCACCGAGTACGCCGACAAGTTTTCGGTCACTTCGCAAAAACTGGTTTTGAGACTCGGCTTCCGCCCGGCGCCGCTCACGCCGGATTTCGCATCGCAGACGATCCCGCAAGCGCGGTCCATCGCGTCCGCCGCGATCAGCGGTTGTATCGCGAGGTTCGCCGCAGTCGGATAGCAGCCCGGATTTGAAATCAGCCGCGCTCCCGCGATTCCGTCGCGGCAATATTCAGGCAGCCCATAAACGGCTTCCGCAAGCAGCTCAGGCGCAGTGTGCTCTTCCCGATACCAGCGCGAGTAGGCGCCGGGCGCACGCAACCGAAACGCCCCGCTCAAGTCGATCACCTTTGCCCCGGCGTCCAACATTCCAGGCGCAAGTTCCATGGAAACATCGGCAGGCGTTGCGAGAAACACCAACGCCAGGCCTTCGGATTTCACCGCTTGAGGCGTCGACGGAACTCGCATAGGAAGCTTGGCAGCGAGATGCTGAGGCGCATCCTCGGAATCCGCCCGATGCTCCAGCAGCACCGGTTCGACACCCGGATGCCGTTCCAGCAATCGGACCAGTTCCGCCCCACTGTAGCCCCGAAACCCGACAATACCGACACGTCTACCCATCTGGTTAATTATTCACCTGTCTGAATAAT
>DASYNU010000099.1:0-4207 GCA_036008345.1 Bryobacteraceae bacterium
CGGCTACAATCTTTCCGCCAAACCCGAGGGTGTGGATCACTACCAGATGAACCACCTGGTGGAAGACGTCCGCGCACTTGCCGACCACCTGGGCTACAAAAAATTCATTCTCGTCGGTCACGACTGGGGCGGCGCCGTGGCCTGGAGCTTCGCCATCGCGCATCCCGAATATCTCGAAAAGCTGGTCATTATCAACTGTCCGCATCCCGCCATACTCGCTCGCGAGCTCGCCCAAAACCCGGCGCAGCAGAAGGCTAGCCAATACATGTTGTTTTTCCGCAGCCCGCAGGCCGAGCAGACGCTCGCGGCGAACAACTATGCGGGTCTTGTGGACGCGGTTCTTGGCGAGGGATTGAAGACTGGCGTGTTCACCGAGGCGGATAAGCAGGCGTATATCGAAGCCTGGTCACAGCCCGGCGCGCTTACCGGCGGCCTGAATTACTACCGCGCGGCCAACCTGGGTCCGCCGACGTCCAGCCAGGAAGTCGTCGCTCCCGTAGGCAACCTGCTGGTGAAAGTTCCAACGCTCGTGATCTGGGGAGAAAAGGACACCGCATTGCTGACCGGAAATTTGGATGGAATGGACAAGTTCGTGCCGAACCTAACCATCAAACGCATCCCGGATGGCTCGCACTGGGTGATTCACGAAAAGCCGGAGCTGGTGAACCAGTACATTCGCGACTTCATCCGCTAGCGGTCTGTATCTGTAATAGCCTTAGTAATACGAAGAATGCGTGCATACTGGATATGGCTATGCCACTTCCCCCTGCGGCCGGGCTCGCTCTCAGCGAAGCGGAGCGAAAAGAGTTGGTAGCACTCGGGCGCCAACGTAGCCTTCCGCGAGGCATTGTTCTGCGCATCAACATTGTCCTTGAGGCCGCCGAAGGGTTAGCGAACCGCGTCGTGGCGCGGAAGCTGTCCACCTCAGTGCCGACGGTGCTGTTGTGGCGGAAACGATTTGAAACGGATGGCATCGCCGGGCTGCTCGAGGACCGACCACGGAGTGGACGTCCCAAACGGATCTCCGAACAACGGGAAGCCGCCATCGTGGAGGCCACCATGAAGACGACGCCGAAGGACGCCACACAGTGGAGCGTGCGCGCGATGGCGGCGGCGCAGAAGGTCAGTTCGGCGACGGTGCAGCGAATCTGGAAGAAACACAAGCTGCAACCACATCGCGTCGAATCGTTCAAGTTCAGTAGCGATCCGCAGTTTGCGCGGAAAGTTCGCGATATCGTCGGACTTTATATGAATCCGCCTGACAAAGCGATCGTCCTGAGCGTCGATGAGAAGAGCCAGATTCAGGCGTTGGACCGGAAGCAGCCGATCCTTCCCCTGCGTCCCGGATGCCCGAGCGGCAAACACACGATTACCAACGCCACGGGACTCCAACGCTGTTCGCTGCGCTGAACGTACTGGAAGGGACCGTGATCGGAGAGTGCCAGTCGCGGCACCGGCATCAGGAGTTCCTGCGATTCCTGGACCGGATCGACCAGTCCGTGGGCGCCGGCGTGGACATCCATTTGGTTCTCGACAACTACGGGACACACCAGCACCGGGAAGTGAAGAAGTGGCTTTCAGCACGGCCTCGATATCACGTCCATTTCACGCCAACGAGCTCCTCGTGGCTCAATCAGATCGAACGCTGGTTCGCAGAAATTACACGCAAGCGAATCCGCCGGGGAACCTTCCGCAGTGTCCCCGACCTCATCAAAGCTATCCAGGACATCCGGCTATACAACAAGAATCCCCAACCTTTTCACTGGGTCGCCAGTGCCAGTCGCATTATCAAGAAGGTCAACAAATTTAAACGAATTTCAGAAACAGGAGACCAGCGGGGCTTCGCCCCAGCCCAACAAGCATGTAGGTCGGCTCCGCTTGCGTGCATGAGATGGAAGGTGGTAAATCACCTCCATGAAAGGGACCACCGTAAGGCGATCACCTGGCCGTAAAGGCACCCCGCAGACGGAGCCGAAATCGAAGCTACCACAGACTGTCGCCGAGGTGTTAGGCAAGCACGTGGTTTTGGAGGTCGAGTCGGTGGACCGTATGTATCTGAATGCCATTGTTCCGCGGCTGCAAATCGTCGAAGGTGCGCTGCGATTTATCCGGCAGCAGCGCGGAGCCAAGGTCGCTTCCACCAACGCTGTCGAACCGATGACGCGAAATTTTGTGGCAGCCATCGAGCGGTTCGTACGGCAGCATCAGATTCCGATGGTGAGCTTTCAGAAAGGGCAGCGCAAAGACCAACTGGCAGTCCAGATGCGAGCGCGCTTTCCCCACGCCGAAGGCGTGGTGTTCGTGGGTAAGGCACAGGAAAAATGCACCGTCTATCGCACCGAAAAGCGCCACAATCCCAAGACCGGCCGCGCCTACGCTTGGATCGTCAAATCCACCGCGCTGGTCAACCATTACTACTTCTATTGCGTCGATGAGAACTTCGGTCCGTTCTTTCTGAAGTTCTGCTCCTACTTCCCTTACAACGCCAAGCTATGTCTGAACGGCCACGAGTATGCCAAACAACAACTGGCGCGCCAACAGATCGCCTATCAACCCTTAGATAATGGCATTCGATCTTGCGCCGATCCGAAACGCCTACAACAGATCTGCGATTCTTTGTCGGCCGCCAAGATCGATATGCTGCTCCGTAAGTGGCTTCGCCGTTTGCCGCATCCCTACCCACCCGCGGACCGGGCCGCCGGCTACCGCTATCAACTCTCCATCTGGCAGATCGAACTGTCTCTCACCCAAGTGCTGGATCGTCCCGTGAGCGGCAGGATGTTCTTTGAAGACGTGATTCGCGAGAATCTCGATCTCGGCCGGCCCAAACAAATGCAGTTGATCTTCGACCGCAGCATCACCAAAGCAACTCCCGGGCCTTTCCGTACACGCGTCATCACCGACGGCGTGATTCCCTCGCTGCACATCGACTACAAAGGTACGCGCATCAAGCAATATCATAAGGAAGGCCAGGCGCTCCGCACTGAGACTACCATCAACAACACCCCTGACTTCTACATCGGCAAGAGTCTCCATAACCTGCCAGCCTTGCGCAAGATCGGGTTTCAGGCTAACCGGCGCGTGTTGGAAGTCCAGACCGTCACGCACGATTCGATCCTAGCCGAAGAAACTCTGCAACAGCTTCAGCGGCCCCGCGTTGTGGAGGGGCAACGGGTGTCATCTCTTCGGCTCGCCGATCCCACGGTCCAGGCCTTGTGGCATGCCGTGCTGATGTTCGATCTATTACCTGCAGGTTTCTCCAATAGCCAGCTGCGCGCTCATCTGGCCCAGTTATTGGGCCAACCGGTGGAGACACTCACCCAAGGCCGCATGAGTTATCACCTCCGCCGCTTGCGTCTCCACGGTTTGATCGAGCGCATTCCCAAAACCCACCGTTATCGGCTCACCAGCTTCGGACTTCGCGTCACTCTGTTCTGCACTCGAGCCTACGCCCGGATCTTCCGTCGCGGATTGGGCATGCTGGTGCCGGCCGCTTCTCCCGTTCCTAGCCCAATCCTGTGCAGCTTCCACAAGCTGGAACAACAAATCCACTCCTGGGTCGAGCAGGCTAAACTGGCTGCATGAAACTTGACTCAAATGCAACAAGTTTCTTGGCTCAAGGATTCTAGTGTAAACGGCATTTGATCCAGCAGCGCAAGACCTCCGCGACGCTCCAGGCCTGAGCGATGCATCCCCGCGCCGTGAATGGCGGCTCGGCATCGAAGACTTCGCTGATGGAGCCGATGCAAGCTTCTCTCAAATGCGGCGGGAAGCCATCCAAAAACTTCCCGGCGCCCGCCAGATCGGCGGGATGGACCTTGAGCCAGGCATCGATGAACGGCCCGATCAGCCAGGCCCACACGGTTCCCTGATGATACGCGGCGTCGCGCGCACGAAGGTCGCCGTCGTACTTTGGCTTGTAATCTTTGGAATCCGGTGAAAGCGATCGTAAACCAACCGGCGTAAGGAGCTTCGCGCGAGCCACTTCCACCACGGCCGGCCAGCGCGCTTCATCCAGAATTGGATGTTTCAACGAGAATGCCAGGAGTTGATTGGGGCGGCAGGAAGGATCGTCGCCGTTCGGCCCATCGATCACATCGAAGAGGTGCTGGCCAGGCTCATACCAAAATCGCGCGTTGAAAGATTCGCGGGCTTGCTGAGCGAACTTGGCCACGCGTTCGGCATGCTCCCGCTCATTCTGTTCGGC
>DASYNU010000100.1:0-22104 GCA_036008345.1 Bryobacteraceae bacterium
TAGGGGGCTGGCTATTCAACAAGTTCGGTTCGGTGGGCGTTACCGGCCTGAATCTTTATAGTTTACTTGTCGCAGTGGTTGGCGCAGTGGTGGTGTTGCTGGTCTATCACGCGTTACGCCGAGCAGTTTGAAAAGCTTCAATAACCGGTCGCTTACGCTCACGGCTCGGTAACCGAACCGCGACCGTGAGGGAGTCGGTGCTTGGCAGGACTTTCGTCCTATTGAGAGACCGGACCTTTTTCCTATAGAGGCCGCGCCCAGTATGCCGATAAGACATACATGGACGCGCCTCCTCTATTTGTTTCTTTCATCCTCGCGATCGTATTGGGCTACTTTACGGGCCGGACGGTGCATATTCTGAAACAGTCCAACCAGGACTAATCCCTGCGCTAGAATCAAGCGCAGTGCGTAACCTATCCTGGCCGCGCCGGATCGCCCTGGTTCTGGCATCCGTCTTCTACATCGGCGCCGGCATCCTGCATTTCACCAAAACCGCCTTCTATCTCAAAATCATGCCGCCCTACATTCCCTGGCATCTGGCCATGGTTCAAATTAGCGGCGTTTGCGAGATCCTGGGTGGACTCGGCCTCCTGATTCCTTCAGTCCGCCGCGCCGCCGCATGGGGATTGGTGGCTCTGCTCATCGCCGTTTTTCCGGCCAATATCTATATGGTTACGAATCCAGCCGCAGCCGGTGCCGGATCGCTTTCGCCATTGGTGCTTTGGGGAAGGCTGCCTCTGCAGCTGGTCTTTATCGTTTGGGTGCTATGGGCGACGGATCCATCGAACCGGCGCGCCGCGACAGCGTGAGGTACCCATAACTTGCCGCTCGACTGGCAAGCGAAGTGAACAGCGCGCTGGCGCCCGCGGCCCCGGTCCGCTTCGCCCGCATGGCCCAATAGAAATCCTCCTGGAGCGCCAGTTCAGGATTCTTCAGACTTGCAACCTTCGCGCGCAAATCTGACGGCACGTTCGAATCGGCGGAGCCGCTCAAGCTCCATACGGCCAGCCGGGCCCGCAAAACTGGAACGGGATTCGGGATTCGCGCAGCTCTCCGCTCAGCTTCCTGAGACAATGCGAGTGCGTCCGAATTCCGTCCCAGCATCTGCAGCGCATCAGCTTCCGTTAGCAATGCCAGAGCCGAATTTTCATCTTCGTGGGCACTGTTGAAATCCACGGCCGAGCGCTTGGCATCATCCGCCGACTTCTGAAACTGCCCCTGGGCCAGCGACAACTCGGCGCGAGCCAGTTCGATGCTTCCCAAAAGTTCAGGAGCCAGAGTCTGGCTGGTTTCTCCCAGACGCTTTCCCGCCAATCCCAAGTCGCCGCGTGCCGTGAGAATGGAACTGAGGGACGCCAGCGCCAACGTCAGCGGCAGGGTGCCATTCGAAACTCGCATCTCGGTAACGGCCTTCTCGTCCATTTCCTGGGCGACGTCCAGGCGTCCCGCCGACCGCGCCAGCGCTCCTCGTAGCTGGAACACCTCGCCCAAGTCTTCATGCGCGCTGGTCTTCTGTGCCTCGGAAAATGCTTGATCGGCTGCACGCTCGGTATCGGAAAGTCTTCCTAACCGCAGGTACAGCGAGGCGAGTTGTATCTGTATATCGCTCGGATTGTAGCCGACCTCTTTCTTAAGAGAGATCGCCTCTTGAAGATTCTGTTCCGCCTGCTGCCATTCCAAATTGGATTCGGCCACCACGGCCAGGCCAGTCATAAGATTGGCCATCTCCCCGCGATCACCCAGTTCGCGGGCTACGCTCACGCCAGCCAGGTAAGCTTCCTGTGCCTCCGCGAACTTTCCACTGAAGTACAGGTAGTTGCCATGAATCCGCCAAGCTTGGCTGACGCACTGGCGATCGCCCAACTCTTCGCAGACTTTCCGCGCTTCCGTCTGAACGGCATCGAAGTTTGGATCGTGCAAGTTTTGCATCGCTCCGCCTTCGAGCAAACGGGCTCGGGCGAACAAGTATCGTGCGCCGCGCGACTGCGCCTCGGTTGCAGCCCGGTGAGCATACTCGCGAGTCTTCAGGAAATCGTTGGCGGTACCAGCATTCTGCGCTTCTATCAGATCTATCCGCGGATCGTTCCCCGCCGGCTTGGGAAACCGGCGCAAAATCTGCAAGGTCGAGCTAGTATCCACATACTTCCTTCCCCGCAACTGAGCCTTGGCCAGATTCAGACCGTCTTCCAGGCTATCCGGAAAGAGCCGGAAGATGTTTTGATAGATTTCGATCGCTCGATCCAACTCTTGCGTGCTGGAGCGGTAGCGCGCTTCGATTCCCAATTGATCCAGGCGCCCAAGAGCACTGGAAAGCTCAAAGGCCCGCCGATTTTCTTCAATCGCGCGCAACCCGTACCCGAGCGCGTTCCATGCGTCGGCCAGGGCGGAATGAATGAGAGCGTTCCCCGGATCGGCCGTCACAGCCGCCTGCAGATGATCCCGCGCCGCCATCGGATCCATAAGCCGCAGCGCCTTCAGACCCTCGGCGTATTCCTTCATGGCGCTCGCAGCCGGCCAGCGCGCCGGCATAGCAGATGTTCCGCCAACCCCCAGCCCGGCGCGCAGTTTGGCGCCCAGGCGCGTAGTAAGATCCAGCAAGTCTTGCGCCGGGCCTTCATCGATGACAGTCGCTACCTGATCTCCTGTCCCTGCATCGAACAGTGCAAGATCCACGCGCACCCGGCATTCCGGGCACGTGCCGGTCACCACGTACGAACCAAGAACAAAAGTATCTGCCCCGAAACTGTTGCGGGCCAGGCGCAGCAAGTCGGCCCGCCGTCCGCTCTCGGACTTGCCGCCCACATCGGATCGCCAGCGGGCGACATCCTCCGCGGGAATCGCATGCAGCTTTCCGCTGCTGGCCAGCTCCGATGTAAGCATCTCAGAGAGCGCCGTTTGCAGCCACGCTTCAGACCCTGCCTTGGACAAATCCCGAATATGCAGAACGGCAATGGATTTCCGCGTTATCGCTTTTCCTGCCGATTGCCGCGCCCATAGCCAAACACCCGCTGCCAGCGCGAGCAAGCCGGCAAGGGCAAAAAGAAGCAGCCATGGACGCCGATCTGCGGCGGGCTCATGCTGTTTGCCGTTGCCGCCCAACTCCGCCACTTCCGGCGCGTTGAAGGGCGCCTCTTCGATCCTGATAACCGAAGCCACGAAACGGTAGCCGTTACCCGGCTCAGTGGCGATGAAGCGGTTTTCGCCCCGCTTCTCGCCCAGCACCTTCCGCAGCGTCGAAATGCTTTGAGTGAGATTGTTCTCCTCAACCGTCGTGCCGCTCCACACCTCGGCCAACAATTCGTCTTTCGAGACTGTCTCGCCTGCGCGATCCACCAGTACTACCAGTGTCGCGAGCGGCTTGGGCATCAGCGGGACCCGCACACCGGACCGCCAGAGCGCGCCCTGCGTGGGGAATAGTTCGAACTCCCCGAATTGATACTTCGCCGGGCGTTCGCCGACCCTGGTCACCCCCGAACTCATTGAAAATTAGTCCTTCAGAAAATTTCAGAACGCTCTAAGGATATTTTAGGATGCCCAAGGCTATAAAAGGGAGTCCTTGGAGGGACCTCTACGTTCAGGTGCTCAACAAAAGTACTATTGTCACCGGTTTTATTGTGCTTGCTGGATTACAATCGGCAGTGCGAGCTGAAACCTACACCTACACCGGAAACGACTTTCAGAGCGCGACGTCACCCTACGCGACAAGTGAGTTCGTCAGCGGGCCACTCGGCGACAACTTGGCGCTTGCCAGCGAAACGCCTCCGAACGCCACTTTTAAGAGGACGCAATGAAATTAAGGCAACTCCTCTCCTCACGGAGTTATAAGATCGCGCCGATCCTAACGCTCCTTGGCGCCCTAGCCGGAAGTTGCTCACTACGCGGCGCTCCACCAGCCGGATCAGACAAAGTCCGCGAGAATATCGCAAAGCTGCCTCTCCGTTTTGAGGAAAATCAGGGGCAAACGGATTCCCAGGTGAAATATCTGGCGCACGGCAGCGGGTATACATTGTTCCTGACACCCACGGCAATGGCCGTTCGATTGAAGGCCGCCGGCGTTCCAAACTTGTCCCCGGTCTTCCAGATGCGCCTGCCTGGCTCAAACGCGAAGGCATCCCTAGAGGCGCGCGACCGGCTCCCAGGTACAACTAACTACTTCATCGGCAACGATCCGGGCCAGTGGCACAGCGACGTGCCCGGTTACGCGCAGATCGTCTATCGGGACGTTTACCCAGGCATCGATGTGGTCTACCGCGGCACCCAGCGACAGCTCGAATTTGATTTCATTGTTCGACCAGGCGCCAAACCGGATTCCATCCGTCTGGCGTTCGACGGCGCGGACAAGCTCAGCGTGGATGGGCAGGGTAACGTGCGCCTGGAAGCTGGTGAAGGACATCTTCTTCTGCATAAGCCGGTTCTGTACCAGGAGTCCGCACAAGGGAGGATTCCGATCGACGGCCGATTCGTGCGGTCAGGGAAGGCTGAGATTGCGTTTATCGTGGCCAAGTATGACCCCAGCAAGCCGCTGGTGGTGGATCCGGCTTTAGAAATCGCCTACGCGACTTTCTTCGGCGGCTCGGGAGACGAAGCGGCGTTTGGCATTGCGGTGGATGGCGGGGGCAACGCCTACATTGCCGGCACCACCAGCTCGGCCACGGACTTTCCAACTATGACTGCGGCGCACGGTACGTATGGCGGGGGGACCAGTGATTACTTTGTGACGAAGTTCAACTCAACCGGGACGGCCCTTGTCTATTCAACCTACCTGGGAGGCAGTGGAAATGAAACGCCCAACCCCGGAATCATAGGCGGAATCGCAAACTACACTGGAATCCTGGCGGTTGATCCTTCCGGAAACGCATATGTCACCGGGTACACGACATCGGCGAACTTTCCAACTACGACGAATGCGTATAGTCAGACACTAGCCGGCACGGCTACGCAAGACGCTTTTGTAACAGAACTCAGCGCGAGCGGTTCCAGCCTCCTGTATTCCACTTATCTGGGCGATACCATCGGCGCTAGCTATGCGCTGGGAATCGCCGTCGATAATGCCGGGAACGCCTATATTACCGGTTTGACGATATCCAACACTCTGCCTGTGACCTCCAATGCATACTCCACCTCGGGAGTTACCTTTGGTAATTTCTTCCTCGGTTTTCTAAGTAAGTTCAATACCACTCTGTCCGGCACCGCATCGCTGGCTTACTCCAGTTACATCGGGGGCTCCAATAACGAAGGTGTGTCGGTCGCCGTGGATAACTCCGGAAATGCTTATGTCGGAGGAGAGCTCTTTGTGGTCTCGGGTTCCGGCGCGGGAACCATTCCGACTGTGAATTCCATTCAAGGCTCGAGCGGTGGCGGTCAGGACGGCTTCGTTGAGAAATTCAATACAACCGCGACGTTTCCGCTAGTCTGGTCCACCTACATTGGCGGAAGCGGTGTCGATTATGTCCAGAAGGTCGCGCTGGATACAACCGGCGTGTATCTTGCCGGATCGACTAGCTCTACCAATTTCATCACTACCACCGGCGCGTTTCAGACCGCATACGGCGGGGGCCAAGGAACGGGAGACGGGTTCGTAACCAAGCTCAGCTTGGACGGGCAGACTCGCCTTTACTCCACCTATATTGGCGGCACAGGCGCCGATCAAATCTTCGACATGGCGATCGATAGCCTCAGAAATGTCTATCTGACCGGTCGCACCCAATCGCCGAATTTTCCTCAAATCAACAACCTGCCGCCTCCGGCTAATCAAGCCTCGCAGTTTGTGCTGGAACTGAATGCGGCGGGGAATGCCCTGACGTATTCGACAGTGTTGGGCGGCGATCCACAAATACAATCTCTGGCCGCGGATCCTTCGGGCAACGTTTATATTACGGGGCAGGCATCCACGGCCACGGGTCTACTGCCCACTTTCGGAGCTTATCAATCCACGCTCAAGGGAAGCTCGGACGCATTCCTCGCGAAACTTACTATTGGAGGAAGCGGAGCTTTGGCCATCGGCGCCGTGTCGCCGACTCGCGGAGGGAGCTCCGATTTTATCCGGGTCACAGTGCAGGGTTTCGGTATCGCGGCCGGGGCCACCCTCAATCTGGCTTCGATTGGCGGTACCATCTCCGGAAGCGGTGCGTCGACCGCGCCGGACGGCTCGTCCATCACGGCGTTATTCAACCTGGTTGGCGCTACGCAAACGGTCTACAACGTTACGATTATGAATCCTAGCGGCGCAACCGCAACGCTCCCGATGGCTTTCACGGTCCAGCCTACGGTTCTGAGTTTCCCGAACACGGTGGGTAACGTGAGCACGGTAACGCCTACCATTCTCGGCCCGACCGGTGTCTTCCTAAGCGGCGCCACGGTGCAATTAACCGGCCCGGCCACCATCATGAGCAGCGGGACCACCGTAAACGCGGATGGATCGGGACTTTCGGTATCGCTCCCTCTGAACGGCGCACCGACCGGAATCTACACGCTCACCGTCAACAATCCCGACGGCACGTTCCTGGTAAGTCCCGGTGGACTCACGGTGGCGGGCGGCGGGCAAATCCAACTTCAGGCGAACCTGGTCGGGCCGGCCTTCTATGGCGCGGGACATACGCAAATCTATCTGTATTCGGCATGCAACGTGGGGAGAGTGGACGCTCCAAATCTGACGATCGATCTTCTAATCTCCCCGAATGTCACCGTCGCCCTGAACGTGGCAGCCACAGTGTCCGGCAGCGCAAGTCTGAACGATTACAAGATCGCATTGGCCAAGCTTTCGGCTGGCGCTTGTTACGTTATCCAGGGCACTGAATCCACCGCGGCAGGTACGCCGGCCCACACGCCAGCCCATAATGAAATCCACGTGGAATCTCCCTGCTGCACAAACGGCGGCAGCGACGCCGGCGGCGACACAGACATCCTGGAACCAGGCGATCCAAACGATAAAGTGGGGCCAACCGGTGGCGGAGGCCCCGCCCAATATATTGCGGGACAAGCTGTGGTTCCCTATTACATTTATTTTGAAAATGAGTCCACCGCTTCGGCGCCTGCTCAAAATGTCACGATAACCGACACGCTGGACCCGGGCCTGAATCCCAATACACTGAGCTTTGGCGTGATTGGATTCGGAACCCAGGCGTTCAGCCCTCCAGGAGGACTGAACGATTTCAACACCCTCGTCGATCTACGTCCCGCGCAGCCATTCGAAGTGAAGATCTCCGCGCATTACGATGCGCCGTCGAACACGATCACATGGTTGTACCATACCATCGATCCTGATACCGGCGAGACTCCTAACGATCCTGCGTTGGGATTTCTTCCTCCCAACGTAACGTCCCCGCAAGGCCAGGGATACGTATATTTCACGGCTGCCCCATATCCAGGCCAAACCACGGGAACGGTGATTCAGAATCAGGCGACCATCGTATTCGATTTCAACCAGCCTATTTCCACCGCGACATGGATGAACACCTTGGATGTGGATGTGCCGGTGAGCGCGGTGGCGGCGCTGCCGAGTACCGAAAGCTCGGCCTGCTTCACGGTTTCATGGTCCGGCACCGATGTCGGCTCCGGCATTCAGGGTTACAACATATTTGTGTCCGATAACGGTGGTGCATTCACTGGCTGGCTGGTCGGCACTGCGCTAACTTCGTCATCGTACACGGGCGTGGCCGGGCATACCTATGCGTTCTACAGCGAGGCCATCGACGCGGCGGGTAACGTGGAACAAAAGACCACGGCCGACACTTCCACCACCGTCAATGCGAACGCGGCCGGTTGCGGCGGCTCGCCGGGGCTCAGCATCGCAAAAACACACACCGGCAATTTTACGGTCAATCAAAACGGCAGCTTTTCCATCACCGTTAGCAACAGTGGCACAGCCGCCACTTCTTCCACCATTACGGTCTCCGATATGCTTCCGAGCGGCCTGGGTTTCGTATCCGCCAACGGCACGGGATGGAGCTGTATGAACAACAGCGGCAACGTGGTCTGCACCAACACCGCTCCAATCGGGGCAAGTTCAAATGCGGTCATCACGCTGACCGTGAGCGTGACCACCAATTTGACGTCGATCCAGAATACGGCGAGCGTCACCGGGGGCGGCGGATCGATTGTCACTGGATCGAGTACGGATACGGTTACGGTGCTGCAAGGGCCCAGCACTTCAACGCAGCCTCTGCCACAAACCGCGTGTTCGGGCGCGAGCGTAAGTTTCACCGCGGCAGCCACCGGCAGTCCCACGCCTACCGTGCAATGGCAGGTGAGCACTAATGGAGGCGCAACATTTACAAATCTAACAGGTGCGACTTCGACCACCCTGACGTTTACTTCCGCCGCATCGCAAAACAATAATCAATATCGCGCGGTGTTTACCAACACGGCGGGATCCTCGAACACGAATGCGGTGTTGCTGACGGTAAACACCGCACCTGCGATTACGTTGAACCCGTTAAGCCAACCGGTGACCAGCGGACAAACCGCCACATTCACCGCGGGGGCCAGCGGACAGCCAACGCCCACCGTGCAGTGGCAGGTGAGCACCAACGGTGGGACGACGTTCAGCAACATTACAGGCGCAACGTCCACCACGCTGAGCTTCACCACCAGCGCCGGCCAGAACGGAAACCGGTACCGGGCCGTGTTCAGCAGTACGTGCGGCGGAGCCACCACTACGGCGGCAACGTTGATGGTGAATACTGGGCCCGGGATTTCCCTGCAGCCCATGGTGCAAACAGTTTGCTCGGGCGCGATGGCGGCGTTCAACGCCTCAGCCACCGGAAATCCCACGCCGACGGTTCAATGGCAGGTGAGCACTAACGGTGGGACGACGTTCAGCAACATTACGGGCGCAACGTCTACAACCCTGAGCTTCACCACGTCCGCCGGCCAGAACGGAAACCAGTATCGCGCCGTCTTTACCAACACCGCGGGATCGACCAACACGAATGCGGCGCTGCTGACGGTAAACACCGCGCCTGCGATTACGTTGAACCCGTTGAGCCACACGGTTACCAGCGGGCAAACCGCAACGTTCACCGCCGGGGCCAGCGGACAACCATCGCCGACCGTGCAGTGGCAGGTGAGCACCAACGGTGGGACGACGTTCAGCAACATTGCGGGCGCAACGTCCACAACGCTGAGCTTCACCACCGGCACCGGCCAGAGCGGAAACCAGTACCGCGCCGTGTTCACCAGTTCGTGCGGCGGGGCCACCACCACGGCGGCAACGCTCACCGTGAGCTCGGGGCCAACGGTGGTTTCATTTAATGTTCTATTCGGCACGGTGGGCAACTACGCGATGATTGGTTCCACGCGCAGCCGTTTGCCATGGGAAATCACGGGAGTGCAGGTAACTTTCTCGGAACCCATCACCACCGGCAACATCAATAGCCTGAGCGGCACCGGCATTGCAACCACGCGCTTTGCCGGGCTCGGTACTACCACCCTTACCTGGACCATCGGCCCATTGGCGCTCGGTAAATTCACGGCTACACTGGCCGGGTCGGGCACTAATTCTCTGAAGGACTCGATGGGCAACGCGCTGGGATTAGGAGCAGGCTACAGCCAGAACTTGAAAATACTTTGGGGTGATTTTAACGACGACGGTACAGTCAATGCGCAAGATGAAGTGTTGGTGAATCAGGCGCGCGCCCGGCCCTACAATCAGTTCGCCGACATGAACGGCGACGGCGTTGTAAACGTCTTGGATGTGCAAATTGTAGCTCAGCGCAACGGGACGAACCAGCCCTAAACGATCGGGATTGAGGAGGCGAGAGAATGCATTCAGTTCAAAGGCGAGTGTGGCTCACGGCGGTATGTGCAGTGGCGTGCGTGATGGGAACAGGAGCGGCACGCGCGGACCTGGTTGTTTCGATGACGCCGGCCTCCGCCAGCGCTGGGGGTAATGGATCGCTTGATGTGGTGTTGACGGATACCGGCGGCGATTTTAATGTCGCGGGGTTCAACTTTGAAATCACCACCTCCGATACGGACGTCACTTTCACCGATATCACCATCAATACGGTGGCAGCGCCGTACATCTTCGCAGGCGATTCACTGCTGGCCGCGCCAGTGACTGGTAGCATCCTTGAAAATCCACCGTCCACCGCCGAAGACGCTCAAGCCGGCGATGTCACGGCCGATTTCACGACCGTGGCAATCGCAGATGGCGACGAAGTTGGGCTCGGACACGTGCTGTTCACCATCGCGCCTGGCGCAAGCCTGGGACCCGTGAGCATCGAATTCGGCTCGGCTACGTCGCTGTCCGATGGCTTGGGTAATCCAATCGCGTTCGATAATTCCGAAGGGACGCTGACCATTACAGGCGGGACCATCGCAACGCCTGAGCCAGCGATGACGGGCGTCCTAGGATTAGCTCTCATCCTCGGGCTGATTTCCCGTCGAAGGCTCTACTTTAATAAATAGAAGTTTGCCGGCTCGGCTTATACCAGCAGCGTCAAGTGGATTTCAAGCTGACGTTGGTAGGGGTTGAGGCCACCGTGGAAGTGAATGCCGCGCCGCCCTTACTCAACACCCTGGATGGAACCGTGGGGCAGATTGACGTCGGAACAACAGGTGCAGACTCTTCCGCTCAACGGGAGGAACATATCGGGGCTTGTCATGCTGCAGCCAGGCCTGGCTCAAGACACCGGTTCCATGGGATGGATGGGCCCGCGGTGGATCAGTAATGACGCCACTATCGCACCGATCGTGAGCAAAACCGGTACCAATCGTTTTCATGGCAGCGCGGTTGAGTTCGAAACGGAACTGCACCAGTATCGATTCGGCGATCTTGAGTTCTCTAACATATTCAACCACGCTACTTTTGCGACACGGCAGAATTCAATTCGGCGCTCGGATAGTATTTTGAGGTGAACTGAACAACTGAACAACCGAATAACCGCTGCAGCTTCGTCAGAACGTGAAGCGACATTGGAGTTCCAGCCTCCGATTGTTCGCGTTCTCGGAGAATCCCTCGCCGTTCACGCCACCGTACATCTGGTTCGCGTGGCCGAAGAGCGGCGAGGTGATATCTCCGATGATGGGCCCGGGATTGGTGTGATTCAGAAGATTGCGCGCCGATATTGAGATGCTCAGATTGTAACGATGGTTGGTGGTTGGCGGACCAATGAACGATCCAAGCCCCCGTCCGCCGGCCAGCATGCCGGGGTTCCCACCACCGCCTCCTCCGTGCGAACCACTCGACCCCGCGCGCTCGCCCCCGAATCCAAAAGTCTTCCCCAATCGCAAATTCACGCTGATCAGTCCTGGTCCACGCCCTGAATCGCGCGGCAGCAGTTTTTCATCCGGCGTCGGATTTGGATCCAGCAGCCCATATTGCGTCTCGATCAAACCTGGCTTGTTCGGATCCGTCGCGATGCCCGGCCGCGCGTTGAATATAGTAGTCCCAAAAACATCGCTCCCAGTGGTGATATTGAACGGCGGTCCGGATTGCACCGTAGCGAAAGGGCTCAACCGGATATTCCAGCGGAAGTTGAAGGATCCTCCCACCGTCACGCGGTGCCGTACGTCCGTCGATGCTGGGCCATATTCACCCGCGAAGTTATACGGGTTCGCCGGGAAAGTGCCCAAACCATCTGTATTGCTCATGGCCTTGTTCAATACGTAGAACCCAAAAAGCGAGAATCCCGCGTTCACCCTGGAGTTGACGTTGGTGATCAACTGATTCTGGTTGTACAGTCCGGACGATTCCATGAGAAACACGGGCCCCGGTTGTCCCAACGGAAACACGCCGCTCCCTGGAACATTTGGATTGTATGTACCCGGTAAAGGCGTATTGATGTCATCCGACCGCAGTTCGTGCAGGCCGTGAGAATTCGTGTACGTCACGGCCAGCGTGGTGTGGGCCGGCAACTGGCGCTCTACCGACACTGATGACTGCATGATGTAAGGCGCGCGCAAGTGAGAGCTGATTTCCTGAACCGCTTGCGGAGTGGCTTGCAACCCCTCGAGCGAAGGAATATTCGGGAAGAAGTCCGGATTGGTTACCACGAACTGCTGCTGAACCTTCCCGTTGTATCGATCGGCTGTTAGCGTGTTAGCAAGTGCGAAGCGATCGTAAAAAATGCCATATCCCGCGCGGATAACGGTCTTCGCCTTGGAATTCGCGCCCGCCGCTCCTGGCGCCCATGCCACAGCAATGCGCGGCGCGAAATCCCGCCAGTCCTGAATGTTGCTCTGTGTCTCGTAGCGCAATCCAGCGCTCACCGTGACATTCGGCCTCACCCGCCAATCGTCCCCCACGAAAGCCGCTACATCCACCTGGTGCAGTGCCAGCTCCGGCATTCCCGCATTGATGGTAAATTGGCTGGCTCCGCCCCCCAGCGTACGGATTTGCGCCGGCGAATATCCCTGCTGTTGAAACTCGAGCGTTCGCTGATACTGATCGATAGAGCTGAACGTGAACGTACCGTTAAAATCCAAGGGCGAGACGTTGTCGTCCGTTTGACCGCGCAGCCGGACGCCGAATTTCCACACATGCGCGCCCTTGGGAATCGTAGTGTAGTTCTGCAATTCGTAGTAATTCTGCGTGTCGAAGGAGCGTCCCAGTTGCGATCCGCCTTCGTTGAAAGATCCCAGCACCTGGATCTCCGGTGCTTCGCTCGTGGCGATCCTCTGCTGCGCGCTGCGGAAATATTGAAAGCGCGTCTCGTTGATGGTCGATCCAAATACCGCCGTGTCCGTCACCTGCACCGTCTGATTGGTGTATTGGTAATCGTACCCGCGCGATGTCAGGTCGAAACCGCCAATCCCGGTCCCGTTGATATCGGAGTGCGTGAAGGAATAGCGAAATATCAAAGTGTTCGTATCGTTCAGTTGATAATCGATCCGCGGGCTCAACCGCGTGAAACGCTGCGGCACCTTGAACACGCTAAAAAACGGCTGGATAGCCAGGGTCTCTGGATTCAGCGTCACTGCGTTAGTGATGGAACCGTTGTCCACGGTGTTCCGTTGCGCGTCTAGGTTGAAAGAGGTTCGCTTATTAATAGGTCCGCTGGCATCGCCCTCCAACTCATTCAGCAGCAGCGGCGCCTTCTCCGCGGAATAAGGATTGCGCGAGTTCCAGATGTCGTTCGCATAGTTGTAATTCACTGTGCCGTGGAAACGATCCGTGCCCGGCTTCGTGAATATTTCGATCCGGCCATAGCCGAGTTTGTCATATTCCGGCGAAAACGGATTTTGGTTGATCCGGATCTCTCGAATGGATTCTTTAGGAGGCAGTTCGCCCCCGCTGAATCCATCGATGAATATGGATCCGCCGCTAGGCCCAGCCGAAGGACCCGCCAACGCCTGCAAATCCGCCAGCAAATCGTCGGGATCGTCGGCCAAGGCCTGCAGATCGTCCCCGCGCAGCACCAGGGCGCTGGCGTTGTTCGCGACATCGGTACTGACGTTGGGCCCGGAATTTTCCTCCACCGTTACATGCTCGGCCGTGGATAGCACTTGCAACTGAAGATTCAATGTCTGCGCGCCTGGCTGGAGCGATATCTTTACCGGCTGCGATGTCGCAAGATCCGGCGCCGCTCCGGTAACCGTATATTCTCCCGGCGGCAAGCCCGCGAAAACATAGGAACCCTTGTCGTCCGCCAGCGCGGTCTTAACGCTTCCCCCCGGACCTGTCAGCGCTACTTTTGCGCCGGGAACAATAGCTCCGGTCTGATCGGTCACCGCTCCGCGCAAAAGCGCGGTCTGGGCAAAAATGGGAGACGCCAGGCACAGCAAAACCAGGCTAAGCCCTGCAAATCGAGTCATCAAACCCCAGTGTAAAGCCTGCACCTTAAGATAGCCTGAAGCACACCAGTACCCATAGGACTTTCGTATGAGGCTTTTTCTTGCAATGCCCCACATGCCATGCTAAGCTGATCCAACCTCGGCGGCGGTTGATCCGTCGCCTGGGAAACTTCGGAGGGATTTCATGACTAAAGTCGCAGGAATGGTTTTGATGTTGATGAGCATATCAGGATTTGCATTCGCCGGAACTAGCGTGCCCGAAATTGATGGCGCCACAGGCGTAGGTGCTCTAGCGTTGCTTTCCGGCAGCCTGCTTGTGATCCGAGGGCGCCGAAAACGGCAGTAACAGTTATGGGCATGAGAAACTGCGTTGGACTTGCACTACTGTTGCTGGCGATTGCAGGATCTGCATTTGGGTGTATACCTACCGTGCCCGAGATTGATGCCGCCTCAGGAGTTGGTGCGCTGACCTTGCTGGCCGGCGGGCTGCTGGTGATTCGCGCGCGGAAAAAGCGCCAACAAAAATAACGGAGGAAATGAACATGGCGAAATACCTTGGATTCGCATTACTCTTGATTGGCACTGCAGGAGTCGCAGGCGCAACACCCGTACCGGAGATCGATCCCGGCTCGGGCATGTCCGCCCTGGCCCTACTTTCAGGGGCGCTGCTCGTGCTCCGGGCTCGCCGTAAGAACTAAAGGCGGGACAGCATGACGAAAATCGCGGGTTACCTGTTGCTATTGGTTGGAACAGCCGGGTTCGCCTTTGCGGTAAGCGGCCCCATCGTCCCAGAGATCGATCCAAGCATGGGAATCGGTGCCCTAGCGCTGCTTGCCGGTAGCCTGCTGGTGCTGCGGGCGCGTCGAAACAAGTAGCACTTACTCGTTCACAACCGAGGCGGCCTCGGGCGCAGCTTGCTCAACCTCCGTGCGGAAGGGAAGCGCCAGCATGAACCCGATCCTGAGGCTTCGCTCATTCTGAAACCCTTTGAGTCCCGTCACCATCTTGTCGTCCCCAGCCGCCGGCTTTTCCAGGTACGTCCCAAACAGGTGGTCCCACCATGAGAAGATGTCGCTGAGATTCTTGTATTGTTCCGCCACCTCCTCGGAATGATGGATGCGATGCATGTCGGGAGTAACGAACACCGCGCGCAGCGGCTTCTCCACCCATCTTGGAAGGGATGCGTTGGCGTGCGTGAAGAAGCTCTGCAGGACGGCGACAAGCTCAGCGATCAGCACCGCTATCACTGGCGGCGCCAAAATCGCTACCGCCAAGAGATATCCGCCTTGCGTCAACACCAAATCGACAGGATGTACGCGTAGTCCGGTGGACACGTCGAAATCCGGATCGGAATGATGTACTTGATGGAATCGCCATAAAGCACCCACCGAATGACTGAGCCGGTGGGTGGAGTATCTTACCAGGTCTAGCGCCAGGATCGCGATAGCACATCGCGCCGCAAACGGTAGCCAGGATCTGTTCAACAATCCAAACCTGCTGCTCCCGACATTGAACGCCATCACTACCGGGCTAATCCGGTACAAACCCACCGATGCCACGGTGCAGATCATCAGCATGAGGCCATGTTTGCCCCAGCGGCGCTCAGTCCCGCTGAAGTTGCGTTTCGGCCGGAACGATTCCCAAATCGCGCAGGCTAGGAAAGCAGCGGCCAACGCCGTCCAATACGCGGCGCTTTCAATTCGAATCCAATGCACGGTTCTTTATGGTAAGCCCGCCGGATTGTATCGTCAATGCCCGGCGGTACCGATAGTACCCTCGTAAGGCTTTCACCTAAGCGACTTAATACGACAAAAACGCTAGTATCGAGACATGCTGGTCCATGGCCTCCTCTTTCTGGCGGCGTTGGCCGTTAAACAGGACCAGACTCCGCTGCGGTCGGGTTGCGAATCGGAAGACGAAACCATCGCCACACTATCGGCAGGAACGCCCGTGGAAGTTCGTTTCCGCGTGGCCGACGGTTCGGATTGTTTCAAAATCTCGGCTACCGTCGACGGCAAGCCCTTGGTCGGCTACGTTCCGGCCTCCGCGCTTTCCAATGTCGATCAATTCGAGCAGCAGCGCAACGCCGCCGTCTCGCTGGACTCATCTCGCGCGCTAAGTCCAGTGGAAGCGGAGTCGAAAAAAGTGGTGGCTCGCACCGGCAATCCCGCATTGCAACAAGCCAGCCAGTTGATCGAAGCAAATCAGCCCACGCGCGCTCTCGAAATTCTGGAACCGCTGCTCAAGCGCGATCCCAAAAATCCCGATCTGCTGCTGTTAGCCGGCTTGGCCGCATACCGCGCCGATCAGGCTCGCACCGCGCTGGATTACTGGAAGCAATCGCTCGACTTGGCGCCCAACGACGGCCTCCAACGCATCTATGACAAGGTCCGAGGCGAATCCCAAGCAGATCGCAGCGGCGAAAAGCTCTACGGCCTGCACGTCGCGCTTCGTTACGAAGGACAAACGCTCCCGCCCGACACCGCTCGCGCCGTTGTCACAACGCTCGATCAAGAATTCAGCCGCGTCTCCAGCCTGCTGGGATGCTGGGCCGACGAACGCATCGTCGCCATCGTACAGAGCCGCGAAGCCTACTTGCGCACCACCGGCGCGGCCGAATGGAGCGGCGGCCAATACGATGGGCGCATCCACATTTCCTGGATGGACGGAACCGACGTGAGCCCTGAAATCCGCCGGCGGTTGGCGCACGAACTGGTCCACGCCTGCATAACAAATCTCTCAGCCGGAGGGCCCCCAGCCCCCGCCTGGCTGCAGGAGGGTTTAGCCCAGAAGCTCTCCGGCGATACGCTTTCCACTGCCGCGCGCGATCGTCTACGCGAGCTAGCGGAATCGCATAAAATCCCACGCCTCGAAGACTTGCGTCAAAACTGGTCTCTCATGAGCACCGAAAACGCCCGCATCGCCTACAACCTGGCCCTAGCCGCAGCCGACTCCCTCTACAACGACTTCAGCAGCTACGGAATCAGAAACGTAGTCAGTAATCCACAGATCCTACGGCAAGTCACGGCCGAACTAGACAAAAAGCTGGGATTGTGAGCCCGGTTGTCGTTTCTCGTTCATCGTTTCTCGTTTGGTGCTGCCGTGCGAACGAGAAACGAGAAACGAGAAACGGGTTCTAAAGAACCTTTACAACCATCACCGTCATATCATCGTGCTGCGGCGCACCCGCCACAAACGCATCCGCCGCCCGCATCAGTTCGTCGATCATTTCGAGTGCCGGGCGCGACTCGCAGGCTCGCGCCGCCTCCATCATCCGCTCCTCGCCCCACTCTTCATCGGCTGAATTCATGGCCTCGCTGATCCCGTCGGTATAAAACAACAGCACGTCACCGCTGGCCAGATCCACATTCGCTTGCGAATACCGCGCCGGCTTGAATAATCCCACCACCGGCCCGCCGTCTTCGAGACGCAGCACGTCCCCGTTCCGAAATACCAGCGGCGGATTATGACCGCCGTTGACATAAGCGAATTGTCGCGTAGCCGGCTGATACTCGCCGTAGAAAAATGTGGCGTAGCGGTTCGAAGGACTGGTCTCGAAAATCAGCCGGTTCACGTTAGTCATCAACTTGGCTAAATCCGGCGAACCGGAAATCGTTTGCCCCCGCAAGGATGCCTGCAAGCTGGCCATTAGCAGCGCCGCCGGCACTCCCTTTCCGGATACATCTCCGACCGCGATTCCGAAGCGCCCATCCGTCAGTTCCAGAAAGTCGTAATAGTCGCCGCCCACGCCCTGCGCCGGCCGGCAGCGTCCCGCGTAATCCAGTCCCGGAATAGCCGGGTAATTCTGCGGAAACAAGCGCTCCTGCACTTCCCGCGCGATCTCCAACTCGCGATTCAACCGTTCACGCTGCGCCACCTCCACGGCGATCGCTTCGGTAAGATGGCTGCTCTCCAAAGCCAGCCCCGTCTGCGTCGCTACCGATTGCAGCAAGTGGACGTCGGATGCCGAATAAGGCTCCTCCGATTTCTTGGCGCCCAAGCTCATGAACCCGATCAACTTGTCCTTGAACGCCAGCGGCAACAAGAGCTGCGATTCAAGTTTATGCAGCTGCTCGCGCTCGGAATCGGAAACCGAGGCCGCGCGATATACCCACGAATCGGGATCGTCAAAATACACCCGCAGCGGCTGCCGGTCGCGCTTGAGTTCCTCAACGGTACCCGCCGACGATGCGAAACCGGCGCTCGGCAATTCTGAAAATCCCAGCGCGTAAGCCGGAGCGTAAAGACCGTTGTCCTTCACCAGCATCGCGACCCGCGGCACATGCAGGGATCCCGAAATCTGCCTGGCCACAGTCTCGAGCAGCGGCCCAGTCTCCACCATGGTGCGGACCTGATCGCTCAGTTCCCGCAGAATTTGCTCCGCGTTATAAGCTTCCCGAAAAAATCGGCGATCCACCCAGCCACGCAACTTCTCGCTTCCACGGCTGATGAGAATCACCGCGGTCACGCCCAACGCGATAGCCTCGATTTTCGCCGGCCGGTTCCGGCTAGAATCAGTCGCCAGCGTAGCTGCGCCCAATATCACCACTGCGATCGCCAGGATCTGCAGCACCCGCACTCCGCGCTTGGCCAACGCATAGCGCAACCCCTGCCGGATAACCACGCGCACGTCAAGCGCACGGTGCACCACGATGACGTACGCCAGCGTGATGGGGAAAAGCGCCAGCGGTGGGATGCAGAGAATCAAGAATGCCTGCGGGAGGTTTTCAAATCCGCGGAACAGCCCGTAGATAGCCAGAAAAAACAGTGGAGCGAGCGCAATCCCGGTTCCGTTGATCAGCAGCGTGAGACGCCGGCGCGCATCCGCGGAGGAAGCCTCTCCAATCTTGGTTCCGACAGAAAAAAAGAACCCCGACACCGCCGCCATCTGCAGCAACAGAACTACACTTTCCAGAGGACCCAGTGCAATCCCAAGGGACGGCCCGACCGCCGGCAAGGCCGTGCCGACCGCGTCAATTGCAATGGGCGCAATCACCAGCCATTTGAGCCACGGCCAGCGCCGGTCCAAGCCGAGACGTTCTGGAAAATAGATCCCAAACAAAAGAATCCAAATCGACCAAGTGTTTGCGAACAGGACGTTGTAGAAGAGCGCCGCGGGACGCAGAATATCCGGCCATCGCGAGAGTACATCCGTCAGCGAACCGGAAGTCCTGATGCTCAACTGCGCGAAGCTCAGCATGAGCGCCAGCAGCAGCCACGCCAGCGGATCGCGAGGCCGCATCCCCGCCACGAAAAATCCCAACAACAAGCAAAAAGCCGGTGTCAGGATGGTGGTGCTAACGGTGAAGATCCAGTTCACAACCGGCAATTGGCCCGGCCCCGCAGCCTTGAGCGCAACCATCCCGGCGGAAACACCCACCTGGTATGCCAGCGCCAGCACAAATAAGACGCCCAGAAGCGCATACAACCGACGATTGTCCGAGCGTGGAAGCATGGCGAAAGAGAGAATTCAGAATCCAAGAGCCAGAATCCAGAATCTTACTACGCCCGCCAGCCCTGCCGCCTGCAGACTGCCTCCTGCCGCCTGCCTCGTGCTTCCTGCCTCCTGCCTTCTGCCTCCTGCTTCCTGCCGCCTCCTGCCTTCTGCCGCCTGCTTCCTGCCGCCCGCCTCCTGTATCCTGTTACCAGACATGCCCTTCTCCCCCATCCCCGACGCCATCGAAGACTTCCGCGCCGGCAAAATGCTGGTGATCGTCGACGACGAGGATCGGGAAAACGAAGGCGACCTCACCATCGCGGCCGAAAAAGTCACGCCCGAAGTGATCAACTTCATGGCCAAGCACGCCCGCGGACTCATCTGCCTCCCGCTCAGCCCGGAAATCTGCGATGCCCTCGCATTGCCGCCCATGTCAGCCAAGAACACTGCGCGCCTCGGCACCGCGTTCACCGAATCCATCGAAGCAGCCGAAGGAGTAACCACCGGCATCTCGGCGGCCGATCGCGCCCACACCATCCTTGTGGCCATGGATCCCGGCACCCAGCCGCGCGATCTCGCCCGCCCCGGTCACGTTTTCCCGCTCCGTGCGCGCGAAGGCGGCGTACTGGTGCGCGCCGGGCAAACCGAAGCCGTAGTCGACCTGGCCCGCCTGGCCGGCCTGCGCCCCGGCGGCGTCATCTGCGAAATCATGAACGACGATGGCACCATGGCCCGCGTCCCCCAATTGCGCGAATTCTGCGAGCGCCACAACCTGAAGATGATCTCGGTCGCCGATCTCATCCGCCATCGCTTGCAGAACGAACGCTTCGTGCGCCGCCAATCCGAAGGTTGCTTGCGCACTGAATTCGGCGACTTCAAGACCATCGTTTACTCCAGCGATATTCTTCCAGACATGCATCTGGCGTTGATCCACGGCGAGATAGCGGGACAGGAAAACGTGCTAGTCCGCATGCACTCGCGCTGCACTTATGGCGATGTTTTCGGATCTGTGGAATGCCAATGCCACCAGGTAATACGCAATTCCCTGCGGCGCATCACCGAAGCTGGCGCGGGCGTCCTGGTGTATCTACATCAGAATCGCCCGGGGATCCGCGATCACTCCGTTTTGGGCACTCCGGACGGCCAGAAGCAGCTCCAATACGAAAGCGGCTTGGGCGCTCAGATTCTCTCCGACCTCGGATTGCACACCATCCGCCTGCTAACCAACCATCCGCGCAAAGTAGTCGGGCTAGACGCCTACGGAATCGAAATAGTCGAACAAGTCCCGGTATAAGAAAAAAACACCGGTCGCTTACGCTCGCAGGTTCGGAAAGAATGCGTTACCGAACCGCGACCGTGAGGGAGACGGTGCCTGGGTTGGAACTTCCAGCATGCTACGCTCGTAGTGTCCCCAGAGGTGTTTCATGACTAAGCTCCGCAATTTCGCCACGCTGGTTCTCGCGCTCCAGGTCACGGCGTTCGCAGCCGTCGATCCAGGCCTGCTGCGCCTCGTGATGCCGGATGCCAAAGTCATCGCCGGGCTGCAGGTGCGCGAGACCAAGAACTCGCTGTTCGGCCAGTATGTGCTCTCTCACATGCAGATAGAAGACGCGGGCTTCAAGAAGTTTATCGCGCAGACCGGCTTCGATCCCCGGCGCGATGTCACCGAAATCCTGATGGCGTCCAATTGGGAGCAATCCACCCCACAAAGCCGCTGGCTGGTTGCAGCGCGCGGAGCCTTCAATCTCCCGCAAATCACCACGGCAGCCAAGGCCAATGGCGGCGTTATCACCGATTTCCAGGGAGTGGGCATTTTGACATATTCGGAGGAAGCCAAGACACAGGAACCGAAGCCGGACGTCGAGAGTGGAATTGCCTTTTTCGACTCTGCCAGCGCCGTCATGGGCGACCTGGCTTCCGTCAAGGCCGCCATCCAACGTAAGCAGAGTGGTGCGGCCCCCACCGGCGACCTGCTAGGCAAAGTGCGCGATCTCAGTGCCAAGAACGACTTCTGGTTTGTCACCACCGTGCCCATCTCCGAGTTCGCCGGCGCCATGCCCAACCCGAATCTCAGCGGCGCTATGAAAGGCGATCTGCTGGCCGCTATCCACCAGGCCAGCGGCGGCATTCGCTTCGGCGACACAGTAACAATCTCGGGCGAAGCAGTCACGCGTTCGGATAAAGACGCCCTGGCGCTGGCGGATGTCTTCCGTTTCCTGGCCGGATTGATCCAGCTAAACAGCGAGAACAACAAAGTAGCCGGTCAGGTGTCCACCCTGCTCGACAGCATGGATCTCAAAACCAGCGGCAACATCATGACCCTGTCGCTCGCCATCCCCGAGCAGCAATTAGAACAGTTGCTCAACAGCATGCACCAGGAACGCAAGCAAGCTCACAAGAAGCCGCCGCAAAGCAACTAGCATCCCAAAATATCAGAGAAAAAATCGCGGGCTCGGGCACTCGTTTGCGTGCAGTCACAGGCATCCCGGAACAAATTGCATGACCAGAAGGTAATCTGGTTGCGTCCTCGAGTTGAAGCGCGGAATCTCGAGTTTTCAAACCGAAGTGCCATAAACTTTTGAGCGGTGAAGTCGATATGAATCAAATGACACGTCGGTATAGTGTCCTGGATGGGCCCAGATGGTAGGCCGAAAAATGCTGGCACTTGAATTGCTCAGCGGTTGTGGTATGATCTTAGGAACGAAACGGTGGTTCGCTGCGGGCGATGGAGAGGTCCATCGGCTGTTAAGCCGTAGAATACATTACGGTTTAGTCATCTTTTGCAACCTCTTGAACCTTTCTGGAGGATCGTACGTCTAATCGTGGTGAACCATCAAGACAACAAAACAAGAAAGTGAGTTAAACCTATGACGAAGACCGAGTTAAACAAATTCAAAGAAGTCCTGGAGAACAAACAGGCGGAGTTGGCG
>DASYNU010000101.1:0-33758 GCA_036008345.1 Bryobacteraceae bacterium
GCGGGATTTTCAACGGAGTCGGTGCTTTTAGGCTTGAAAATACAGGTAGTGGCGCCGGGCTCGGGGCCACTACCTGTTACACAAGGAGACTGTCGCACCCACTTCCAGTGCGACCTTGTCGACGGGCTGTGCAGACGGTTGAGAACTAAACCAATGGGCCAGGCTTTCATCGGTCACCTGCCGGCGGCTCATAATTTTGCGGCGCCAGGCCAGCGAACGGCGAAAGCATCGGGCGATGTGCCAAAATGCGGGCAACGATTTCGGCTCCGTGAGCAGGCACCCGCCGATCACCAGAAGATCGCGGCCAGTAGTAGGCATCCAGAATTTCCGGTACAAGCCGGATGTCATATTCTTGATGCGCATCAGGAACCGGTTTTTCACGGAATGCATGTTGAGGACGGCGGGTACGGCATGGCGATTCGCCGGGTTCACGGTGCGCACGTGATAGCCGACTGCGCCAGGGACGTAGAGACAGCGCCATCCCAACAACTGCGCTCTCCACGCAACGTCCGCATCCTCGCGATAGGCGAAGAAATCAGGATCGAAGAAATTCGTGCCATCGGAAATATCCGCGATCATCTCGCGACGATAGAGAGCTGCGGCGGCGCTGGCTCCGAATACGTATTCCAGTTCGCGGAATCTCCCATCATCGGGCTCGTGCCAGCCGCGATCGAAATGCCGCATGGCGGGCGTAAAATACAGCCCAGCCGAGTCAATGAGCGGTTTCTGAGGAGTTTTAAAATCGGGCCCGATCGCGAGCAAACGGCCGCATATGGTTCCCACCCGAGAGTCCACCTGGGCGCCCGCCATCAGACGCTCGATAAACCCTTGCGATAGAATGACATCCGGATTCAGCACCAACACCCAGTCGCTCGAGGCGCGTGCTAGCGCTTGATTCTGCGCCGCCGCAAACCCTACGTTGCTGTTGTTGTAGAAAACCCGAATCCGATTCTCGTACCGCGCCAGTATTCCCCGCGTGCCGTCCATGGACGCGTTGTCCACAACCACCACTTCGAGCGGTGAGTAACGCTGCTGCAATATGGACTCGAGACAAGGCTCTATATATTGCCGGGTGTTATACGTGACAATGGTGACGCACACCGACCTGCTCATATGTGAACCAATCGAGGCAACTTGTCTCAAAGACCCTCCCGAGGTGGAATTCAACTACACTCTAGGTGACAAAGCGCAATTTTTTTTCAAAGCCTGTAGTTCAAGCGGGATGCCAGGGGGTCTTTGATCAGATAGTTGTATCTTTACCGGTTGCCTTTCCACCTTTTGCCGGGCTGGGATCTCCGACTCAGACCTGGCGATGACGAGGGGAAAGGCGGCCGGATTTAGGGGAAACTGCTGCGTTGTCGTCTTATTCACTTGGAAAAGAGCTTACGGGCCTAGCCGGGCGGGAACGCGCGGCCATGAGCCTGCAGGACCAAGTGGCCCAGTTGTTTCAGGAATCGCGCGACGACGTTTATCGCTACCTGCTCAGCCTCGGACTGCATCCCCCCCAAGCTCAGGAAGCCGCTCAGGAAGTGTTCCTGCGGTTGTATGTCACCCTCAAAAAAGGCGAGGACATCCAGAATCCCCGGGGCTGGATCTTCCGAGTGGCGCATAATCTCGGATTGAAGATCCGCGCCAAACAAAGCACTCAGGCTCCTTTTGACGCCGAGCTGGAATTGAAGCTCCGAAGCACTGAATTGAATCCCGAACAAAGCTTGCTCGAAAGGGAGCATAACATTCTTTTCCACCAAGCCGTTCAAGGTCTCTCGGAGCAGCAGCGCCGCTGCCTTTTGCTCCGTCTGGAGGGCTTGCGATATCCCGAAATAGGCTCCGCGCTGGGTATCAGCGCTTCCGCGGTGGGCGAGTTTCTGAGACGCGCCATCGCCAGATTGAAGTCAAAGAAGGGTGAACTATGAGGAGGCCCCGAATGCCCCACCCAAGTGAAGAACAGTTGCTGCGGTATTCCGATGGAGAATTGCCGGGCCGCAATACCGGCCAGGTGCATTCGCATCTCAAAGCCTGCTGGCAATGCCGCACCAACGTCGAAGAGATTGAAAAGACCGTGGGCGCCTGCGTGCGCTACCGCACTGCCGTTCTGCAGCGCCACCTGCCAGCCCCGCCCGAGCCGTGGACAGATATCTATCGCTCGTTCGCCGAAATCGATGCCACTCTGCCGGCTCCCACTTTCGCTGACCGTCTGAAGCAGGCGCTGGCCTGGCCCGTGCACAATCCCAAGAAATGGGTTCCGGTGGCCGTGGCTTTGATGTTGGCCTGGGGCTTGTTCTACCGGTATCGCGTAACACCGTCGGTACAGGCGGCCGAGTTGCTGCATAAAGCCATCCTCGCTTCGGATTCTCGACCCGCTACGCCCCATCTGCTGCGGATTCGTACAAAAGTGAGTAGCTTTACGCGCCGGGCCGGCTCCGAGCAAGCGCTTGCCTCGAACGCCCAAGATCGGGAGACGCTAAATTCACTCAAGACTCTGTTCCAGGAAGCCCACTACAATTGGGATGATCCGCTGAGCGCTCGATCGTATTCGGCTTGGCGCGATCAGCTTACCGCGAAACGGGACCAGGTGCAGGAAGACCGGGATTCCTACCGCATCCGCACGGACACCGAGTCAGGAGATCTCTTGGACGCTAGCTTGCAGCTTCGATCTCAGGATCTACAGCCGATCGAGGGCCGCTTCGAATTCCGGAATTCGGATTGGGTGGAGATCACGGCCCTACCCGAAGAGGCCAGCCCGGTTGCATCGGCCACTCCTGCCATTCCCGAGACGCGAACTGCAATGCCCGTGGAAGCCGCACCCTCAAATAACGCCGCACCCCTGCTGCCCGCACCAACCATTGGCGATGAGTTACAAGTGCTAACCGCCCTGCACGAAGTAGGCGCGGATCTGGGCGATCCAGTAGAGGTTTCGCGCAACGATCACAATATCGTGGTATCCGGTATTGGAATTGCGCCCGAACGCCAGGCAGAAATTCAAAAGGCGGTCGCATCCCTGCCGAACGTGGCGGTTCGCTTTAGCGAATCCGCACCTGCCGCTGTTGCCCCGCAAACCGTCGCGCCGGAAAATCCAGCCGGCGGGGATCTCCGGCAACTGCAATCCCGGATCGCTGAACAGATGGGTGGCCGCACCCGTTACGATGAACTCGCAGCGCACGTTTTGGACATGAGTGAGCCACTGATGTCCCGGGCCTACGCATTGCGCCGGCTGATGGAACGCTTCCCGGTTTCCGTGGAAGCGCAGCTCAGTCCTCAGGATCTGGCAACTCTTCGCCGCCTGCAGCAGGAGCATACAGCGGCGCTTCGGCAACAGACGGTCGAACTCGAACGTACGCTGAAGCCGGCCCTCAAATCCGTAGGAGGATCGTCGCGCGCCTCGCGGGAGCCCGCACTCTCTTCGAACGCGTGGCAGCCCGCCACCGAGGATCTCTTCCAATCGGCCCGCCGAGTGGAGAAACTGTTAGCAGTGGTCTTCGGCGCGGCCGCGCCGGATGATTCCGCGAATACCGAACTCCCCGCTCAACTGCTGTCCGCTGTGACCGATTTACGCGCTAAGGTAGAAGCGTACGATCATCTCTTAGCAAAAACGGAGAGATAAGTGAATTTTGGCCGTGCCTTGGCCTTGTTTTTTTTGTTCTTGGTTAATCTACTGGTTATTCTGGCCCGTTCGAGCAGTGCCCAGTCCTATAGCCACCTTGCTGGCGTGATTCTGGATGCTTCGCTAGCGTCTGTCCCCGGCGCGCTAGTTACCGTGGTCAACGAGGACACCGGATTGCGGCGCGTGGCAACCTCACAACCTGACGGCAGCTACGTAGTGTCTTCGCTCCAACCCGGCAGTTACAAAATTACAGTTCGCAAGCCCGGCTTTCGCACCATGATCCGCTTCGGCCTGAAATTAACGGACTCGCAGCCGACGCGGGCGGATTTCAAACTGGTGATCGGCAGCGTTCAAGAGACCATCACGGTGGAAGGCTCCGCGCCATTGTTCAACACGGAGCAAGCCTCGGTTGAAACTGTGGTAGGCCGCGATGAGGTGGAGCATCTTCCTTTGGATGGATCGGGCCTGCTGGGATTGATCGGCCTGGTTCCAGGCGCGGTGGTGACTCCGGCCACGCGCGGCGAAGCCGGCCAGTTCACCGTGGATGGCCAGCGTCCCAACACGCACTATTTCACCGTAGATGGCGCGAGCGCGAATACGGGCGTCAGCGGCGGAGGGTCGCCCGCCGAAGCCACGGGTGGAGCGCTGCCGGGCATGACCGCTTTCGGAAGCCTGGACAGCCTGTTGACTCCGGATGCGCTGCAAGAAATGCGTGTCCAAACCTCAACGTCCACGCCGCAGTTCGGAAGAATGCCGGGCGCGCAAGTCTCGCTCACCAGCCGCTCGGGTTCAAATGAGTTTCACGGATCGCTGCTGTACGGTTTGCGCAATGAGGTACTGGATGCGAACGATTGGTTTGCGAACCGGCATGGCGACACGCGCGCGCCGCTACGCCTGCAAGACTATTCAGGTGGGTTGGGTGGTCCACTGTGGCGCAATCACACTTTCTTTTTCATTTCCTATGAAGGCATGCGCCTGCAACAACCCTTCATCTGGGTGCAACCGGTGCCAAACCTGGCAGTGCGAACAACCTCCTTTTCGTGGGCCAATCCTCTGTTGAGCCTCTTCCCAGTTCCCAACGGACCGGATCTGGGCAACGGCTTAGCGTTATGGACCGGACGCACCAGCCGCCCCTCGCGCCTGGACGCAGGCGCTGTGCGCCTGGATCATACGTTTACTTCCTGGCTCACCGGATTCGTCCGCTACAATGAAGCGCCGTCCTCCTCCCAATTCGGCACCTCGCCCGTTGACACGCTGGATCTGGGCTCCAGAGCAATCACAGTTGGTTTCGACGTGCGAGCAAAACCGAACTTGTTCGTGGATCTGCGCCTGAACTACTCACTCGCGACAGCGACGTCGGTTTGGAATCAACCAGGATCAAATGCTGGCTCTTGCGATCTGCAGCCCACTACATTCTTTTTCTTGCACGAAGAAGGCATTTGCAATTACCTGGTCCGGCTATCAATTGCCGGCGTTGGACAAGTGGTTACAGGCTCTGAGGGAGAACGAACGCAAACCCAGTTCCAAGTGACTCCGGCCGCGAATTGGAATCTTGGAAATCATGCCATCCGGTTCGGCGCGGACTACCGGCGACTCGCACCGGCTCGGACGGACGCAACAGGAAACATCTATGCGTTCGTTGATACGGTGCAAGATCTCAGTGGCGGCAGCAACAATTTCTTTAGTAGTTGCGGCACGCAACAACTCCCCTGTGCAACCTCCCCGCAGTTTGCCTCAGCCATCTTGCGAGAAGCTTCCCTATTCATCGAAGATACCTGGCGAGTTTCCCGGCGCCTGACAGCGACTTACGGGCTCCGCTGGGAGATTAGTCCACCACCTACGCCCGGCCATGGCACCACCGCTAGCTTTTTCGACATAGCAACTCAAGCGGTCGCCGGCGCCAGGCAGTCTCTTTGGCAAAGAACCAACCTCGACGTTGCGCCTCGGGTTGGCATTGCTTTTCAGCCCACGCCAGGAGGACAGACGGTTATCCGCGCCGGGCTCGGTGTGTATTATGACTCCAGCCTTAGCTTGGCGGGCGACCTCGTCAGCGGTGGCCCGCTAGCTGTTGCTGCATTCTCGTCGAGCTCCGGTGTCGTCAATACAAGCCTAAACTTCGGCTTCACGCCGCAGCTTCGCCTCCCAACAGTTAAACAGTGGAACATCTCCGTGGAGCGTGCCCTCAGCAACCACGACGTTCTGTCCGTTGGCTATGTCGGCTCATCCGGGAGTGACCTGATCCGCCGCGAAGTGAGCCAGCAACCGACGTTGCACGAGATTCTTGCCATCGCCACCAACGACGGCTTATCCATTTATCACGCCCTCCAAGTACAATACCGCCGTCGACTATCCCATGGTCTCGAAGGTTTAGTCTCCTACGCCTGGTCCCACTCCATCGACAATAGCTCTACCGATTCCGGTCTCTACGCCTTCAGCTCCGTTTCATCGATCCCTCAAGATCGCGCTTCCTCCGATTTTGATGTCCGTCACTCTTTCTCAGCCGGATTCACTTACGAACTTCCGCACTCCATCCGCAACGTCCTCTTGCGCGATTGGGAGCTGGATGGAACATTCCGTGCACGCTCCGGATTTCCAATCAACGTGTTTGATTCGGACCAGTTCCAAGGCATCACTTATCAAGACATCTATCGGCCGAATCTGATTGGAGGCATCCCGCTATGGATCAGCGATCCATCAGCTCCCGGCGGCCGCAGTCTCAATCCCGCCGCATTTCTAGCAGCTCCGTTCGGCACACAGGGCAATTTGGGTCGCAACGCACTTACAGGTTTTGGCATGTCTCAACTCGATCTCGCCCTCCAGCGCGATTTCCTGGTCACCGAGCACCGCTCGCTCCAGCTCCGCATGGAAGCCTACAACGCACTGAATCACCCGAATTTCGCCGACCCCATCCCGTTCCTCGCCAGCCCGCTCTTCGGCCAATCCAACTCGATGCTCAATCTCATGCTCGGAACCGGCAGCCCCGGCAGCGGCCTAGCGCCAATTTTTCAGGCCGGCGGCGCCCGATCGCTGCGCTTCGTCCTGCGCTTCCGCTTCTAGGCGTGAAGTGCTACAGTCATCGTCATGCGGACCACTGTAAATTCACCCAACGACGTATTGCTGATGGCCCGCTCCCTGGCGCGTAGTAGAAGCATAACCTTGGGCGATGCGCTGGCCCAATGTTCGGATAAACACAAGCACGGCATTTCAAAGCTTCGTCGTAACTGAAAACTCCAAAGCAATCACTCTGGAGCAGACGCTCCGTGGAGAAGACCTGCTTTAGCCCGCGCCACCGAATTTCAACTCAAGCCACTCGCACTGAAAACCGAACCGCGACCGCAAGGAAGCGCAAAGGGTGCGGCGCTCACCGCAAAACGGTCCAGGAACTCGCCCGCGCCGCGCTCCGTCTTGCGCAAGTTCCTTAGAAGCGCAAAGGGTGCGGCGCGCACCGATAAACGGACCAGAAACTCGCCCGTGTCGCGCTCCGTCTTGCGCAAGTTCCTTTGAAGCGCTGCGAGACCGCAGGGCCGACTACACCTGCTATGTATCCCAACCGGTTCGCAAGCGAAAGCTCCAGCGCCACAACGTCGCTATGATACTATTCGAACCTGTCTATGAAAATCCTAGCTGCTCTCGCCATTTCCGCCTCGATCCTACTGGCCCAACCCGACCTCAATTCTCTCAAGGAGCTCAAGTACCGAAGCATCGGCCCCTTCCGCGGCGGGCGCGTGGACGCGGTATCCGGCGTCACCTCCCAGCCTAATGTTTATTACTTCGGGGCCACCGGCGGCGGAGTCTGGAAAACCACCGACGGCGGCTCCAGCTGGCTGCCAATCTCCGATGGACAATTCAAAACCGGATCCGTCGGCGCCATCGGCGTCTCTGAATCCGACCCCAACGTCATCTATGTCGGCATGGGTGAGCCAGATATCCGCGGCAATGCCTCGCATGGCGACGGCGTTTATAAATCCACTGACGCGGGCAAAACCTGGAAGAACGTCGGCTTGGAGGATACGCTGCACATCGGCGCGGTTCGCGTGCATCCCAAGAACCCGGACATCGTCTACGTCGCTGCGATGGGCCATCTCTGGGGACCGAACGAGCAGCGCGGTGTTTTCCGCACCACCGACGGCGGCAAAACATGGAAACAAATTTATACGCGCGGCGTGAAGGCCGGTGCGGTGGACCTGATTCTCGATCCAGGAAATCCGAATGTTATTTACGCCGCCTTCTGGGACATGCATCGCGTCCCGTGGGATCTCGAGAGCGGCGGTCCCGACAGCGGCCTGTTTAAATCCACCGACGGCGGCGACACCTGGACCGATCTCAGCCGCAATCCCGGCATGCCCAAAGGCATCCTCGGCCGCATCGGCGTCACCGTTTCGCCCGTGAACTCCGATCGCGTCTGGGCCCTGGTGGAAGCCGAAGACGGCGGCGTATTCCGTTCCGACGACGCAGGCAAAACTTGGACTCGCGTGAATCAGGAGCGCAAGCTGCGGCAGCGCGCCTGGTATTACTCGCGCATCTTCGCCGATCCGCAAAAGCCGGAGACGGTCTTCGCCGTGAACACCAGCTTCTACCGGTCTGACGATGGCGGCAAAACCTTCAACGCCATTCGCGCGCCGCATGGCGACGTTCACTATCTTTGGGTCGCCCCGAATGATTCAAACCGCATGATTGAGTCGAACGACGGCGGCGCCAATGTCAGCACCAACGGCGGGCGCACCTGGACCCCGCAGGATCAACAACCAACCGCGCAGTTCTATCGCGTCGCGCTGGACAACGATTTTCCGTATCACGCCTATGGCGCGCAGCAGGATAACAGCACCGTGCGCATCGCTACTCGCAGCGACGACGGCAGCATCGGCGTCCGCGATTGGTACGACGTCGGCGGAGGCGAAAGCGGCTGGCTGGCGCCCGATCCTAAGGATTCCGAGATCGTTTATGCCGGCTCCTACGACGGCTTGCTCACCCGCTACGACCATCGGACCGGCCAGCTTCGCGATATCACCGTCTGGCCCGACAATCCCATGGGCTCAGGCGCAGAGGCCATGAAATACCGCTTCCAATGGACCTATCCCATTGTCTTTTCCCCCAACGATCCGAACACGCTCTATTGCGCGGGCGACCATGTCTTCAAGACATCGAACGGCGGCACCAGTTGGGAAGTGATCTCGGGCGACCTCACTCGCAACGATAAATCCAAGCAAGGCCCCTCCGGCGGACCCATCACCAAGGACAACACCAGCATCGAGTATTACGACATCATTTTCACCATGGCGGAATCGCCCGTGAAACCCGGGCTGATCTGGACCGGCTCCGATGATGGACTGGTATACGTGACTCAAGATGGCGGCAAGCACTGGGAGAATGTCACTCCCAAAGGCCTGCCGGAATGGATGCAAATAAATACCATTGAAGCCTCGCCCTTCGATCCGGGCACGGCATACTTCGCCGGAACAAAATACCAGTTGGATGATTTTCAGCCGTATCTCTATAAGACCACCGATTACGGCAAGACTTGGACCGCCATCTCCCGCGGCATTCCATCGCGCGCTTTCACGCGCGTAATTCGTGAAGACCCGAATCATCGCAATCTGCTGGTGGCGGGAACCGAAACCGGCATGTACGTTTCATTCAACGGCGGCGACAACTGGCAATCCTTCCAGCTCAACCTCCCCGTTGTCCCGATCACGGATCTCGCATTTCAAAAGCGCGAGAAGGAACTCGTAGTGGCCACGCAGGGCCGCGCCTTTTGGATCTTTGACGATCTCCCGCTGCTCTACCAGCTTGCCGCCGGCCTGCCCACCGAAGACATGAAGCTGTTCCAGCCCAAGGAGACATATCGCTCTCTGCGCGGCGGATTCCGCATGCCGCCCGGTGGATCGCAAGGCCAGAATCCCCCGTCTGGTGCTGTAGTCTACTATTCGCTCAAAGAAAAACCCAAGGACGAAGTCACGCTCGAGTTCCTGGATGATGCCGGCCACGCGATTCACAAGTTTTCGAGTAAACCGCCTGCCAAGAAACCTGCGGCGGAAGGCGAAGAAGATGAGGAGTTCCCGCCACGCCGCCCGGATGCCGATCGGGTGCCCACCGAGGCCGGCCTCAACCGCTTCGTCTGGGATCTGCGCTATCCGGATGCCACTACGTTCCCGGGCCTGATCATGTGGGCCGGAAACATTCGTGGACCTGTGATCGTTCCGGGAAATTATAAAGTGCGCTTGACCGCGAATGGAAAATCCGAAACACAAAACTTCGTCGTAAAGAAGGACCCGCGCCTCTCCACCACTCCCGAAGCATACGCGCGCCAACTGGAAGTCGCGCTCCAGATACACAACAAGCTGAGCCAGTCGAACGATGCTGTGATCCGCATACGAGACATCCGCAAGCAGCTGGACGAGTACGCCGAACGCGTGAAAGATAAGAAGGTAGCTGATGCCGCCAAGGCGCTTTCGAAGAGCCTGACCGCTGTAGAGGAAGCTCTGTACCAGACCAAGAACCGCGCCAACGAAGATCCGCTGAACTTCCCAATCAAATTGAACAATAAGCTGGCGGCCCTGGAAGGCGTAGTGGAGAGTTCCGACAACGGCCCAACGCTGCAATCCTCGCAAGTTTTCGAAGATTTGGCCAGTCAAGTAAACGCGCAACTTGAAACCCTTAAGAAGTTGACTGGAAGCGACTTAGCCGCCTTCAATAAACTAGCCCGGGATCAAAACGTCCCCGCTGTAATCATCTCAGACCCACCAGCAACCAGAAACCAGTAACCAGAAACCAGAAACGCGGAAACGGCCTCCACGCGTGGAGGCCGTTTTCCGTCATAATTAATGTCATGCGGCAGTCCTGTCTCCGTCGGCGCGGCTCGCGCGGCTTTTCGCTCATCGAACTTTTGATCGTCATCGCGATCATCCTGATCATTCTTGCGATTGCTGTTCCCAAACTGGGCAGCGCCAAGATGAACGCCAATGAGATGGCGGTGCTGCGTGAGCTCCAGACCATCACCAGCATGCAGACCCAGTATTATTCCCAGTTCGGCCGATACGCCACCACGTTAGCCGAGCTTGGCCCGCCTGCCAGTGGAGGCCCGGGGCCACAAGCCGCCGACTTGATTCCCGGCAGCCTGGCAACGGGGGATAAGGACGGCTTCACCTTCACGCTTGCCGCGACACCGCAGGGTTACACACTGAATGCGAATCCGAAAGCATACAACAGCACCGGCCGCCGGACTTTTTTTGTGGATCAAAGCATGACCATCCACCAGAATTGGTCCGCCGAGCCAGCCAACGCCAGCAGCCCCGAATTCAAGTAGCCGAACTGCCGCCAACCGCGACCGTAAGAAGCCGTGAAAAATCGGTCCAAGGCACCAACTCCCTAACGGTCGCGGCTCGGTAAAACTCTCTCTTTCTGAGCCGCGACCGTGAGAGCCCGCGAAAAAATCGGTATGAGCACTGGGTTGGCAGACGAAAGCTGCCCCACATTGACGCACAAGGATTTCCGATTACGCAGGCGCTTTCGCCTGTGAACCGATTTTTTCACGGGTTCTGAGGGAGTCGGTGCTCTTCGCAACCGAATAACCGAACAACCGAATAACCGGGCAACAGTTTTACGGATGCAACGAATTGCGCACTTGGATTCCCAGCGCGCGCACGTCCGCCTTCTCCGCTTCGGCATACTCCCGCATCTTCCTCATCAAACGTGAATACGCTTCCAGACCCCCGATCAACCACTTGCTATCACTTCCAAACACTGCTTCGCGAATATCGATGGAGCGTTTGAGGGCGGCGGCCGCTTCCCGATAGCGGCTCTCGGCTACATACAGTTCGGCGAGATTCGACAGGGCGTCGGCGGTGTCGGGATGCTTCCCCCCGTGCGATTTTTCCGAGATCGTTACTGCTTGATTGAAAAGTGTCTCCGCCTCCAGGTAGTTGTGTTGCGCAAACAGCGCAGCGCCGAGATTGTCCAGCCCGATGGCAACCGCCGGATGCTCCGATCCGAAATAAGTTCGGTTTATCTCCAAAGCCCGCCTCTCATACCGTTCGGCCAGCTTATAATTGTGCCGCGAGAAACTAACGGCAGCGAGGTTCGAAAGGCCGGAGGCCAAGTCCGGATGATTCGGCCCCAGCGCCTGCTCCCATATTCCTACAGCTTGACGCAGAGCCTTTTCTGCATCTTTGTACTTACCCTGCGCGCAATAGGCGTTGGAAATACTGTTAAGGATGCCCGCTACCCGCGGATGCCGCGATGACAGGGACTTCTGGGTGATATGCAATGCGCGATCGAGCAACTGCATCGCAAGTTCGCCTTTGCCGAGACGCACGTACACTTGTCCCAAAGCGGTCAGCGTCATGGCGGTCTCCGGGTCATTCTCGCCCAATGATTTTTCGCGTATCGCGGCAGCGCGCCGAAGAAAAGTTTCAGCTTCGGTGTAGCGGCCTTCCGCCGCGTACAACTGTCCGAGATTGTTCAGCTCCTGTGCCGCCTCCGGGTGATCTGGCCCCATTACGCGCCTTTGGACCTCAAGCGATCGGAGCGCCAGCATTTCCGCCTCCGCATACTGCGCCCGGGATGTCAGCAGGATGCTGAGGTTGCTGAGAATCCTGGCCTCGGCCGCCTCCTGGCCTGGAGTCTTTTCCCAGATTTCCAGCGCCTTGCGGTAATGACCTTCGGCGTCCGCGTATTTCCCGAGTGCGGTTTCCGTTACCGCCAGATCATTCAAGCTTCCCGCCACTTCGGAACTGTCCGCCGCATAGTCGCGCTCAGCCATCCCCAGCGCCTCGCGGCCCAGCCTTTCCGCCTCGCTATAGTAGCCATTCTGGTACGCTTTTCGCCCAGCCTCCTTTTGTTGATTCCATTCACTTAGCTCCGCTCCCAACACTAACGCTGGCAGGAGAAGGAACACAGTGCCGGAACCGGCATGGCGGGAAATGCTCCGAATCAAGACTCTATCCCCTTTGTTTTCCTGAACTCATTGCGCTCAGTATCAACTGACTGCATAGCCCGCCATCCCTCATCGTCGAGAGACGTGGAGTTTGAGTCGAACCTGCTGTATGTCAACTTAGTGCTGCATCTAATGTAAAGGCGGTGTAGTTCGGCAATCTTGCTGACGCAGAGCGTTCGTGGCGGAGTGTTAGCAAGACAGCCAAATCATTTCCATCCAGTAATGTGCGTTTGTGGGATTCGTTGTCCGTTCCTGGGACCTTACAATTTTCATGCAACTTTTTTGCATGTTCGCGAATCTTTCGATCAAACAAACACCTTGCTTCGTGCGTAGAGATTAATATGACCGTCACTAAGTCGCAGGGCGCCGCGCTAACTTTTCGCCGGCCTCAGCGTCCAATATCGAAAGTGAACTCATGAACGCCGTCAACGTCGCCATCGAGAATCCGCCTTACTCCGGCCCCCTGACAGGCCTCTCCGGCACCGTTCTAAAACAGCGCGAGATCCCCGGCTTCTCTTTGACCGAATGCGTCTATCCACTGGGGCTGCGCCTATCGCCGCATCGCCACGCACATGCGTATCTCAGCTTCGTGCTTTCGGGTTCCTATCGCGAAAAATACGCAGAGCGGGAAAGCACCTGTTCGGCGGGAGCCTTGCGCTTCTTGCCGCCCGATGAGCTGCACGAGAACCACTTTGAGAGCGCGGTGCGTTGTCTGCTGGTAAGAATTGACGCATTAACCCTGCAGCGCCTGGGCGACCATGCGCCGGTGTTGACCAGCCCCGGCGAAGTCTCCGGACTAGCTTCCTCCTGGCTCGCGAACCGGATGTATCGTGAGTTTCTGGCCTCCGATGACATCGCGCCTCTGGCCATGGAGGGCGTGTTGCTCGAGATCCTGGCGGAAAGCGCTCGGGCTATCGGCGAATGCGGCTCGCATGCTCCCATCTGGCTAAGGCGCGTTCGGGAGGCGCTCGAGGAATCGTACCTGTTGGCCCCCAGCCTCGCCGAACTGGCCGCCATCGGCGGTGTTCATCCGGTGCACCTCTCGCGCGAATTTCGCAAGCATTACGACACTACTATCGGTGAGTTCATCCGCAAGCGCCGCATCGAACACGCCTGTCACCTGCTGGCCAATTCCGATGAGCCGCTCTCTGAAATCGCGTTGATGTGCGGCTTCTCCGATCAGAGCCACTTCTGCGCGATGTTTAAGACGCACACCAGCCTGACCCCGGCCAAGTTCCGCGACATGTCCGCCCGTCCGTAAATAGCTAACCGAGCCGCGACCGTAAGGAAGTCGGTGCCGCACCTCCCTATTGACCCTCTATACGAGCCAAGCTATACTAGTCTAGACCGTCGATAGGAACATGCCCGAACCCTCCGAAATCCTGCAAGGGACCCTCGACATGCTGGTGCTCCGCACGCTCTCGCTCGCCCCCATGCACGGCCTCGGCGTTTCCGATCGCATCCGGCAGATCACCCGCGGCGTCTTCATCGTCAAACCTGGATCGCTCTTCCCCGCCCTCTACCGGCTGGAACAAAACGGCTGGATCGAAGGCAATTGGGGAGAATCCGAAAATAACCGCAAGGCGAAGTATTACACGCTCACTCCATCCGGCCGCGCGCAACTCACCAAAGAAAAGCGCAAATGGAACAAGGCCTTCAGCGCCGTCAACCGGCTGCTCGAAGCGGAGTCTTAACAAGTGTCGTGGTTTCGCAGACGGCCCAGACAATACGAAATCGACGCCGAGCTGGAAGCATGCCGGGCAATCTTAGTGGACCGCTACATCGAACGCGGCCTATCCGCAGAGGACGCGCTCCAAGCGGCGCGCCTGGAGATCCCCGAGTTGGAACACCTGAATATCGACGTCAAGGAGGTAACCATGCGAACCACCATCGAATCTTGCCTGCAGGACATTCGCTACGCCGCGCGCGCTCTTCGCAAAAGCCCCGGATTCACCGTGATCGCCATCTTGACGCTCGCCCTCGGCATCGGCGTGAACACCGCCATCTTCAGCGTCGTCCACGCGGTTTTGCTCCGCCCGCTTCCTTACGATCACCCGGAACAACTGGCCTTCATCTGGTCCAGCTTCAAATCCGCCTCATCCCGCGCACCAACATCCGGACCGGCTCTGAACGAAATTCAGCATCGCAGCCGCCTGGCGCGGGATATCGCCGCTATTTGGGTCGGCTCCGGCACATTCACCGGCGAGACCAACCCGGAGCAAGTGAAAGTCGCGTTCGTCACCACCAACTTCTTGCAGATGCTGGGAGTGCCACCGGCCCTCGGCCGCGTGTTCCGAAAGGACGAACAATTCAACGGCCCACCCGCCATTGTTCTCACCCATGGTCTCTGGCAGCGCCGCTTCGGCGGCGATCCATCTATCGTAGGGAAAGGCGTAGCGTTCCTGGGCGAAAGCGCCACCGTGATCGGCGTGATGCCGCCAGACTTTCAACTACACTTCCCGCAGGACTCCAACGTTCCCCCGGACCTGGGTGTGTTCATCCCCTTTGAGGACGATCTCTCCAAGCGCCCGCGCACTCTCTACTTTCTCCGTGTGCTGGCGCGCTGGAAACCGGGCGTGAGCGCTCCCCAGGCCCAGTCCGACATGGATCAGGTGGCAGCCCAGATACGCGGCCTCTACACCGACCTCGCGGCCGAGAACCTGAAGATGGAAGTAGCGCCCATGCAGCGCGACGTTGTTCGCGACCTGCGAACGCCTCTGATTGCTCTGTTCTCCGGCTCCGCCTTCGTCCTATTGATCTGCTGCGTCAACATCGCAAATCTTCTGCTGGCTCGCGCCAGCAGCCGCCGCCAAGAGATCGCCGTGCGCTTGGCCCTGGGCGCTTCACGATCGCGGATTGTGCGCCAACTGCTCATCGAAGGCCTGCTGCTATGCGCCGTCGCTGGCGCAGTGGGCTTGGCTTTCGGATGGGCCGGCCTTCGCGGCCTGCTCAGCATTCGTCCGGATTATCTGGCCCGCATGCCGCACGTCGAACTAAATCTGCCGGTACTGGCATTCGTCGCGGCAGTTTCTCTCGCCTCCGCGCTCCTGTTCGGCCTGGCACCTAGTTTCGAATCCACGAAATCCGATCTCATCGGAACTCTGCGCGAGGCCGGCCGCTCTTCTCAAACTCCGGCGCGCCGGACCGTGAGCGCCCTGCTGATCGTCGGTGAAATCACGCTCGGATTCGTGCTCGTCATCGGCGCCGGCCTGATGATCCGAACTCTAACGAAAATTGAGCGGGTGTACCCTGGTTTCGACGCGCAACGGCTGCTCACGTTCGAGCTAGACCTCAACAAATTCGATTGGCCCGAGAGAATCAGCTTCGTTAGAGATTGGGAAGCCACGCTGGCCGCGCTTCCGGGAGTCGACGCAGTAGGCGGCGTTTCGCATCTTCCACTCGGCGAATATTCGAACTGGTACAGTCCCTACCGGCCCGAGGGACTCTCGGAAAACGAAGCCGCCACGCTGCTTGCGGATTATCGCGCCATCACGCCCGGATATTTGCGCGCCATGGGCACGCGGGTTTTGGAAGGCCGTTTGTTCGACGATCGCGATCGCTCGGAAGGCAAGCAAGTCGTGTTAGTCGATGACATGCTGGCCCGCTCCGCGTGGCCCGGCCAAAGCGCGGTCGGTAAGAAAATTGAAACCGAACACTTCACGATGCGCGGCATCATCCCGGTGTGGTCTGAAGTTGTCGGCGTGGTGGAACATGTTCACAACCATTCGCTATCGAAGCGCCTGCGCCCGGAAGTCTACATCCCGTTCCCGCAGACTCCGCGCGAACACCTGAGTTTCGCCGTTCGAACCCGCATGGACCCAGCGGCCCTTGCGGCGACCATCCGCCTGGAGCTACGCCAGCGCGACAAAGATCTAGCGCTCTCAAAAGTTCGCCCCATGACAACTTATGTAAAGCAGGCATCAGCTCCGGTGCGCTTTACAGCGGTGCTAGCGGGCATATTCGCAGCCTTGGCCCTGTTGCTCGCGGCCATCGGAATCTACGGAGTAATTTCCTACTCAGTTTCCCGCCGCATGCACGAGATGGGAGTGCGCATGGCGCTAGGCGCGACCTCGTCCGATGTCTTGCGCCTGGTAATGCGCGAAGGCCTGGTGTTGACCAGCGTCGGGATATTGCTGGGAGCGGTAGGCGCACTCTTCGTCTCCCGTGCCCTCGAAAGTCTAATCTACGGAATCTCCGCAGTCGATCCAATTAGCTACACGATCGCAATCCCGGTGATCGCCCTAGCCGCCGTGCTAGGGTGCTGGCGTCCAGCAGCAAAAGCCGCGTCCGCAAACCCAGTAGACGCGCTAAGAATGTGACCGAACCGCGACCGTAAGGGAGTCGGTGAAAAAATCCGTTCGCAGGCGAAAGCGCCTGCATTACTCATTCGCAAATCCTTGTGTGTGAAGTGGGGCAAAGCTTTCGTCTGCCAACCCCGCGCTCATTCCGATTTTTTCACGGATTCTAAGGGAGCCGGTGCCTTCTCACCGCCCCACGCCTTCCAGCGCTGTCTTTTGCTCCGCGGTGAACTTGCATTGCGGCGCTAGCGGTAGAGCAACTCCCAGGTGCCGCAGATTTGACCGGGCGTTGAACTGGCACGGATCCAGCGCCAGAGCGCGTTCGAAATCCTGCACCGCCGCATCTTTTTGATTGAGCGCCAGCAATGCCGCGCCGCGATTGTTCAATGCATCCGCGCTCCGTGGATTAAGCGCCAGCGCCCGGCCAAACTCCACCAGCGCCTGCCCCGGATTTCCCACGCTTAAATAGACTCGTCCTTCTTCAGACGGAATTTGCGGATCATCCGGCGCAATCTTCTTGGCTTGTTCCAGAAGCTCGAGCGCACGCGCCGGCCCCACCGCCCGCGCAAGCTGGATTTTCGGTCGTATTTTCTCTGGCGCCTTTCGAACCGCATCCGCCCACAAAGATTCCTCCGTCCGCCAAGTGGCCGTGCGAACGAAACTGAGAAATACCAGCACAAGGAACACAGGCGCAAGGTATACCATCCGCACTCGCTGTAGCAGGATACCGATGGAGGCCGCGAATCCGATAATCGGCAAGTACATTCGATAATCCCCTGCCAAATCGTTGGCGGGAAAAATCGACGAACTAGGAAGCAACAAAATCAGACCACCGACGAACCAAATCCCAGCTCGCGATCGATTTCGTGAGCACCATGCAAAGATGGCCAAGCCGAGAACTACCAGCCAAGCCAGCGCGCCCAACCAGACGGCAAGTTCCGGAAAGTCCGCATCCACCGTGAATCCCCACGGAAGCACCAGCATCCGGAAATAGCGCAGAATTACCTCGCCTTGTATCAGCAAATAGGATTTCCAACTCACCGCAGCCTGAGCACCAGCTCCTGAACCAGCGGTAGTTTGGACCGCGAGCAGCACTCGCAGGCCAGCCGCCAACGAAAGCGCAAACATGGCCGCGATCGGCCGCAGTTCTTTCGATTTCTTCGACAGCGGCCATGCAAGCACCAGCAAGAAAACGGGAAACGCGACGCACTCTTCCTTGGCCAGCAACGCCGCCGCAAACCATGCCACGGCCCACCACTGTCGCCCACGCGTCCAGCTTCGAAGCGCTGCGAGGCACAGGACAGTAGCCAACAATGTGCTCCGCGCGAAAATGTAGTTCACCGCTTCAGCCTGAAACGGATGCACCGCGAAGATCGCAGTGGCGATCAGTCGAGCGGATGGCGGCAGTACTGCCCCCAGCGCATCCCACAACAGCAGGACCGCGATCAAATGCAGAGCCACGTTCACCACATGGTAGCCAACCGGATTTTCACCACCCACCCAGTGGTTCATCCAGAATGTCAGGTAGGTAAGCGGCCTTATATCAAGCGGTCGCCAGAGTTCTCCGGCCAGCAGCGAGTAATCGTCAAAATGGAACGAGCCCCACAGGCATCCGCCAAATGCGATGATAGCGGCGAGGCACAACAGGAGATTTTGGCGAGAAGAGATAATCCCAGTCTGACAAAAAGTGTTGCAAAAAAGGCCACGCCGCCCAAGTTGGTTCCCCGCCCCAAGACTTCCAGCCAGCGCGCGGACCGAGTGGCCAGGATCATCAAGCTGCTGGATGAGATGTATCCGAACCCGAAGATCCCCCTCCTCCATCGCAACGCGTGGGAGCTGTTAGTTGCCACCATTCTATCGGCGCAATGCACCGACAAGCGCGTCAATGAAGTGACCCCAGGACTCTTCAAGAAGTATCCAACCATCACCGACTTTGCCAACGCCAATCAGGCGGAATTGGGCCAGGACATCCGCTCCACAGGTTTTTTCAACAACAAATCGAAATCTTTGATCGGCGCCGCGCGCAAGATCCTGGCCGATTTCGGCGGCCAGGTTCCCAAGACCATGCAAGAGCTGCTCACCGTCCCCGGCGCAGCCCGAAAAACAGCCAACGTGGTCCTAGGCGGCTACTATCACATCCCGGCTGGAATCGTAGTGGACACCCACGTCCAGCGCCTCTCGCGCCGTCTGGATCTAACCAAGCAATCGAACCCGGTGAAGATCGAGCAGGACCTCATGAAAATCATCCCTCAGGAAAAATGGATCGACTTCCCCCTCCAGCTAATCTTCCACGGCCGGACCCTATGCATAGCCAGAAAACCACGCTGCCCAGATTGCAAACTAGACCCGCTCTGTTACGCCAAAGACAAATTTCTAGGCTAGTAAATCGGTCGTGCCACCGAACCGAATAACCGAATAACCGAACAACTGAACATCTACAAGTTCCTCGCCAGGAACTTGCAGATGTGATATCCATCAATAAACTTGAACGGAGTCTCACCCAGCGTGTAATGCCCGCACGGTAAAACCACAACCTTGTGATCCACTCCCAGCTCACTTACCCGGCTCACGATGTCCTTGGACAAGTGCGGCAGAAAAGTAGAGTCGTAAGCCGCGTAGATGAACAACGACTTGTGCTTCCGGGCCGCGAATTTTTCCAGATAGCTGATCGGGCTGATGGCCCGCCAGACTTCCCGCAACCGATCCAGGTCCAAGTGTTCTTCCAGCGTCTTCCGGACATGCTGCGTGGAGAGCCCCGTCCAGACAACATCAGCCACATAAGTTGAGCAATGATTGAAAACGTTAACCGCAATGCGGGAATCGTGCGCGCTCGCAAGACACGCGTAGGATGACCCCAAGCTGGTGCCCACAATTCCCAGGCGCTCGAAGCCCTGCGTCTCCAGCCAGTCGAAGCAGCAGCGCGCATCGATCACCGCCTGCCGCGTGGCATCAATAGTGCGGCAAACGTTGGCGGACATCGCATAATCGGCGCGCTGCAGTTCGGGAGGCATCCGATAATCGTGGTACGGCAGGCTAAGGCGAAGGTTCGAAATGCCCAGCCGCTGAAGTCCGCGGCAAAGCCCGTAATGCGCGTCGGCGGGGCAATTCCAGTGCGGCAGCACCACCACCGCGCGATTGCTATTCTTCGCCGGAAACCACTTGGCGTGAACCACATTGTTCTCCGGATAAGGCGATTCCACCGGCGAATGAAAACGCAACATGCCATCTTCCAGCCGAAAATCCCGTGGGCGCTCATAGCCGAAGAATTCGTCGCTATCCAGCAGCGCAGCCTGATTCAACTTGAAAATGTAATCTTCCGGCGACTCTCCGTTCTTAGGATGCCGTTGAGCGCTGGGCCATTGCCGAGTCCAATCCAGCCCCCAATCAAAATGACGAACCACGCGATTGGTGGCACGATTGCACAAGCGGTCTTCCCAGGAACGTATCCAGCGTTCGTATGCGTTCGTCATCGCCGTTCTTTTTCAGAATACAGCACCCGCACCAGAAACCAGAAACGAGAAACCAGAAACTGCTACCCTGAAATTTAATGAGCGACATCACAATAACGCTGCCCGATGGCAGCCAGAAGACCGCTCCGGCGGGGAGCCGTCCCCTCGATATCGCCAAATCCATTGGCCAGCGCCTGGCTGACGACGCGGTAGTGGCGCGCGTGAACGGCCAAATGTGGGACCTCACACGCCCGCTCGAATGCGACGCCAAGCTTGAGATCCTTACTTCAAGAAACCCGGAAGCTCTCAACGTCTACCGGCATTCAACCGCGCATTTGTTAGCGGCCGCCGTGCTCGAACTGTTTCCCGAGACCAAGCTCGGTATCGGCCCGCCCACCGACACCGGTTTCTACTACGATTTCCAGCGCGAGACGCCATTCACTCCCGAAGATTTGGAAAAGATCGAAGCACGCATGTGGGAGCTGCAGGCCAAAGACCTGCCCTATGAGCGACAGTTGACGCCCAAGCAAGTTGGCCTTGAAAAATACGCTGACGACTGGATGAAGAAGGAGCTGATCACCGAAAAGGCCGACGATGTCTTCTCCGAATACACCCTGGGACCGCAGTTCATCGATTTCTGCCGTGGCCCACACGTGCCATCCACCTCGCGGATCAAATCGTTCAAGTTGCTTTCCGTCGCCGGCGCTTATTGGAAAGGTGATGAGCACAATCCCAAGCTCCAGCGTATCTATGGGACCGCTTTCTTCAACAAGAAAGATCAGGACGCATACCTGGCGCGCCTCGAAGAAGCCAAGAAGCGCGATCACCGTAAGCTCGGCCAGGAGCTGGACCTGTTCAGCATCCAGGAACTGGCCGGCCCCGGTCTGATTTTCTTCCATCCCAAAGGCGGCGCCATCCGCAAGATTATTGAGGATTGGATGCGCGATCAATATCTGGCGCGCGGCTATTCACTGGTCTATACCCCGCACGTCATGCGCCGCGAACTGTGGAAGACCTCCGGCCACGCCAATTTTTACAGCGAGAACATGTTCAAGCCCATGGAGCTGGATGACGCCGAATACCAGCTCAAGCCCATGAACTGTCCCGGCCACATCCTGATCTACGCGGATAAGCTGCGCAGTTACCGCGACCTGCCCGTGCGTCTTGGAGAGCTAGGCACCGTTTACCGTTACGAGCGTTCCGGCGTGATGCACGGCTTGTTACGCGTTCGCGGATTCACTCAGGATGATGCGCACATTTTCTGCACGCCCGATCAGATCGAAGACGAAATTGTGAACTGCCTGCAGTTCGCCATCGACGTGCTTCGGACCTTCGGATTCGATGATTACGAAGCTGAGCTTTCCACCTGGGACGGCGGAGTCAGCGGCAAATACGACGGCACGCCCGATCAGTGGCAGCTCGCCGAGGGCGCTTTGAAGCGCGCGGCCGACCGGCTCAACGTCAAGATCAAACTGATTCCCGATGAAGCCGCTTTCTACGGCCCCAAAATCGATATGAAATTGGTGGACGCGATCGGCAGATTGTGGCAGCTCTCCACCATCCAGTTCGATTTCACGCTGCCGCGCCGCTTCAATCTGGAATACATCGCCGACGACGGTAAAAAACATCAGCCGCTGATGGTGCATCGCGCTCTGTACGGATCCATCGAGCGTTTCTTCGGCATTCTGATCGAGCACTACGCCGGCGCGTTTCCGGTATGGCTGGCCCCCGTGCAAGCCATCGTGCTGCCCATCACGGACCGGCATATGGAGTACGCGCAAAAAGTGAAGGATCGCCTGGTGGCCGAAGGCCTGCGCGTCACCCTGGACGAACGCAGCGAAAAAGTGAATCTCAAAATTCGCGACGCCCAATTGCAGAAGATTCCCTACATGCTGGTGGTGGGCGACCGCGAAGCCGAGAACAACACCGTGTCAGTCCGCAACCGCAAACACGCCGATCAAGGGTCGCAAACCTTGGATGAGTTTCTAGCCAACATCCGCAAGCTCATCGACACCAAAGCCCGCACCGAATAGCACGTGTGAGGTGTGGGGCAGCGCCATGCGCTGCCTAAGCTACTTCGTCGCAATAGTCACCGTCCGGCTTGCCCTTCCCCCCTGCGTCAACACCAGCGGCGTTGCAACCGACGGCGCGATTCCCGAAGGCACCGCAACATTCACCTGATACAATCCCACAAAACCCGACGTAGCTCCCGCAAATTGCACGGGCGCGTTCGTACCCCCGATCGTCGCGGTCACCGTATCCACCACCATACTTTCCGGCTGCACCGGAATCGGGAATCCCGCTACCGCCCGTGGATTCACTTCACCTAGGCCCGTGCAGTAAATCACCAACACATCGCCCGCCGTCGCCGGATGGTTTGCGTCCACCGGATTCTGGGTCCCGTCAGTATGTACCGCAGTTACTACTCCCGGTCCAACGCCGCTCTGGTCCACGGTGAAAACACCCGGCTCGGCCGGAACCAAAGCCACCAGCTCAGGAGCCGAAATCATGTTGTCACGCGTCACCACCAGTTGCTGCATGAGATTCGCGGGCATCCCGAACGGCAACTGAGCGTTGATCTGTTTCGGACTCACATACAGCAGCGGCAAGGCTCGCCCTCCGATGGTCACCGACGCACCGGCCAGTTGATTGGGCAGCGGCAACGTGGACGCCAATATGGATTGATCCGCCAACGAAGTGCCGAAGATGGAAACGATGCTGCCCGGCGCCACCGGACCATCCGGAGTGAAGCTCGCTCCATGCACCACACCCGCCGGCGAAATCTGCGGAGCGGAACTCGCGCTCGCACTGGTAACCGTCAAGCGCACCGTGGCCACCTGCGGAGAGTTCGGCGCGGCAGGCGAATCTACTTCAACGGTTCCGTAATAATCACCCGACGCGAGTCCAGCCGGATTGACGCTGACGACGATGACAACACTCGGGGGCTGGCCGAATAATGTGGAGCTGGTGGATGGCGTCGCGTTGAGCCACATGCCTCCCGATGCGGTGGTCGCCGAGGATGACCAGTTCGAGGGACCTGTGACGGTGAGACTTTGCGAAGCCGGAGTGACGCTCGCACTAGCAGCCGTGAAGGTAAGTGTGCTCGGCGACACCGTGATGGAAGGAGGGCCACTCGCCTCCACCAACCGTATGCGGTTGTTAGCTTGGTCAGCGATATAGAGATTCCCCGCAGCGTCTGTCGCGAGCCCTTCCAGCCGCGACAACATAGCCGCAATTGCCGGACCGCCATCACCTGAGAACCCGATCTGTCCGGTTCCCGCGTAGGTGCTGATAATTCCGTCCGGGGTTACTTTGCGGACCGTTCCATTAACGCACCCGATATACATAGTTCCCGCGTTGTCAAAGGTCACCGACAGCGGCGCTGCAAGTTGCGCGGTGGTTGCCGAAACTCCCTCGCCCGCGGTCCCATTCTGTCCGTTGCCCGCAACCGTGTTGATGTTTCCGCTTGCATCCACGCGCCGCACACGCTGGTTACCAGTGTCGACGATGTAGAGGCTTCCGTCTGGTCCAACGCCCAGCGAAATCAGGCCTCCCAATGCAGCCTTTAACGCCGGCCCTCCGTCGCCGCTGTAACCCATCGTCCCGTTCCCGGCCACGGTGTTGATGATCCCATCCGGCGATACGCGCCTTACACGCTCACCGGTGCTCACACCGTTCACTAGCACTCCATTGTTGAAATACACATTCCCCGGCTTATCCACTGCGACGCTACTTGGATTCAACAGGCTTGCCTTCGTAGCTTGGCCGCCATCGCCGGTGTAGGCACAGCACGCGCCGCCCGCCAACAGCGAAATATTGCCGTTCAAATCCACCTTCCGGATTGACTCGCCGCTGGCAATGTACAGATTTCCCGTGGAATCCAACGCGACACCACTGGGCGAACTCAGCGTCGCGGACGCGGCTGGTCCATTGTCTCCCGATTCTCCAGTCTGGCCGGTACCGGCAAAGGTCGTCATTGTTCCGGACGGCGCCACCTTTCGGACACGGTTAGCTGCGAGGTCCGCAATGTAGAGGTTGCCTGCAGAATCCACAGCCACGCCCGACGGATTGCTCAGCCGCGCGCTGATGGACGATCCGCCATCTCCGATCAACAAGGTGCTTCCCGCAATCGTTGAGATATTCCCCGCTGAGATCCGGCGAACGCGATTGTTATCACCATCCACGATCAACAAGTTCCCACTCGAGTCCACTGCCACGCCCTTGGGATTGTTAAACATGGCAGACAACGCACCACCGCCGTCCCCGCCGAAGCCGGGTTTACCTGTACCAGCGATGGTGGAAATGTTCCCGGTGGCTGCACTCACTTCGCGAATCACGTTGTTGCCGGAATCGGCGATGTACAGATTGCCCGCGCGGTCCACTGCAACACCGATTGGTCCAGCCAACAGCGCCTTGGTGGCAGGCCCATTGTCGCCCGAATAGCCGGCGCTGATGGCTGAACCGGCGACAGTCGTAATGATGCCGCCGGTAGTGATCTTGCGAATTGTAGAGTTGTTTTGATCGGCTACATATACATTGCCGCCTGCATCCAACGCAATTTCCTGGGGGCCTTGAAAGGATGCCTTGAGGGCGGGTCCACCGTCGCCGGTTGAGCCGAACACGCCGTTGCCCGCAATGGTCGCAATCATGCCATCCGGATTCACCTTACGAATGCGCGCGTTGCCAGGGTCCGAGATGTACAAACTACCGTCAGCGCCTATCGCCACCGCCGAAGGAGAGGCCATAGAAGCTTTTGTGGCCTGCCCGCCGTCGCCGGAAAACCCGTAGTTTTGATTCCCCGCAACCGTCGTGATAACGCCGGCCGGCGTCACCTTGCGGACACAATAGTTGCCCGAGTCCGCGATGAACACATTGCCCGCGCCATCCACTGCGACTCCTTGCGGAGTGGAGAGCGAAGCGGCCGTTGCCAGTCCGCCATCGCCGCCGAACCGGTTCAACCCGTCGCCCGCCACCACAGTGATGATGCCGTGGGCGTCCACCTTCAGAATCATTTGCAATCCTGTGGCAGCGATGAACACATTACCATGCGAATCCACCGCGACTCCATACGGTTGCGCCAGTTGCGCATTGAGGGCCGCGAGTCCACTACCGGCAAAGATCGCGTCATTGCCCGCGTAAGTGGTGATCGTGGCCTGTCCGAACGCCGCGCCGCAAAATAAAATGGCGCACGCTACGGTATTCAAGATCTGACTGGTCGTTTTCATCGGGCTCCCATACTTTCCGCGCAAAGCCACGCCAGAGTGCGTCATTCTCAGGGAGCGGCGATTCCGACTGAATCTAGCTCCGGTGGCCGTCAACCGGATTTAAACATCAGAAAGAAGGCGGTTTTCTAGAGCCATGCCGGAAGTGGAGCACCTCTACCAACCGCTTGTCGCTGTGAACGTGATAGTAAACGACAATCGGACTATGTATGAGTTTGCGGACCGGCGAGCCACCTTGGATGGCTACACCCATGCAAGGAAAGCGACCGAGCATCTCCACGTGATCGAGTAAAGCGCTTCCAAACCGAGCCGCAGCCTCGGGGTCCTGATCGGCAACAACACCGATGAACTCGGCGAGGTCCCTTAGCGCTCTTTCCGTGTAGAGGAGTCGGTAATCCACTGGGCCATGAGCTTGCGGACTTCCTCCGCAGGCACGGTGCGACCAGCCTCAGCATCGTGGATTCCTTCTTCGATAGCCGCCAGGGTTTCTTCGTCTTCGCCGTCCAGGATCGTGGCCGGCTGTTCGAAGATGAATTTCCCCGCCTCAGGCATGCTTCCACGATACTCCCTCTTGAACTTCATAGCAACTCTCTGGTACTATACCGACCAGACGGTATACTCATGGCACCGACCCCCGTACCATCTGACACCCGCACCGTCATCCTCAACACAACTCAGCAACTGATCGTCACCGAAGGCCTCCAAGCCCTTACCCTGGACCGTGTTGCACGCGACGCGGGACTCAGCAAAGGCGGCCTGCTCTATCATTTCTCAAGCAAAGAGCAACTGATCGATGCGTTAGTCAACCGCGTAATCTCGCGTCTGGACGCCGAAACTGCGCAAGCCTCAGCCACCGGACCGCGTGCCTTGATCGAATCACGGCTGGACGGGAATCGGGACGTTTTGACCGTACTCATTGCGGGATTGGTTACCAATCCGGCCCTGCTCGATCGCCTGCGCGACCAGTATCACGCCCGCCAACAAATCATGGAACGCAGCGCCGAGCCTGCCACCATCGCTCATCTCGCGGCCGAGGGACTGGCATTTTGCGAGCAGCTCGGGCTCATCGCTCTCTCCCCGCAGAAACGCGCCTCTATCGTGGATCAAATCATCAATTTGACGGAACAAACCAGCATGCGAGAACAACCAGCTTTTTTTGAACCCGCGCCGCCTCCTCAACCAGCGATTCTCCAGGCAACAGCGCGCGCGGAACTTCACACATTAGCGAACCGCGCAGGCGAAGCGGCCCGATTATCCGCAGCGGCATTAACACGCGTCCAGGATCCCGCTGGCTTCTGGCGCGGCGATCTCACCGCCGACACCACGCTCGAATCCGATTTCGTTCTGCTGAATCTCTGGCTCCATCCCGCCGACCAACAGGGCTGGAATCCACCGTCGCGCGCCCGCATCCATAAAGCGCTGGCCACTGTCATCGATCGCCAATTGCCGGACGGTGGATGGAATATCTACGTAGGCGGCCCCTCCGAGCTAAATGCCACCACGCGCGCCTATGTTGCGCTGCGGCTGGGCGGATACGACCCCCAGCACCCTGTCCTGCAGCGCGCCCGCGATCGCGTACTCGCCCTCGGCGGTCTGCAAGAAGCCAATAGCTATACCAAAATCAACCTGAGCCTCTTCGGACTTTTCCCCCGCCAATACGCGCCCAGCGTGCCACCGGAATTGGTTGCGATCCCCGGAAATCTGCTCTACGAAATGTCTTCCTGGACGCGCGCCATCATCGTGCCTCTCTCCATTGTTCAAGCCAGCGGCGTTCAGCGTCCCGCGCCGCCCGGCCTCACAATCGACGAACTCTACGCGCCCGGGGTCAAGCTGCGCCTCCCCAAAAAGAATCTGCTATCAGCTCTCTTCAATCAAGCCGACCGCGTGATCAAGCTTTGGGAGCGCCGCGGCGTCAAAGATATTCGCGCCAAAGCCATTCGCGAAGCTGAGAAATGGATGATCGAGCGTACGCATTTCTCCGGAGGCCTCGGCGCCATTTATCCGTCAATCATGTATTCCATCATGGCCATGGACGCGCTCGGCTATGAGCGCGATCACCCGGACTTCTTGGAAGCCCTTCAGCAATTCGAAGCCTTGATTCTAGAATCGGAGGATCGGCTGGAGTTTCAACCCGCCGTTTCACCTATCTGGGACACGGCCATTGCACTGTTCGCTCTCGGCGAGCAGGGTGCCGCGGAGCCCGAGTCCGCCAAGCACGCCGCCGATTGGTTACTCGACAGAGAAATCCGCCGCAAAGGCGATTGGTGCGTAAAGCGCCCTGCTCTGCAACCCGGCGGCTGGGCCTTCGAATTCGCCAACGAATTTTATCCCGATATCGACGACACCGCGATGGTCCTGCTGGCGTTGGAACACGCCCAGGCATCGGACCCTGAGCGCCAGTCGCGTGCCGAGCGCCGGGCCATCCAATGGCTGCTCGGAATGCAGTCGTCCGACGGCGGCTGGGCCGCCTTCGATGTCGACAATAACTGGCAGCTCCTCAACAAAGTTCCGTTCGCCGATCACAACGCCATGCTAGATCCTACTTGCCCCGACATAACCGGCCGCGTGATGGAAGCGCTGTGCCGCCGCGGCATGTCGTATAACGATCCGGCCATTTCGCGCGCCGTCGCCTATCTAATCGGGCACCAAAAAGAAGACGGGAGCTGGTACGGACGCTGGGGAGTGAATCACGTTTATGGAACGTTCCTGGCCCTGCGCGGCTTGCGTGCCAGCTCGACACCCTCCGCCCACTCAGCCACGGAAAAAGCCGCCCAGTGGCTGCGCGCGATCCAGACTCCGGACGGCGGCTGGGGCGAAAGCTGCGCCAGTTACGATAAGCACGGCTACGTAGCCGGCGCCACCACCCCATCGCAAACCGCTTGGGGATTGTTAGGGCTCGACGCCGCGGGAGACAACGGATCACGAGCCGCACAGCGCGGCATCGAATGGCTGCTCGCGCATCAAAATTCCGCCGGAACATGGGACGAAGAACTATGTACCGGTACCGGCTTCCCCAATGTCTTCTACTTGAACTTTCACCTCTACCGGCACTATTTCCCGCTGCTGGCCCTCGCGATCTGGCAAAAGAAAATGCGGTGACTGTATACTCATTCACCGATTTTCTCGCGAGAGACGCGCCAATATCGGACGAAGAGCTATGTGCCGGTACAGGCTTCCCCAATATCTTCTACCTGATTTTCCGCCTCTACCGGCACCATTTCCCGCTGCTGGCACTAGCAGCCTGGCAAAAGAAAATGCGGTGACAGGATACTCATTCACCGATTTTCTCGCGATAGAACCGCGCGCGGATCACGCACAAAGATCCGGCCATCGCGCGCCAATATCGGACGAAGAGCTATGTGCCGGTACAGGCTTCCCCAATATCTTCTACCTGATTTCCCACCTCTACCGGCACTATTTCCCGCTGGTAGCCCTAGCGGCCTGGCAAAAGAAAATGCGCTAAGCGATTCTTCTCTTGATTAACAAACCCAGGAAGATCACGCCTACCACCAACGTCGTGTATTTCGGTTCAGGAACCGGCGAAGCCGCATCAAACTGAATGATGCCCGAATAGGGCGTCCAATTTTGATCCTGACGAAAAACATCGACGCCGGCTGCTCCGTTGTCCGCATAGAACGGGCCATAGCTGGTATTCCAATATGCCGTGTCCGGCAGCGGATTATTGCCGGCCGTTGGCGGGTCTGTCGAAAGCGCAAAGTTCAGGCTCTCGTATGGTCCAGGAACCCCGGTCGGATTATATCCGTGGTCAGTGGTATTGTAGGCCAAGCCGTAAATGATGTTGTCCGGCACCACCGTCCCGCTAAAATCAAACGTCACGGTTGAATCAGACCCCGCGTAACATTGGCCATCGCTCCCCAGGTAATCGTTGTTACTGCCCGGTGCACAGCTACTCGGCGTTGGTTCAGGCCGCCAAGGGATGAACCCGCTTATCGTCTGCGTCGCAATTAGAGAGCCCACTGTGTCCCCGGCCCCCACGTTATACAGGTTCAGCGTTAGCGGAAGGCTGAAACCGGTCGATTTTCCGAGTGCTTCCCACTCGGACTCATAAGCCCAATTGGACATGCCCACCGTCACTTGGGTCAGGCTTCTGTTGGTGCCGTCAAACTGAATAAGATCCCCGAATTCTTGCGTGGATGTAGCTTCGTATCCCAGGCTTGGACTGTTCGGCGGAAGCAGCGCCGGAACAGTTGAATAAATAACAGAATCGGCCCATGCCGATGTCGCAGCAATAACGCAGACAACTAGCGCGCGGTTCATTCTCACTCCTCCTAATTGTTTGTACTTGTGTCCGCGACGGGCGAAGGGACAAAACTCACTGGCGTGGATTTCTATTGTAGCCCAAAAAATGCGGTGACAGTATACTCATTCACCGATTTTCCGGCTCAATCACTAACGTCTCCTTCGCCTCCACCTTTCCGAACTGCATCGGGAAACTTCGGCCTACGTAATAAGCGCCCCACTGATCCTTATAATGCGGCGAGAGAAATTGCCCGGACTCACCAATTGTGATGTTGTTCAGCGACTGCTCCCAATTCGACAAATCCGCCACGAACCGCATGGACGGCCCCAGACGTAGCGTGGTCTGCTTGATGGTTGTCGATGACCCACTCATCGCCACCGGCCCCACGTTGAAATAAGAAGCCAGTAGCGGCAACTCCCCTCCCACCGGATGCTTGATGGTGAGTTCGTTATACTTCCCATAATCCCAGCGATTCACGTTACCGCCCTGCAATTTCCGGCCTTCTTCGAAAGCGCCGCTCAACGCGCGAATCAGCGCCTCATTTTTATCCCGGAACCAGCCGCGCCCATCGCCCTCCAGGATCTTCTCCATCACCGCGGGCGCCATTTGCGCGCCGTAGAGATCGGATTTACCCGGCGCCGCCCGCTCAACCACCATCTTGCGCAGTTGTTGATAGACCAGGGTGATCAACATCGGCGCGGCCGTCTGTTTTTCCATCTGCCCGTTCCACCGTCGCAGCAGCGCCGCGCATTCCTTCAACTCTTCCCCGCCCGGTTTTCGCTGGTCGTAAGCCATCACAATCTGCCCCGCGAGAAATCGGGAAAACGCCGAGTACACATCCTTCTCAACCGCCAGCATCTCCTCAGGCTTCCACTTCTCATGCGAGGTCAGCAAACCTCGTATTTCAAGCGACCGGAAGGGCGAGGCGAAATCGCCGTGCACGCGATACGGATAATCGTGGGGAAACGGATTCTGATTCGCCGTGATGATCCATCCTTGCGGAGGATTGTAAAATACCGGCAATTGATCGAACGGGATGAATCCCTCCCATTCGTAGCCGCCCGAGCTTCCGTCCACCGGAACATCGCCGTCATAATTCTTCCGGATGGGCAATTTGCCCGTGGCGTGGTATCCGATGTTGCCATCCACGTCGGCATAAACAAAATTCTGCCCCGGCCCAGCGAATCGCGCGATCGCGGCGGTGAACTCCTGCCAATTGCCCGCACGGTTCAAATCCAGAAACGGAAATTGGAAGGAAGCGGGCTCGGCGGCGGACCAGCGCAGCGCCAGGTACCGGCCCTGCTCAGACACGCTCACTGGCCCATGCCGCGTCACCCACTGCTGGAACTCTTCGGATTTCGCGCCCTTCACAGGAATGCGCTCGGTCTCCAAACGCGCCCGTTCTATCTGTCCACGAAAAACGTATTGGCCGCTGCGCGGATCGAACTTCTCCATGTACAAATCCTGGACATCGAAGCCCAGATTGGTCACGCCCCAAGCTATTCGCTGGTTGTGCCCAATGATAACGGCCGGCACTCCAGGCAGCGAAACCCCCGTTACATCCAGACCGGGCGCTTGGATGTGAACCTGATACCAGGTGGAAGGCAGCGAGAATTCCAGGTGTGGATCGTTCGCCAGAATCGGTTTCCCACTGGCCGTGTGCTTGCCTGAAATGGCCCAGGCGTTCGAACCAGGTTGGAACTCCGTGCCCGCCCAGGTTGGAAACAGAAAGTTGACCTTGGCCGCGTCGCCACCCGCCAGCATAGCCTGTTTCTGCAGCTCCTCTTTCCATGTGGTGGTTAAATTCCGATGCATCTGCAGCCCGCACAGGATGCTGTCCACCACGTGCCAAGGCCGAGGATCGTAACGCAGCACCGTAAACTCCAGCGGCAGCCGGCCCCGATGCGTCTCGATGAAATAGTTGACCCCGCGCGCGTACGCGGCCAACACCGCGCGATCCGCTTCCGGCAGTGTCCGCGCCTGTTCTTCCGCGATCCGCCGCATCCGTAAACGCCGCGCTTCGCGGTCAATTTCCAAAGTACGCAGCCCTATCAACTCGGACAATTCTCCTGCCGCCAGGCGGCGCAACGCGTCCATTTGCCACAGCCGGTCCTGCGCGGTTACGAACCCCTGCAAAAAAATCGCATCTTCCACATTCGCGGCGGAGATATGTGGGACGCCCAGCGCATCCCGCACCACGCTTGCTCGTGCAGTAATGGGCGCAGCAATCTGCCCGGATGTCTGCGCCAGCGGGCGATAAGCAATCCAATATAGAGCCAGCAACCCGAGCACCAGCAAAACCGCTATGCTCAAGTTAATGTACTTCAGGACTCTTCCATGGGGCACTTGGAAGATTCTACCGTACCTCCGCCCGCTGCCTCCTGCAGCCTGCCGCCTGCCCCCTGCCTCCTGCTTTCTGCCGCCTGCCCCCCGCCACCTGCCGCCTGCCGCCTGACAATGCCCTATCGCTTCATAATCCTCATCGCAGTCCTGGCTCTCAACGGTTTCTTCGCCGCCGCCGAAGTGGCGCTGGTCTCCGTTCGCAAGAGCCGGCTGCGCGCCATGGCGGAGGAAGGACAGGTAGGCGCACAAGCCGCACTCAACCTTCTCGCAAACCCTGCGCGCCTCCTTTCAGTCACCCAAGTTGGTGTGACGCTGGCCAGCCTGGGATTAGGCTGGGCCGGCGAAGGCACGGTCTATCATCTCTTCCTCGGAATGCTGGATCCCTTCTTGACGCCCCGCTTCAGCCCCATTCTGCACGCGGCAAGCTTCGGTCTCGCCTTCCTTCTGATCAGCTACGCACACGTCGTATTCGGAGAAGTAGTACCAAAAAATCTCGCCATCGAGAAAGCCGACCGGCTTGCCATCCTGGTGGCTCCCGCGCTGCTGGTCTTCGATCGCGTGGCTACTCCTTTTATTATTGTTGCCGAGCGATCAGCCGCCGTTGTCTCCCATTGGATCGGCTTGCGCGGCAGCCACAGTGGAGGCGGCCACTCGGCCGAGGAGCTCAAGTTCATCGTTAGCTCCAGCCGTCGTGAAGGACATCTGCATCGTTTTGAGGAGGACGCCATCCAGGCGCTGTTAGAGCTGCAAAACTACTATGTTCGTGAGATCATGGTGCCGCGCAACGACATCTTGTCCGTCTCGGTGGACGCCAGCCTCGATCAAGTATTGCGCCGCATGCGCGAGAACCAATATTCGCGCCTGCCTGTCTATCAAGGCCATCCCGAACACATCATCGGCTATGTCCACTACAAGGACATGCTGCGCATCGCTGAAGAGCGCCGGGTAGCGGCCGAAAGGAAGAATGTCCTGCGTCCCTTTCATCTTTCGCGGGTTCTGCGCAAGCCGCTAGTGGTACCCGAAACCAAACCGTTGAACGATCTGATCGACGAATTCCGCAACACCCATAAACACATGGCCATGGTAGTCGACGAATTCGGCACCATCGTCGGATTAGTCACGCTCGAAGACGCGCTCGAACAGATTCTCGGCGAGATCGGAGATGAGCACGACGTGAAACGCCCGAAGCCCTCCGCGGAAGCGCCACTCATCGAAGTGGAGGGCGCTACCACCATTCGCGACCTGGACACACAATACGGATTGGAACTACCGGGCGACGCGGGATTCGAAACCCTGGCCGGATTCCTGCTCTTTCAACTCGGCTACATCCCCAAACCAGGCGAAGTATTGGAATACGGCGGCCGCCGATTCACCATCGCCGAAATGGATCACAACCGCATAGCCCGCGTCCGCATCGAACGCGCAGCACAGGCCCCAATTCCAACGGAACCCCGCCGGTAAGACGCCGCGGAAAATTCAAAAGCACCGGTCGCTCACGCTCGCGGTTCGGAAAATAGCGTTACCGAACCGCGACCGTGAGGGAGTTGGCATGGGCCTGCAGCTCACCAAAGGTGATGAAAATCTTGGAGAGGAGCGCTATCCTCGGTAAGTCTGGGGATTGGCCGAGATCGTACCGACTCTGGAGGGGTTGA
>DASYNU010000102.1:0-11740 GCA_036008345.1 Bryobacteraceae bacterium
CGGGGGCGTCACGGCGGTTGGCAAGCTCGGCCAGTTCCAGGGCCATGAGCTGTGGTTGACCGTCCACTTTGGCTCCATAGCGCAGCTCAGATTCCGCGAAGTCATCCAATCCAGCACTCGAGAGCATGCGGGCGCGTTGGATGCGATCCTTGGTGGTTTGATTCGCCACGAAAGTTTCGGGATGGCCCGGCTTCCGGAGCGGGAGAGCGCTCAGGAATTGCGAAACTTCCGCGGATCGCGCGGCTGATGAAACGCCCGGCTCAGAAAGCCGTGCGCGGGCCAGCATGGCGTAGTAATAATTCGGATACAAAGAGTTGATGCGCTCGTAGTACGCGCGCGCGGCGCCCCAATCCTGTTTCGACTCGGCGTTGCGTCCTAAGAAAAAGATGGCGGGGCTCGCGTGGTCGGAATCCGGATAGCGCTTTAGGTGGTCGCGCAGCAGGGATTCCGCGCCGGCGGGATCACGCAGGTACTGCGTCCAGGCAAACTTCCAATGGCACTGGGCGGAGCGAGGGTCGCTCGGGAACGATTCGTAGCAGGTGCGGAAAAGCGGCTCGGCTGAGTCCTTCTGATTGTGGGCCGAATAGTAATTGGCGGTTGCGATCAGAGCCTGCAGTCGCCAAAGGGATTGTGGATAGGCTTCGGAGAGTCGATCCAGGTGCGTGGCCATTTCGTCGATCTTGTCGAGCTTGCGGGTGCATTGCGTCAGATAGTACAGCCGCTCGGCCTCCGCGTCGGCTGTGGAGGCTTGGAACGAAGTGAGGTGTTGATAGGCGGGTTTGTATTCTCCGGCGAGATACTGGGCGGCGCCCATGCGAACACGAGCTAAGTCGAGATCCGCGCCAGTCAATTGCGGGAGAAGCGCGTTTAGTTCCTTGTGGGCGCGCGAATAATCGCCGCCATCGATCAGCTTGAACGCGCGCGCGAGCAGAGACGCGGACGGGAGCGTCCCGGATCCGGCTAGAGCGGACTCAGCGTCGGACGCTTCCGGGGCGAGTGGATGCTCAACGTAGATCTTCAGGTAATGCGAAGTTGCCGCCGTAGTGTTTCCTTGGGCCGCATAGGCGCGGGCGAGTAACAGGTCAGCCTGCTGCTGGCTAAGATCCGTGAGATGCTGATCGACGAGGGCGGCGGCTTTGGGAGCTTGGCTCAACTGGAGGAAGGAGTTCGCTTCCAGGCTCACCGATTTTGCGATCCAGGGCGACGCAGGCGCAGATTGCCAGACGGGCTGCAAGGATTTTTCAGTGGCCGCGAAATCGCGCAGCTCGGATTGGGAGACAGCCGTTAAATATCCGATGGTGTCAGCCAGTTTTGGGAGGCGCTTGCGGGCTGCTTCCAAGTGGCGCAAGGCATCGCCGAACTGGCGCTGGTCGATTTCGGTGGCTCCAAGACTCAGGAGGGCCAGGGCGCCGGACGGATCGTTGGGGTGTGATGTTGCGAAGTGGAGCACCGCAGCGCGCGTGCGGGGGTTGGGTGTTTTGCGGTAGTTGGCCGCGAGAGTTTCGAGCGACGGTAGGGGCGTGCTCCAGCAGGCTAGCGAGGCAAGAGCCAGGGCAAGCCAGAACTTAGACGAGCGGGCCCGGATAATCTGGGCCAAGCAGCTCAGCGTCATCATTGGCAAGAGTTCGCACCAATTCCGGATGGAGATAATCTACCATCGTATCGGACGCGGAGAGATAGTCATTACGATAAGCTTCCCGCGCGGCATCAATCTCTGTCTGAAGAGACGTATATAGACTGCGGCTGGCACGTCCCTTTTTGACATTTTCCGATTTATAGAGCCGAATCTCGGCAACTTGCACGCGAGCGAAGCGCTGCGCGCGCTGGTGTAAGTCCTGTTGTTCGCGGGTGAGTGAAGTCCAGGCCACGGTGACCGGTTTTTGCCCTGCAGCAGAGGGCGTGAGGCTCACTAATTCGGCTGGTTTCGGGGCGGCTGCGGCGGCGTGTTCACCGGCAAAAGCACCGGCGGTCATGGCCAGCAGTTCCAAAGCGCTGGATTCCACTCCGTGCTGGTTGGAGTCGGCATAAAGCAAACCCAATACCTGCCCGCGCGCGGAAACCGGAAAGATGTAGCTTCTCCAGGATTCGGCTTCACCGGTCCAGGCAGCGATCCGCGGTGATAATTCGCCCTTGGTTCGCATGGCGATGACGGTATCTCTAGATTCCACGGCGCTGGCGAATGCAGGCGCGGCATCCAATGGGACGTCTTCCACGGGCTTCGCGGGAACGGCGCCGCGCGAGGCCTCGAGATGCAGGCTGCCATTTTGGAGGGTGAATACGGCCGCGCGATCGCAGAACCCTTGGGTGGCCTGGGCCAACTCCGTGCTCCAATCTCCATTTTCAGAGCCGCGCAGGCAGCGGACGGCTTGATTCAGTTTTCTTGAAAGCTCGCGTTCGGCCGTGGCGCGTGCTTCCGAGGCTGCCTCATTCACGCGGGCCTGCAGCGCGTTGCGGTGCTGCTCTTCCTGTTGGGCCGCTTCCGTCAGGCGAAGTTCTAAGGCGTTGCGATGCTGTTCTTCCAGGCAATTAGCCAGGCTGGCCAGCCGTTCCTCGAAGATCTGCTCGATTTCCTCAGGCCCTCTTTCGATGAGGGCTTCCTGAACACGGTCAACATGGAGTTGCCAGGCGGCGGCTACTTGTTCCTGGGCCAAATTTCTAGTGTCGGTGATAAGCGATTTTGTCCGATCGTTCATATGACGGATCTACCGATCATTGTATCGGACGAAATTGAGCTAAACTTCAGTACTTTCGACCGGTATAGCGTTAGGGCCTTAGCGGACCTGGAGTTGCGCAGTCGTCTTCGGATAGTCCGGATTGGCCTGGACTTCCCGGATCTGGGCGGTGTGGCGTCCGGTATGGGTGGCCAGTAACAGTAAGATCTGGTAGGAGTCCATGGTCCCGAGGGGGCCATTGGCGGCATGCACGCGCAGTTCGTCGGTGGTGGTGCGGGCATATTCCAGGTTCTTGTCACGGCGGGTGGTGAATTCGGCGGCGGCATCAGCCGGCGTTGCGAATTTTCCACTGGGAACGATCGGCTCCGGAGCTTTGGCTTTGTGGCTCCGATCGCCGACCATGGCCACTATCTTCTGGTCCTGTTCGGTGGTGGAGGTGGCTGGGCGTTCCACGGCTGGGCTTTTCAACGTTGACATTGCGAACCCGTTCAGGAAATCCTCCGAGAGAATAATATGCTCGGCGCATTCAGCCACGGACCATACTTCGGGCGAAGGCTTGAATTTCCATTGCGCGGCGGTGAGGCCGTCGATGCTCGAAAGGAAATCCTTCTTTGATTTCTCAAGTTGTTCGATTAGAAAAGCGCGTTCGGCGGGATTCATGGCGCCGTTTTCGGCGGCCAGAATGGGCGCTACAGTGAGGATACAAAGGGCCAGTGCTTGCTTCATAGGTACAACGTAGCACGGTCGGCGCTGGGGTGCTGGGGGGGCTGGGGCCTGGGGGTTGGGGGCTGGGGACTTGGGGGGATGTCAGGAACCTACTGGTGCGCTGCGCTTGAGGAGGGGCGAGTGCTCTGCGCCGGCGCGAACTTGGTGAGCGTCTGGCGTAGGCTGGCGATATCGATGGGCTTGGTCAGATAGCCGTCCATGCCGGCCTCTAGGCACTTTTCCTGATCGCCCTGCATCGCGCTCGCAGTCATTGCGACGATGGGTAGGTGTCTGCCTGTGCCATTCTCGGCAGCCCGAATCTGGGCGGTAGCTTTTAGACCGTCCATGGCCGGCATGTGGACGTCCATCAATACCAGATCGAAGGCCTGATCCCGGGCGGCCGTCACGGCTTGTTGACCGTCGGCTACTACAACTATGGAGTGGCCGTCCCTTTTCAGGAATTCCGAAGCCAGTCTTTGATTCACCACGTTATCCTCGGCCAGCAGGATGTGCAGGGAATGCGCGCCGGCCGGTTTGGGATTGACCGCTGAAGCCAACGCATGCAATTCCCCAGATACATTGGTAAGGGCGCGGGCCGGCGCGAGCTGAACTGAGAAGTAGAACGTGCTTCCTCTTCCGACTTCGCTTACCACTCCAATCTGTCCTCCCATGAGTTCCACCAAGCGGGCCGAAATGGTGAGCCCCAAGCCGGTGCCGCAGTAGCGCCGGGTGGGCGATCCATCGGCTTGGCGGAAAGGATAAAAAATCAACTGGTGCATTTCGGCTGGAATGCCGATGCCGGTGTCTATTACTTCAATTCGAAGAACCAACTCTCCATCCGCGGGGTTCTCAATCTGGGCGTTCACCGACACACTACCGCGCTCGGTAAATTTGAGCGCGTTGCCGATCAGGTTGACCAGCACCTGGCGCAAGCGGAGGGGATCTCCAACCGCCGCGTCCCACACACTTGGCTCTATCCGTGTGGAGAGTTCGAGACCTTTCGCTTTGGCGGGGAGATCAAACATACGAACGGATCCGCGGATGCACTCGCGGATGGAAAACGCAACGGGAGAAAGATCCAGCTTCTTCGCTTCAATTTTCGAGAGGTCTAGAATGTCGTTGAGCAAAGTTAGCAGCGAGTCGGCGGAGGATTTAGCCATCCCCAGGTACTCGGCCTGTTCGGTGGAAAGGCTGGTGGAGAGCGCCAGGTCGATCATCCCGAGCACGCCGGTCATGGGAGTGCGGATCTCGTGGCTCATGTTCGCCAGGAACTCGCTTTTAGCCCGGTTTGCGGCGTGCGCGGACTCCTCAGCGCGGCGGCGCTCCAGCATCTCCTGCTCCAGTCTTCGATTGACGGTGCGCAGGGCGGCGCGTTGCAAATGCGCTTTCAGAGCGAAGTGGGCGAGCATTCCAAAGACGACCGCGCCTAAAAGTGCTCCCAACAGGGTCAGGCTGGATAGAAAATCCATCCTGGTATGGTTTTTAGCCGAAAACGCCTGCCATAATCCGACTCTGAATGTTGCCAGGAAAATGCACGCTCCGACGGGCACCCAGGCAAGTTCGCCGAGCCCGCGCGGGGTCATATCCCAGGCCAAGGCTGCGGCGCCGGTTCCCACCAGCAAAAAGCCAAGTCCGGTATGAAAGGCGACGCGCGCCAGGCCAGCCCAGGCGAAAGCGTCCCCAGTACCCAGGAGCACGCTAATGCAGCAGGTTGCACCGACGGCGGCAACCAGCGAGCCCGCTATGCCAAGCATCGTGGATCGGTTGGTGAGCAGGCGTGTCTGGGCCAATACAAAGCATCCGGCAAGAAGAATGAAACAGACGGCGGTGGTGGGCGCCATGCGGCCCGGGCCGGAAGCCCGCGTAGCGATGTAAGTGACACCCAGGAGTTCGTCGATTCCAAGACTGGCATGCAGGAGAAATTCAAGAAGTGTGACGACGGCCAAAGTCGCCGTGATAGCACAGCCGATGAACGTGAGCCAAGGCTTGCTCCACACGATCCCCAGGAGAGCGAGACCAGTCAGGGCAAAACTGAACGCGGTATTGCGTTGCATGGGCGCCAGATGCGGCGCAACTTGAATAAGAAACGTGGAATGGACCGCCCATCCTAACAGGACCACGGACCCGAGGAGAATAGCGAGCGCGCCGCATAGCGCTCCGGTGTTCCTGGACAAAGACATACCTGGAGACGTCATCGCGAGTCGCAATTCAGCTATCGACCTATTCGAAACAAAGCTTTACGCGCGCGTTTTTCCGATCGGCCGCCACCGATCCCCTGCTGCTTGCTAGTGTCGTTACGCTTCCTTCCAGTCGCGGCTCGGTTTTGCCGCCGGTCGGTTTTAATGTCGGTCGGTTTTAATGTCGCACCTCACAGTCACCCCGCTGTCATGGTTAATTCTTGAAGTGCTATCGCAAGTGAATTACGATTCGCCCGAGACAATTTCAGTTGCGGCGGCGGCCGTCAGACAACCAACGAGATCCTGATTGACGGATTGCCGCTTGCGAACCCTCCTGAGGTTGCCCTGCGTCTGTCGTTCTAGAGAGAATTCGAAGATGCTCGCAACACTTTTCATGGCCGCGCAAATTGCGGTGGTTTCGCATCGCGGCGAACATCTGGCTCATCCGGAGAATACGCTGCCCGCTTTTGAAGCAGCCATCGACGCCGGCGCGGATTTCTTCGAACTGGATGTCCGGACCACATCCGACGGCCGCCTGGTGTTGATACACGACGGGACGGTAAATCGCACGACGGGTGGAACGGGAAAGGTCCGGGAGCTCACGTTTGACCAGATTCGCGCGCTGGATGCCGGAGCGAAGTTCGATCCCAGGTTCACAGACACCAAGGTTCCGACTTTCGAGGAGGGGTTGAACCTGGCTCACGGCAAGATCGGTGTGTATGTGGATTGCAAAGAGCTGTCGCCGGTCGATCTGGTGGCTTCGCTGAAGAAGGCCGATATGCTCAAGAACGTCGTTATTTACGGAGATCCGGGATTTTTGAAAGGCGTGCTGGCGCTGGAGCCGTCCTTGGCCGCTATGCCTGAGGCCGGCAACGCGGCTAGGTTGGAAAAATTGGCCGTGGATCTGAATTTGCGCGTGGCGGCTTTCGATAAAGGCGATTTTAAGGATGACGTCATCGCGGTGGCGAAGCGTTTGAAGTTGAAGATCTACGTGGACCGCTTGTGGGATGCCGATAAGCCCGAGTTCTGGCAAGACGCCGTCGATCGCGGCGCGGACGGAATCCAAACGGACCATCCGGCGGCGCTGGTGGAGTATTTGCGCGCGCACGGATTGCACAAATGATATCGCGATTCCTATGCGAAAAACTGAACCGCGACCGGGAGGAAGCGCTACCACGAACGTCAGAATTAGCGGCATTCGTGGTATCGCTCCCTTCCGGTCGCGGTTCGGTTACGCGCTGCGCGGGTGGGGGAAGGTTACTGAGGAAGGTTACTGAGGAAGGTTACTGAGGAAGCTTTTTTTCGGACTCACGCAGTTCTTTGAACAGGACCGCGGTACTGAAGCTCGCATCCTGCGCAGGGAGCTTTTCCGCGATGGCTAACCCCTCGCGAAAGCATGCACGCGCGCCCGGGATATCGCCGCGCAGGGCCAGCAGATTGCCCATGGTATTAAGATTGTCGGCCTTCTGATGGAGATAGCGGAAGGTGCCGGGCCGCGCCGCGAGCAAGCGATCCCACAACTCCGCGGCCAGTTTCGATTCCCGTAATGCGCCGGGCAGGTCATGCAGATCGCGCCGGCAGTCCGACGTCCAAACTCGAACGATCGCCAGATCGAATGCGGTATTAGCGTCGTTGGGTGCATTCTTCAATTGCCGGGAAAGAATTTCAATTCCTCGCTCGAACAACGGCAGGGCCTCCGCATCCTTGCCCGCGGTTTGTAGGATGGAGCCATACAACTGACATACGCGCGCAAGATCGTGCTGAATGAGATCGTTCGTAGGATCTTCGGTCACCAGCTCATTCCCAAGCCGGTAGGCTCTCTGCAAGAAGGGAAGCGGGTCGGCCTGGGAGCCCTTCTCCTTTCGGCTGAGCTGCTGCATTGCGTCTCCGGTGTCGCTCACCAGTTTCATCAGCGCCCGGCGCGCCGTAACGTTTTTCGGATCCGCTGCCAACGCTTGCTCCAATAGGGCGGTCCCTTTCTTGAAATACTCAATCGCGCCGGCATACTTGCCACCATCCAGCTCCACAAAGCCAAGCACCCGGCAAGCCGACGCCATTCCGACCAGGCGCACGGGATTGGAAGAGTTCACCTGATATGCCTGCGTCATTAATTCGAGATTTCGCCCTGCACTCTTGCGTCCTGCGTTATAGTCCTCCTTGAATCTTTGGATTGAGGAGAGCTCGCCATAGGCGGCAGCGGCGGCCGCTAGCATATCCGCATCACTTGGGCTCGACGCAACCCATCGTTCCGCCAGCGCCACACTTCTGGAACATAGCCGCGTAGCTACCTCGCGGTCGCCGGAAACCCACTCGAGTCCAGCCAGTGCATTCAGGTTCTGAAGATAACCCAGGCGCGCTTTTGGATCGGAGGTTGCATCATCTTTAATAGAGTCCCGCAGTGCCAAGCCCCGGCGATAGTGCCCGAGCGCGGCTGGGATTTGGCCCACATTGCCGTCCACCGCGCTGCCCTCGGCATCTCCGAGTTTCTTGTACGAATCGGCGAGCTCGCGGATCAAAACGCGGTCCCCATGGGCTTCGGCGGCCAGGCGTTCCAGATATTCGCCGGCCGTCTTCACTACCAAGAGGCGAGCGCTAGTGGCTCCGGAAATATTGTGGATGGCGCTTTCAAAATCGAACAGAAACGTATTGGCCAGCTTGCGGACTTCATCGAACCGGCGTTCCGCGCGGCGGGCTTGCCATAGCGCGACTCCGGCGCCCGCAGTGAGGGCGGCGAATACCGCTGCCATGGCACCCACTACAATCCAATTCCGGCGAACGAACTTGCGGGCGCGATAGGTCCAGGAATCCGGCGCAGCCAATACAGTGCGACCCTCCAGAAACCTCTGGATGTCGGCAGACAGCTCATCCACCGTGCGGTAACGCCGCGATGGATCGTTGTGCAGGGCCTTTTGCAGAATGGCGTTGATGTCGGCGGGGAGCTGATGGAACGCAACCGGCTGGGCTTCCGCGATGGCGCGGGCGGCGTCCAGTGGCGACCGGCCGGTCAATTCGTGCGGCGGGCTTCCGCTCAAGATTCGGCAGAGCACGGCGCCTAACGAATAGATGTCCGTGGATGTCGAGATAGGATCGCCGCGCACCTGCTCCGGGCTGGCATATTCGGGCGTCAGCACGCGCGTCGACGTCTGGGCGATTCCTGTGCCCACCTGATCCAGCACTTTAGCGATGCCGAAATCCAAGAGCTTGGGCTGTCCATCGGCATTCACCAGGATATTCGCCGGTTTCAGATCACGATGGACGATCAGGTTCTGATGAGCGTAGCGGACGGCATCGCAGACTTTTAGAAAAAGGCGCAAGCGGTCTAATAGCGCAAGGGCCGCGCGATCGCAGAACAGGTCGATGTTCTGGCCGCTGACATACTCCATCACGAAGTAGGGCGATCCGTCGGGGCAGCGGCCGCCATCGAACAGTGTGGCGATGTTCGAATGACTCAAGCGGGCGAGAATTTGGCGTTCCTGTTGGAAGCGTTCCAGCAAGAATGCAGAGGGGCCGTGGGACTGAATAACCTTGATGGCGACGCGCTGTTCAAACGCACCATCGGCGCGCTCGGCCAGATAGACTGCACCCATGCCGCCGCGTCCCAGAACCGAAACGATGCGGTAGACTCCGATGGCCGCACCGGGAGCTAGATCCAGCGAGGAGCAAATGGAGGCAGCCTCGCTGCGAATCGCATCCTCGAAGAACGGTTCGGCGAGAGCATCGTGAAATACCAGCGAGAGTACTTCGCGGCGCAGCTCGGCATCGTCAGTCTGGCTTTCGAGGAAAGCGCGGCGTTGGTCTTCCGGAACCCGGAGGGCCCCATCAAACAGCCGCTGCATCTCGGGACTCACGAGGTGACCTCGCGGTGCAGCCAGGCGAGCGCCAGGCGCATCTCGTGACGGACACGATGCACGGAGGTGGATTGAAACTCGGCAATTTCATCGGCGGTCATGCCGCCGAAGAAGCGAAGCTCCACCAAGCGGGCCTTGTCCTCGTCGATGGCGGCGAGCGAACGAAGTGCGTCGTCGATAGCCACCACGGTGGGCGGGGCGGAGGGCGCAGCGTCGAGCGCTTCATCGAGAGCCAGAGTTAAAGCGCCTCCACCGCGTTTGGCGGCGTGTCTCTCTCGCGCGTGGTCCACCAAAACCTGGCGCATGATGCTAGCGACGGTGCCGAAGAAGTGAGCGCGATTCTGATAATCCGGCTTCTCGATCTCCACCAGCCGCAGGTAGGCTTCATGGACGAGAACGGTGGGCTGTAACACATGCGACGGGCGTTCTTGGTGCAAATATCCCGCGGCGATGCGGTGCAACTCCGGATAAACGATAGCCACCAGAGAATCGAACGCGGCGCGGTCCCCTTGCCGAAGCCGATCGAGCAGGCTGGTGACCGAGGCAGGCACTTAAGAAGAGGATAACCCGTTTTTGCATATTTACTAGCGAGCACATCCCCCGGCGCAGTGCCCGCACTTTACGTTGCTAATTTCCTGCACGGGTTTCGTATGTCAGGAGTAAGCCCCCTGAATAGAGTCCAGGTTGATGCCGGTCTTGAGGGTCGGGTTTGTTGATCGCTTTTTCCAAAAGGAGCACAATGTGAAAGGCATTGTTCTGGGCGCTTTTGTATTGGTGGTCGCCCTGCCTGTCGAGCGATTGTCGGAGCGAGTCGACCACCGTCCGTCCCCGGCTGGCGACTGGCTAACAACGATCGCCTTTCCGGGCGAGCGGCCGATCCACGCGGTGGCCACCTTCTCGCCGAATAAAGCCGCCCGTGCCGAATGTTGGTGGCGAGGTACCGGCGACCAGTTCGCCGTTTCGTTCGTCGTACCGTCGAGCGATGCGAACGCCCGGTATCGCGTAACCGGCACGCTCAAGCTGGATAAACTACATCGGCTCCGCGGGCCGGTAACGCTCGATCGATTGGACTCTTCCGGGAACGTACTCTCTACCGTCCTGGGAATCGCGCAGGCCACCCCAATAAAGGAAAGAACCTAATGACGAAACACCTACTCTCGACATTGGCATTCACTCTGATTCCTGTCTGCGCTTCCGGAGTGGACGGAGTGGTGCTGATCAATCAGTCCACCGTGACGACATCCGGCGGCTTTCCCTATGTGATCTCGCAGCCCGGTAGCTCCAAGCTGTCCGGCAATCTAGTTGTGGATGGGGGCAAGGATGGGATCGAAATATCGACGTCGAACGTCTTCCTGGATCTCAACGGCTTCGATATTAGCTGCGGCGGAGCCACGGACTCGCATCGGGTGGCAAGCATTTCTGGAATCGCCGCGGTTCACGATATCTCTATCAGGAATGGCACGATTAGCGAAACACTCCTTCTTCAGAGTCGTTCACGTTCAATGGCGTCTTCTTCTCTAATACGGCAATTGGCGATCCCATCGGCGAGCGAGTCTCGGTACAGGACATCATGATCGACTCAACCGAGGCCAACAGCGACGGTGTCGTTCTGGGCCCCGGTTGCATCCTTCGGCATAACATCATCCATCATCCATACATTCTCGATCCCTGCATCGTGCTAGAGAACGTACTCAAAGCTGGCTATTTCATGCCGTTGTTCCCATTAGACCCAAGTAATATCGTTATCCCATAGAGGTCTTCACAGTTTCGATCAAACCACCGGAAGAGAAGGATCTTCGGAGTCGAGGACATGCTCCTTGCTGGGCCACAGGTTTAGGACGGGGATACACCGTTTTGCGATGAATTATCTCCCCGGGCTGCTAATTTTGCGTCCGAATTCCGTATGTCCTAATGAGCGGCCACCGGCTGCTGTTTAGGGAGGGATGTGTTTACAACGAACACGAGGTCGTATGATCGGCGCCGGCTGCGGGCTGGCTGGACGCTGATTGCGGTACTGGCTGCATGGGGAGTGGCTGGCCAGGCGTCCGCCGAGGAGATCACTTTTGGTGGCAAGATCACCCAGTCCACACAAGATGGAACGGGCCCAGCTGTGAATAATCCTTCGCTCAACGGCATTAAGGACGGTGATTTTTATACTGTGACATTGGATTTTCCAGGGTCGCTTACATCGCCAGGAGCCTTCGATCCGCTGGCTGGGGCTACTTTGACGTTTCTGGATCCCGCGGCGGGAGCTAGTGAGTCCGCTTTCGATTTAATCAGTCTCTCGGTATTGCCGGACGCGAGTTTTGCGGACATCAGCTTACTAGCCTGTCTTTCG
>DASYNU010000103.1:0-17277 GCA_036008345.1 Bryobacteraceae bacterium
TAGTGATCCGGTGGTTCTGTATGGAAGGGCCATCGCTCAACGGATAAAAGGTACGCCGGGGATAACAGGCTGATCGGAGTCAAGAGTTCACATCGACGCTCCGGTTTGGCACCTCGATGTCGGTTCATCGCATCCTGGGGGTGTAGAAGCTCCCAAGGGTTAGGCTGTTCGCCTATTAAAGCGGTACGTGAACTGGGTTCAGAACGTCGCGAGACAGTTCGGTCCCTATCTGATGTGGGCGCAGGAGATTTGAGAGGGCTTGTCCTTAGTACGAGAGGACCGGGATGAACCAACCTCTTGTGATCCAGTTGTCACGCCAGTGGCATAGCTGGGTAGCGAAGTTGGGTCAGGATAAGCGCTGAATGCATATAAGCGCGAAACCTTCCTCGAGATGAGATCTCCCAAGGGGTAACTCCCTAATAAGGGCCGTGGAAGACTACCACGTTGATAGGATGGATGTGTAAGCGTAGTAATACGTTGAGCTGACCATTACTAATAGCCCGTTCGGCTTGACCATAATATTTACTGTAGATACAGTACAGCGCGAAAGCTTGTAAGTTTGCCCATCAATATTCAGAAGACTGTTGCTCGGTTGTTCAGTTATTCGGTTGATCGGTTTCCCAACGGAACAACCGGATAACTGAATAACCGATCAACGGTCTTCACGACTTTTGGGTGATTATAGCGTGGGGGTCCCACCCGTTCCCATCCCGAACACGGAAGTTAAGCCCTACAGCCCCGATGGTACTGCACGCGCGAGTGTGTGGGAGAGTAGGAAGTTGCCCGGATTAAAAAACAAAAGCCCCGGCCCGCAAGGTCCCCGGGGCTTTTTGAATTTGGCCGTACTTCCAACTGCGCTAAGCTGAGAACGGTGACTTCATGAAAGCACTCTCATTCTGGAAAGCCGTCACCATGGACAAGGCCGATCTTCTGGAAGAAGTTCTTGCGTTTCTACGCGACTGCAGAATACGCTTTTGCGTCATCGGCGGCCAGGCCGTCAACGCCTATGTCGAGCCGCTGGTTAGTTTGGACCTTGACCTTGCTGTCGCAGTCACTCAGATCGATCAAATCCGCAAGCTGGCCAAGGATCGCTTTCACGCCGACGAATTTCCGCACAGCCTGAATATTTCATCACCCGGCTCCAATCTGCGCGTCCAGATCCAGACCGACCCGCGCTACGGCGATTTTGTGGAGCGCGCATCAATGCGGGATGTCTTGGGCTTGAATCTCCCAGTCGCCGCGATCGACGATGTTCTGCAAGGCAAAATTTGGGCTGCCTCCGATTCCACGCGGAGACCCACCAAGCGGCGAAAAGATCTGCTCGATATTGAACGAATTCTGGAAGCGTATCCACACCTCCGGGCACGCGTCCCAGACGAACTTCTTCGGCAAATCTCCTAGCATAATCGTAACCGCCCTTTTCGCCACATAGGGTACCCTACATGTATGATGAAAACCACCGTCTACCTCGATTCCGAAATCGTCCTCTCTCTCCGCCAAAGGGCCGCCTCACAAGAACGCAAGCAAGCGGAGCTGATTCGCGATGCGCTGGTCGCCTACACACGAGATGGCAAGCGCCGGCTTCCACGGGGACTCGGCAAGTACGATAGCGGTGAGTGGGACGTCTCAGAGCGCGCCAAACAAATCCTCCACGACGCGGCGAAGCGAGGGAAATGGCGCTGATCGCGGACTCCGGCGCAATCTATGGACTCCACGACCGCAGGGACCGCCATCATCGAGCGCTTCGGAAAGCAATCGAGCAAGAGACCGGGCCGATTTCGATCTCCCGGCGATCCTGAGCGAGTGATCGCCACCGCGGAACGCCTCGGCGTCAATCGAATTCTCACGGTGGATGAACGCGACTTTCGAGCTGTGCGCGGTGCCGACGGCAAACCCTTCCGGCTTCTGCCCGCTGACGCTTAAGAGCTAAAGGAGACAGCAACCATGGGCGCCCTCACCAACAAACAAATCATGCAGGACATCTTCGCCGAGCTGGCCAAGGGAGACTCCAAGCTTTTCGTCGAAACTATGGCGGACGACTTTCGCTGGATCCTTGCCGGCACGGTCAAATGGACCCAAACGTTTGAAGGAAAGAATGCCGTCCTGACGGAACTCTTCGGGATGTTGGGTTCTGTACTTACCGGCCCAGTCATCACCACCGCGCAACGTATTATTGCGGACGGCGACTTCGTGGTGGTGGAAGCCCGAGGCAATAGCACAACCAAGCGAGGGACTCCGTACAACAACGCCTACTGCTTCGTGTTCCGTCTGGCTGACGGCAAACTAAAGGAAGTCACCGAATATATGGACACGGAACTGGCGACCGCCGCGATGGGAGATTCGGTCTAGGGTCCCCTGGCTGACGCGCGGTCTACTTCCGCCCCACGACCACTACTTCGCCACAATACCGCCTCAACGCGGGCGCCACGCTCAAAACAGCGCCGTCGATTTTCTCCAACGCGCCGACCGCTCCACGAACCGCCGCTCTTTCGAATCTTCCCCGAAACAATCGCTTCGCCATCGCCAGCAAATTCATCGGCATCACATCCACCTGGGCCATCCGCTCGCGCAGCATCCGGACATGACCGTCGTTGAATACAATCTCTTCGCCCTGTTCATCCGCCTGGCCACGCAGTTTCCAGCCCAGCCTCCGAAATACATTCAATAGCTGGTTGTTGCCGTAAGTTTCCGCCAGCACCAACCGCCCGCCCGGCCGCAGCACGCGCAGCAACTCCTCCAACGCTCCCGGATACTTCAGCGTATGATGCACCGCCGCGCTTCCATAAATCAAATCGAATTCCTCGTCGCGAAAACAACTCAGGTCACTGGCATCGCGCGCCACTCCTCGAACGCGATCAGCCACGCCACCGGCGGCCGCACGGCGTTCGGTAACCTGAATCGCCACCGGCGATAAATCCAGGAACGTGACACTCGCGCCTTCAGCCGCCAGCATCAGCCCCCAATCGCCCGTGCCGCAACCGTAGTCGAGCACGGCACGGCCAACCACAGGCTCCGCCAACAAAGCCTGCATGATGGCGGAATACAACCGCCGCCGCTCATAGATTGGTTTCGCTGGATTAGCCAGATCCGCCTCAAGCGTCTGCCGCGTACAAACCAGATCGCTCTCCGGCAAATTCAGAAACTGCGCGTAGGACGCGTCGTAGAAATCCCGCTCGAGATCGGCGCTAATTGTCACGAGGAATCAGAAACCAGAAACTAGAAACCAACCACCCGCTCCATCTCCGCCACCAGATCCTCCACCTGCGGCAGAATCTCATTCTCGAGCTGCGGATTGTATCCCACCCACGTGTCCAGCGCTCCCACGCGGCCCACCGGCGCGTCCAGATGCTCGAACAATTCGTTCGCGATCCGCGCCGCAAGCTCAGCGCCATAGCCCCACGACAGGCAGTCCTCATGCGCCACCATCACGCGGCTGGTTTTCTCCACCGACGCTCGGATCGCCTCCCAATCGTAAGGCGAAAGCGACCGCAGATCGATCACTTCCACCGTTTTGTCGGGGGACCGCTGCTCCACTTGCAGCGCGGCCTGCAGCGATTTCTGCACCAGTGCGCCGTATGTGATCACCGTCAGGCTCTGGCCGGTTTTCACCACTTTCGCTTTTCCAAACGGGATGGTGTAATCCGGCCCCGGATGCGGCGAGCGATTGTACGGCTCACGGTAAAGCTTTTTGTGTTCCAGAAACAACACCGGATCGTCAGCGCGAATGGCGGTGCGCAGCAGCCCGCACGCATCCAGCGCATTCGAGGGCATTACCACGCGGATTCCCGGCATATGCGCAAAAATCACCTCGCCGCACTGGCTGTGATAAATCGCCCCGCCCTGCAAATACCCGCCGATCGGCACGCGAATAACCATCGGTGCGCTAAATCCATTGTTCGATCGCCAGCGCAATGTCGCCAATTCATCCCGCAATTGCATCATGGCCGGCCAGATGTAATCGAAAAACTGAATTTCCGGAATCGGTTTCAGCCCACGTGTTGCCAGGCCGGTGGCGCGCCCGACAATGGACGCTTCGGCAATCGGCGTGTTGAAGCAGCGCTCGGAACCAAACATGATCTGCAACCCGGCCGTAGTCTTGAAGACGCCACCCTTGCCTTTCACTTCCGCCAGGTTGGCTTCCCGGCTGCAATCGGCAACATCTTCGCCGAATACGACAATGCGCGGATCTCGCCGCATTTCCTCGCGCAGCGTCTTGTTAATTTCGTCCACCATGGTGCGCGGATCGCCCGAAAAGTTCGGCTCGGATTCGAATTCCGCGGAAGTTGGATCTATTTTGTCGGAATAAAGATACCTCAGCGCCGAATCCCTGGCCGGCGGCTCCGCGCGCAATACTTCATCCGTCACGTGTTGGATCTCTTGATCCACCTCATGCAGCATCACCTGCAATGATTGCCGGTCCAGGACGCCTTCTGAGACCAGCCATTCAGGAAATTTGATGATCGGGTCCCGCGCCTCTTCAGCCGCGCGCTCGGCCTTAGTCTTGTAGAGACGCTCGTCATCGGATAGCGAATGCGAATAAGGCCGCGTCACCGTGGCATGCAACAACGCCGGACCCTTGCGCGCCCGCGCATGCGCCACCGCTTCCGCCATCGCGTGATAGGACGCCATAAAATCCGTGCCGTCCACTTCCACCCGCTTCAAATTTGGAAAACCCGATACCAATCGGGCGATGTTTCCGCCCGCCGTCTGCTTTTCCACCGGTACCGAGATGGCGTAGCCATTGTCCTGGATCAAATACACCAGCGGTAGGTTCTCCAGACACGCTGCGTTCAACGATTCCCAAAACTCACCTTCGCTGGTGGCGCCCTCGCCGCTCGAAACCAGCGTCACTTCGTCGGACGTCGGATCCAGAAATCGATAGGCCTGCGCGCAACCCGCCGCCTGCACGAACTGTGTGCCGGTGGGCGAAGATCCGGAAACGATGTGCAGCTCGGGCGAGCTCCAATGCGAAGGCATTTGCCGTCCGCCTGAGCTTGGATCAGCCGCAGCTCCTACCGAACCCAACAGCGTTTGCTCGGCCGTAACGCCCAGCATCAGGCTCAAGGCACGATCGCGATAATAAAGATAGAACCAGTCGTAGCCAGGCCGCAAGACCAGTCCGGCAGCGGCTTGCACGGCCTCATGCCCGGCACCGCTAATCTGAAAAAAAATCCGATTCTGCCGCTTCAGCAGAATCTCCCGGTCATCGAGGCGCCGCGCCATATACATCGCGCGATAGGCTCTGATAAGATCCCCCCGCGCGGGCGCGGCATCCACCGAAGCTTGTAAGCTGGTTGGCGTTGTCATCGGTTGTGCCTGTAGTCTCCCGTTCACAGTTTATCAATCAGTTCTCTAAGCCACCAGCAACCAGCCACCAGCAACCAGCCAAGCCCCCAGGTCCCCAGCCCCCAGCCCCGAGCCCCCACCCGCTTCCGCCATAATAGTGATATATGAAATTCCTAGCACCACTGATGATCGTCGCGTCTGTGTCCCTGTTTGCCACCGACCTCAAGGTGGTGGAAGAGATTGTGGCCAAATGCAACGGCGACATTGTCACTCGCGGCGATCTGGATAAAGCGCGCGCCGAGCTCACCGAGGCGCTCCGTCGCGAGGGCCTAGCCGGAGTTGCTCTCGACGAAAAAGTGGCCGAGGAGTCCAAACACCTGCTGCAGGATCGCATCGACAATCTGCTGCTGGTACAAAAAGCCAAGGACCTCACTATCAACGTTGACGCCGACCTTGCCAAGCGAGTAGCCGCCGTTCAGAAGCAATCCGGGATTGCCGACCCCGACAAGTTCCACGAGTGGGTGAAGGAACAGACCGGTGGCGTGTCGTACGAGGATTTCCGGAACGACATGAAGAACCAGATGCTTCGCGAGCGCGTGATCCGCCAGGAAGTTGGCGAGCATATCAGCATCAAGCACGAAGAGATGGAAAAATACTACAACGAGCATAAATCCGAATTCATCCGTGAGGAACAGCTCTATCTGCGGGAGATCCTGATATCCACGGAGGGCAAGGACGAAGCCGGAGTTGCCGCAGCCAAGAAGAAAGCTGACGATCTGGTAGCGCGCGCACGTAAGGGCGAGCGATTTCCTGAACTGGCCCGCGACAATTCGGATTCCATAACGGCCAAAAGCTTTGGACTCCTGGACCCTTACAAGAAAGGCATCCTGGACCCAACCCTGGAGAGCCAGGTTTGGGACCAGCCCAAAGGCTACGTGACGGATCCGATCCCTGTCAAGGCGGGATTTTTGATCCTTCGAGTGGAGGAACATCACAAGGCCGGCCAGGCGGAGCTGGCTGAGGTGGAGGGTGAAGTCCAGGACAAACTCTACGCGCCGCGCATGCAGCCCATGGTGCGCGACTATCTCACCAAACTGCGCAAGGAAGCCTTCCTCGAAATCAAACCTGAGTACGTGGATAGCGGCGCCGCCTCGGGAAAAGACACTTCCTGGGTAGACCCAGCGCAGCTTAAGCCTGAAACAACCACCAAGGCCGCGGTTGCCAGCGTCTCCAAGCACAAGAGGCTGCTCTGGATGGTTCCCGTCCCGGGAACTAAGACCAGTTCCACTAGTACGTCTCAGTAAGTCAATTCATGAAGTCGCCCTTCGTTAGTGATTTGAAGCCGAACCAGGTGATCACCACCACTTTCCTGGTGCATGGAAAGGACGTCCGGCAAAAGAAATCGGGAGAACCCTATCTCTCGCTCCTGCTCGGAGACCGTACCGGCGATGTCGACGCCAAAATGTGGGACAACGTCGCCGAAGTGATGGAAACTTTCGAGCGCGACGACTTTGTCAAGGTGAAGGGGCTGCTGCAAGTTTTCCAGAACCGGCTGCAGCTCACCATCCACAAGATGTCGCGCGTGCTGGATGGTGATGTGGATTTCACCGACTATTTTCCAGCCTCCGAACGCGATCCCGCTGAAATGTTCGCCGAGCTGCGCGGGATTATCGCCGGCATCGCGAATCCGCACCTGCGCGCGCTCCTGGAAACTTTCATGGACGATGAGCCGTTGGCGCGTATGTACCGCATCGCCCCGGCGGCTAAGCAAGTGCATCATGCGTTTCTCGGCGGGTTGATCGAGCATGTGCTATCCCTGTGCAATCTCGCGCGCATGATGGCCACGCAATATAAATACATTGATGTCGATCTGCTGCTCACGGGCGTGATCCTGCATGACGTCGGCAAGGTAGCCGAGCTGACTTACGATCGCAGTTTTGGCTACAGCTCGGAAGGGCAACTGGTAGGCCATATCGCCATCGGCTTGCGCTTCCTGCACGAGAAGCTGCAGCGGCTGCCCGATTTTCCTCCCAAGCTGCGCGTGCTGGTGGAGCACATGATCCTGAGCCATCACGGAGAACTGGAATTTGGTTCTCCCAAATTGCCGCAGTTTCCGGAAGCATTGCTCTTGCATCATCTCGACAATCTGGATTCTAAGATGGAATGCATGCGCGCGCTGGTGGCCAAAGATCGTCTGGTGGAAGGCTACTGGACTGGCTACAACGCGTCACTGGAGCGCTCAGTTCTGAAAAAGGCGAAGTATCTGGAGGAGCAACCCGCCAGTCCTGCGCCAACCGCGACCGAGCCGAGGCACGCCGTTCCACCGCCTCCGCCGGTGCCGCAACGAGAGACCCGAACCGAACCCGTGCCGCAGCCCCCCGCCTCGGTGCCCCAAGCAGCGGGTTCCCACTTCGCCGAAAAGTTGGAACAGGCTTGGCGTAAAGGTCCCTGAGATGCCCCGGAACGGCGCGCGCCAAATTCCGCCACCACTCGAGCTGGAATGCCTCAAGGTTCTGTGGACGCTGGGCGAAGGCAATGTCAAGGACGTGCGCCAAGCGCTCACCGGAAGCCGGAACTTGGCCTACACAACGGTGATGACGGTGCTGGACCGGCTGGCGCGCAAAGGCGGCGTAGCGCGGCGCAAGGTTGGCCGATCCTTCGTATATGTGCCCGTGCTCAGCCGCGGAGTCCTGCGGCGCCTAGCCGTTCAAGATCTGGTGGATCGTTATTTTGATGGCTCCGAGGCGGCTCTGCTGGATCTTCTGAAACATCGCGAGGTTGCGCCCGCTCCGGTTTCGGGCGATGTGGATCTCGACCCCACGCTCTTATAGCAACCCACGGGTCCTCAGCTCTAGCTCGAGCTGCGTGGCCGACTGAAACTGGACAGCGTCCATCCCGTGCTCTCGCGCGGCCTCCACATTCACCGCAAGATCGTCGGTGAAGAAGCATTCCTGGGGCTCGCATCCGGCCCGCCCGATGGCCGCCTCGAATATTCTAGCCGATGGCTTCAGCGCGCCCACTTCGTAGGAAAGCACCGAATGGTCAAAGCGGCTGAGCAGCGGGTAGTGCGCCTGAAGCATGTGGAAGTGGATGGGATTCGTGTTCGAAAGAATCATCAGCGGGAACCGGCGCCCCAGATCCTCCAGCAGCGATTCCTGGATCAGCGGCTCAGGCAGGAAAACGCTGGTCCACAAATCGCAGAATTCCTCATAGCCGATTCGGATATCCAACACGGCGGAAAACTCTTTGACGAATTGCTCGGAGCCTATCTGTCCGCTTTCAAATCGCGACACCAGATCGGTCCCGCGCATCCGCTGCGGAATTTCAGTGACTGGATAGTCACACAGCAACTGCAGCTTCGCATAAGCACGCTTGAAATCGAAAGGGATGATGACGTTGCCGAGGTCAAAGAAGATGGTTTTGATCACAACCTTGATCCGCTTCCCACGCTGCATCGATCGGTGACTCGATGTCGCCTGCAATCTCCATCGTGCCCTGCATGCTGCCGATGAACCCAGCGGGCGTGAGAGGGTCCGACTTCTCGACTTTATGGAGGGCGCCTTCTGGAACTGGTTTGGTCACGGCTACCACCAACATAACAGGTCGCCCGCTCGGTAGGTGCTGCGATTTCACGTATTATATTCCTGACGCCGTGACATATGGAATTTGTCCGAAATAATGGGCGTGTCCTGAGGACGGCATTCATCCTGTCTCTCTTCCTCTTAAGAGTTTGGGCCGATGCAACAACCCCTACTTTTCTTAATCGGATATATGGATGCAGCACTGCTGCTCCTCAATGTCCTGGGTGCTTTATAAGCTTGCCAGAGGCATCAGCGCTCGCTGAAGTCACCTACCAAAGCTCGCTCAATGGCTGCCACGGTATAATTCAATCGAATGGACATCTACGAGGAAGTGGTTCGCCTCCGCCGCCTCGGCCAAAAGTGCGCGTTGGCCACCATCGTACAGGTCAACGGATCCATTCCCAGCTACGAAAGCGCCAAACTCCTGGTGCGTGAGGACGGCTCCATGCTCGGCACCATCGGCGGCGGATGCGTGGAAGCCGAAGTCTGGAACGTCGCCCGCGACGTCATGCAAAATGAGCGTCCACGGCATATGAATTTCAGCCTCGGACAGGACGCCGCTTACGATAACGGGCTGATCTGTGGAGGCCAGTTGAGCGTATTCATCGAGCCGGTGGTGCCGCAGCCGCGCCTCTATGTCTTCGGCGCCGGCCACATATCGAAAAGCATTTCGAAGATCGCGACACTCGCCGGATTCGCCACTGTCATCATCGACAACCGCGAAGCGTTCGCCAATAGCGAGCGGTTTCCCGAAGCCGACGAAATCTTCGCCCAAGAATACGAAGAAGTTTTTCCCAAGCTTCCCATTCGAGATACCAGCTACCTCGTAATCGTCACGCGCGGCCATCGCGACGACATGCGCGTGATGCGCTGGGCCGTCGGGACCAACGCCAAATATATTGCCATGATCGGCAGCAAGCGCAAAGTGATCGGTGTGGTGAAGGAGCTGGAAAAAGAAGGCATCCCGCGCCAAGCTTTTGAACGCAGCTTCGCGCCCATGGGTCTGGATATCGGCGCCATCACGCCTGAAGAAATCGCGGTGTCCATCGTGGCCGAAATGATCGCCATGCGTCGCGCACCCGAATCGGATTGGCGTGCGCTCTCGAAATCGGTCTTCACCAGCGAATCCTTGCGAGCCCTCCTCAAGTGAAGCGGTGCTGTCCGATCGCCGGCATTATTCTGTCCGCTGGCGCCTCCCGCCGCATGGGGACTCCGAAAGCGCTGCTTCTCTTGGACGGCGAAACTTTTCTGGATCGCCTCGTGCGCCTGTTCTCCGAAGTTGCCATAACGCCGATTGTCGTGCTCGGCCATCAAGCTACCGAGATTCGATCCAGCATCCGGCGTAGCGCCGAGGCTACGTTCGCCGTCAACCCTGATCCCGAGCGCGGCATGCTCAGCTCGCTGCAGTGTGGACTCCGAGCGATCCCTCAAGAATCCGAAGCTGTGATGTTCACGCCTGTCGATCACCCCAACCTCGAAGGCACCACGCTCGAAAAACTGACGCGCCATTTCGAAGCCAACCGCGCCGCCGTTACCGTACCCACTTATCAAAGCGTACACGGCCACCCGGTTCTCATCGCACGCCCGCTGGCCGCGGAACTCCTGGCGCTGCCCACCACCGCGCAACCGAGCGACGTCATCCATCGTTATCGAAGCCAGACGGCGTACATCGAAGTCGACGACGCCGCGGTAACCACCGACATTGACGATCGCGCCGCCTACGCCGAGTTGCTGGCACGCCGCCCATGAAGTATCTGCGCCGCACCATCTTCATCCTGCTGGCATTCGTGATCGTGGCAGGCTTGCTGGCGCCATTTCTTCGCGCGGACCGGCTGCGCCCCCGCATTCAAGCGGCGCTTGAAGCGGCGCTTAACCGGCCCGTGCACATTACCAGCGCGGTTCACCTGAATCTCTTCACCGGCCCCGGCTTCAGTGTCGACGACGTCCTGATTGACGACGATCCTGCATATGGTATCGAACCCTTCGCCCACGTCGAATCCTTGCGCGCGCGATTGCGGCTTACCAGCCTGCTCCGAGGCAAGCTGGCGTTCTCCAGTCTCTATCTCGATTCGCCCAGCGTCAATCTGGTCAAAACGCCCGCCGGAGGGTGGAACATTCAACCGATGCTGGAACACGGCTCGGCGTCCAATTCTCCGCATCAGCACACCGTTCCGGATATCAAGATTCGCGATGGACGCTTGAATTTGAAGTTCGGCGATACCAAATCTGTCTTCTACATAAGCGGCGCCGATGTGGACATTTATCCGAACCAGGACGGCGACGTGGTGATCCGTTTCTCCGGCGCACCCGCCCGCACCGATCGCGGCTCCATGGGCCTCGGTCAACTCAGCGCCCGCGGTTTGCTCCGCTCTGGCCCCGACGGAGAAGATCAGCTCCACATGGGGCTTCGGTTGGAGCGCACGGCGATTATTGAAGTGGCGCGATTGTTCAACGGCCGCGATCTCGGCGTGCACGGTTTTGCCGTGGCCAATGCGCAACTGGAGGGGCCACTCTCGAAGATCGCGGTCACTGGCGATCTCAACATCACCGACATTCATCGCTGGGATCTGATGCCGCCCAAGGGTGAAGGCTGGATCCTCAACTATCGCGGCCAGTTGGATATGCGCGCGCATCAACTCGAAGTTGAGACAGTGCCAACCGAAGGTCAGGTGGCGCCCGTCTCGGTAAAGCTGCGGCTGGCTGATTACTTGGCCGCGCCGAAGTGGGCCGCCAGCATTACGTTTCACGATCTTCCCGCGGCGCCGCTGGTCGAAACCGCGCGGCACATGGGCGCTCCGTTTCCACAGGGCGTGCAGGTTGAGGGCAGGGTGCAAGGCGCAATCGGATATTCGAACGACGGATTGCAGGGCAAGCTGCTGCTGGAGAACGCGTCCATGAAAGTTCCACCAGCCGCGTCCGCTGAATTTGCTTTCGCCGCCATCCTGATCACTAACGACGCCATTTCATTTGGACCAGCCGCGGTCCAGATGGGTAATGGCCAGACTGCCGAGATTGAGGGCGAGTACGCGCTCGACAACAGCCACGCCGGGCTGAAAATTTCCACGCGCCAGTTGACTATCGCGGAAGTACAACTGCGCGCCGAGCACGTTATCTCCGCGCCTCCGATTCCGCTGCTAGACAAACTTCGGCAGGGCACCTGGAAAGGCTGGCTCGCGTTTGACCGCTCAGGCGACCATCCTGCCGTTTGGTCGGGCGAGTACGAATTGCAGAACGCAACGATGGAAATCCCCGGCGTAGCCGCGCCGCTTCGCTTTACCTCGGCCTCAGTTGAGATGAAGAACAGTGGAATTCACATCGATCGCATCCGCGCTCATGTGGGAACTGTAAAGCTGGAAGGCGAATATCGGTACGATCCGGATGCCGGCCGCCCCCACCGCGTCCGCATCAAAGTTGCCGAAGCGCAACTCGCGGAGGTCGAGCGCCTGATGCTGCCCACGCTGCGCCGCAACGAAGGATTTCTGGCGCGCACCTTCCGCCTGCGCCGGGAGACGCTTCCGGTTTGGCTTCAAGAACGTGAAGTGGACGGCAACATACAAGTAGAGAGCCTGTTGAATGGCGATTCGCCCCTGGGCGAGTTTCGCGCGCACCTGGTGTGGGACGGCCCATCCATCGTCTTATCCAACGCCGATTGCCGCCTGGGTGACATGCATGCCACCGGCAAAATAACTTTGAATGTCGACCAGCGAACGCCCACCTACCACCTGGCCGGCGCGATCGAGAATCTGGATTACCGCAACGGTCATCTCGACGTGGATGGCGAACTCGACACCAGCGGTATTGCGGAAAGCCTCATCCTCAACATCCGGTCGCAAGGGACCTTCGACGGTCGCGATATCGAATTGGCTCCCGACACCGAAGTAAATGAGATCACGGGCTCTTACCGCGTGGCTCCAACCTTCGGTATCCCGCGTCTCACGCTCTCGAATCTCCAAGTGGCGCAGGGCGGCGACAACTTGTCCGGACAAGGGTCCAGCCAGCCCGATGGCCATATCGTTCTGGATCTGATCAGCGGCAAGAAGCAAGTCCGCTTAACCGGCATGCTGCTGCCCATGCATCCCGACCCGCTACCCGCACGCTAGAAAACGAAAAAGTACCGGTCGCTCACGCTCGCGGCTCGGAAACAGTGAGGGAGTCGGTGCCTTGCTTCGCTAACCCCCGAGCCTATACGCACCCGGCGATTTCCCCATCATCCGCTTGAACGCCTTACTAAAACCCGACTCAGAATCATATCCCACCCGCTGCGCAATTTCATAAACCTTCGCGTCTGTCCCCTGCAAAAGCGTTACCGCCTTGCTGAAACGATAGCGCTGCAGGTAAGCCAGCGGCGCCATCCCCACCCGCATCTTGAATCGCGCCGCGAACGCCGAGCGCGACAGGTTCGCTTCATTCGCCAGTGCCTCTACCGTCCAGCCGTGCTCGGGACGCTGGTGAATCGCGCCCAAAACGCGCGCGATGGAAGGGTCACGCAGGATAGCCGGCAATCCACGCTCTCCGTTCGATGAGGCCACGACGTAATCGCGAATCGCTCGCAACAAAAACGCCTCCGCCATCCGCGTCACAATCGCTTGTTCTCCGGGACGCGAAACTTTGAGCTCCGTCTCGATGCATCGCGTCAAGGCGCGTAACTGCGCGGACCCTTGACCGCCTCTGCTCGGGATGTGCAGAAACGGCGGCAGCAACACCCCCATCAGATTCAGCTTCGGATGGTCCAGTTGAAACCCGCCGCACAGCATGCTGGTCCGGACGCCGCGGCCACCGTAACAGAATCGCCGATCCCGCGTCATCGGATGCTGAATCAACAGCTCCTGCAGCGGCCGTATCGGCGTTGTTGGACTATCGTTCATCTCATGCGCGTCGGCTTGCGGAAACAGCACCGTATCCCCGCACTTCAATTGAATAAACTTAGCATCATTGGCGCGCAGCCAACATTGCCCGCGCAACACGATATGAAAAACAGCGCGTCCCGGAAGATCCACGTTCAAACCCCACGGCGCGCGCAATTCGGCGCGTCCGAAAACCACCGTCTTCAAGGTCACCGAGCGCAGGATCTCGGCCACCAGATCGCCTTCCGCGAAATTTGTGAGCAATTTAATGCCGGTGCTTGGCATGGACATTTGGACAAGAAGTCAGTTGTCCCGAGCATGGACGGAGCCTGGATCGCTCCGTAAAATCGACACAGACTCTACGCGAGTTTATCACGGGTACCCATGCCAATCTACACAATCGCTGAATATCAAATTCGTCCCGCGGGCGTTGAACAAGTAAAGCACGCCATTGAGGAATTCGTCGCCTACGTCCGCGCCCATGAACCGACCACTAGAATGTACGCGGCCTGGCAACACAAAGAAGATCCCACACGCTTTGTGCACTTCTTCATTTTCGCCGACGAAGCCGCGCACGCCATTCACAGCCAATCAGAAGCCGTAAAACGATTCGAAGCAGCCTATCGTCCGGAATTGGTCAGCGCCGGCGTTGTCTTCACCGATTATAATTTGGTAGCCACTAATCAGTAATGGCCGACATATTGCATCGCGTTGGAATCAAAAAAACCGCCAGCCACGTTTTCGAAGCGCTGTCGGAAGAGAGCGGCCTCGGCGGCTGGTGGACCAAAGACGTGAAAGCTTCCCCCCACGTCGGAGCCATCCTTGAATTCCGATTCGGCGACAAAGGTTTTAACGCCATGCAAGTCGTGGAGCTCTCGCCAGGTGAACGAGTCAAGTGGCATTGCGTCGACGGCGCGAAAGAATGGATCTCGACCGAGCTGACCTTCGAGCTTCAGGAAAAACAAGGTCTAACGATCGTGCTGTTCTCGCAGCGTGGATGGAAAGAGCAGGTGGAGTTCATGCATTACTGCAGCACCAAATGGGCCACCTATCTACTCAGTTTGAAGTTGTTGTGTGAAACAGGAAAAGGAACACCATACCCGGACGATGTAGATATCGGCTAGGAGCGCGACATGGCAGACATTCAACACTCCGTGCAAATCGAAGCGAAACCCGAAGCAATATATTCGCTGATCTCGACCGCCGCCGGATTCGGCCAATGGTGGGCCACCGACATCATCGAGACCGCCGGCGCCGTTGAATTAGGTTTCTTCAACCGCACTACCATCTACCGGCTCAGGCCGAAAATGAACCAGCCGCCGGCTCGTGCCGAATGGTACTGCGAGACTGGCCAAGAGTGGGACGGCACCAGCATCGTCTTTCAATTGGAGCCGCGCCCTTCCGGAACGCTGCTGCGCTTTACCCACGCCGGCTGGGAATCCCAGACCGATTATTTCACTGCTTGCAATACAACCTGGGGAGAATTGATGTACCGGCTAAAGGCCGCAGCCGAGGGAAAATCCCCCGGGCCGCTCTTCCTGTCCAACGCCCTAGCCTACTAGCCAACGCGCTACCTTAGAACGTCCTAGAGTACCGCTCAGTACCTGGGGCAGATTCTCAAGACGCACCCGGCGCTCCACGCTGGGTTTGTGAGTAAGTTGTGCAGAGTGTTGGAAGTCATCCTCGGCATCTTTTTTTTGTGTGCCCTGGAAATTCCCTATCACAACATTGCTCTGCTGGGCCATAACGATTTCTCCACCTTCTATGCCGGCGCAAAGTTGGCGCGTACTCCCGCTCTGTACAACCACGAAATTGTGAGGCAAACTGTTCGAGCCGGGTGGCCGGATTCGCCCCAGCAAGAGGTCTACCTCAGGGCTCCGTTCTACGCCGTGCTGTTGAAGCCCCTGGCAGCGTTCCCATATCGCACGGCCTTGTTGATCTTCCTCTGTCTGACCGTGGGTAGCTTTCTATGGTTCGTGATTCGATTCTCGAAAGAATGCCCCGATCTGACAATCCTGGCGGCATTTTCCGTGCCCATGTTTCTGAATATCAACGGAGGGTGCGATGTCCCGTTGTTGTTGCCGCTGGTGGGCGCGTTCGTACTGCTCTCCCGTCGCGGAAGGGACTTCGCGGCCGGCTTCGTCCTGGCATTCTGTGCCATCAAATTTCATCTATTTGTGTTCGTACCATTCCTGCTGCTGTTCAAGAAGAAATGGCGCATGCTGTCCGGCGCAACAGCCGGGACCTTGCTTCTCACCCTAGTTGGTGGAATAAGCTTGATTGGCCCGTGGTTCAATGTTATGTTCAGCCCGCTCATCACGGGAATGCCGGTATGGAGGCTGTGTCCGGCGCCCAACATCCACGGTTTGGTTACGGTCCTCGGTGGCAGCCCGAAAATCGAGTTCCTCCTCGCCGGACTCGTCATCCTCTTCTTCGTTTGGATCTGCTTCCGCGAGACCAACTTCGAATTGCTCCTGGCCGTGAGTCTGATTTGCGGGCTGCTGGTGAGCTTTCACAATTTCACCTACGACGACCTTTTGCTGATGCCCGTACTGGTGTTGGTCTCACCAATCCGCGTACTTCGAAACGTGGTGGGTCTGGCGCTCACCCCGGTGGTCTATTTGGCAACCTTCGCCGGTGGCTCCTTCAGCACCATTTTGCCGGTTATGCTGTTAGCGTTTCTAGGTGCCGTCTGGTTTGTGCATAGGCGCCCCCGCCTGAACTGGCATACCAGCATCCTCGGTCCCGCCGCGACCGTGAGAATCCGTGAAGAAATCAAAAGCACCGGTCGCTTACGCCCGCGGTTCGGAAAGAATGTGGCATGTTTGGAGAACGTTACCGAACCGCGACCTGAGGGAGACGGTGCCTTAGCCATCTTTCATGGATTCCAAGCTGCGTCTGAGGACTGAGGCAGCGGCATCTTTCACCGCTTGTACTCACTCAACTGCGGCTGCCTGAAATCCGGCTCCAGCAGTAGTGCGACCCGCCCAGGATAATAACGCAACAGCTTCTCATTCTCCCCAGGCCCCAAATCGCGCGCCCACACGATTCTCGACCCATCCACATCGGCCGCATTATAAACCCACTCATCCTGAAAAATATGTTGCGGCGCGTAGCGCACAAACACCAACAGCTGCCCCGGAATCCGCGCCAGTTCTTCAGCTACGAAAATCCGCCGTGCCGGATTTCCGTGATTGATCGCGTCCCAAGTTTCATATCGCAGGGCGCCGAAGGCCGACTCGTTGTCCTCGGCCGCGTGCATTCCGTACCAAAACAGAAAATGCGCCGTGCAGAGAACCGCGATCAGGACTGCAGCCTCCTGCCCCGCCGCGTGCCCCCGGATTCTCAGCCGCGGCATCTGTTGTAACCCAATCACCGCCACCAGATTGAAGAGACAAGTAACCGCGGCGATGTAATGAATTTGAAAAGCCGGAAAGAAATTGGTTCCCAGCGCGAAGATCGCGAGCGTAACCACCACCCACGCGAACCGGTACTCCCCCAAGCTCCAAAAAAAAGCCAGCGCAGCCAGATACAGCGGAGGCAGAAAGAAGAACCGGTAGAATCGC
>DASYNU010000104.1:0-5167 GCA_036008345.1 Bryobacteraceae bacterium
GAATCCAAGTTCGGCTAGGACGTCCAGCGCCCAGCGAGAACGGCTGGTGATAGAAAAACTCGGCGCGCGATAGCCTTGGATCTGGATGCCGGCGGCCTGCTCGATCGCATTTTTGGCGAGCAAGGTGTCTTCGCGAAATTCATCCGGAGTCAGTTTGTAAATCAGCCGATGCCAATAGGAATGGCAGGCTGGTTCATGGCCGCGCTTGGCGATCCGGCGCACTAGGCCCGGATAGCGCTCCGCCACCCAGCCCAGAATGAAGAACGTGGCGCTGACACGGCAATCGTCCAGCAAATCGAGGATGCGCTCGGTATTTCGCTCAACACGGCATTCGTACTCGCCCCAGCTAGCGCGTGGGATGATGCCCGCGAAGGCTTCGACGTGGAAATAATCCTCCACGTCGACGGAGATAATACTCCGGCGGTCCATGCGTAACTTTAAGTATAGTCACGAACACGTTTCTGGTTTCTCGTTTCTCGTTGGGGGAACGGCACGGACTCCCTCACGGTCGCGGTTCGGCCACGGGCGCCCTGTCCCCTTGCTTACGCGCGGGGCTAAAATTCCGTCAGCAAGGGAACCAATATTTCACAGCTTCTCACGGTCGCGGTTCCCTAACAACCCTTTCAGAACCGCGACCGTAAGGGAGTCGGTGCTTTTTCTGATTTTCACTTCCAAGCCAGACTGCGGCGCCTGCTGAGCGCGTGATAAAAACCGAAGAACGTCGCGAGATTGATCATGCAGAAATAGAACGGCAACATCAGAACCTTGGGCCGCAGGCGCAGCAGGGAGCCGGCCGCGGCCAGCAGATAGAAGAACAGTTGGCCGAAGAGGGTTGCCAGGTAAAGCGGCGAATCGAGCAGGAACAGGTTCGCGATCAATGCTGTTAGCATCGCGAACGGAACCAGCAGGCGGGTTAATTTGTGCGAGAGAAAGAAAAATAGCGCGAGCGGACGGAGCGGCTGCAGCAAACCTCGAATCTCCCGCAACTGCTGGATATTTCCCGCCATGATTCGCACGCGCCGCCCGAATCCGGTCATCTCGTGCGCTTCCTCATACACGATCGCGGAGGGTTCGTAAACGGCCCGGTAGCCTTTTGCTAGTACCGACACTGGAATAACGTAATCGTCGTTAATTGTTCCAGGCTGCGGAAACGGATAGAGCGCCTTGCGGATGGCGTGCAGATGGCCGTGACCGCCCAATGTGGAGTCCAGTTGCGATTCTTTCACTTTTAAGAACGTTTCGTACTTCCAATAGAAGTCCTCCGAGCTTCCGATGTTCACCTGGTCGGCTTTGACGACCTTATATAACCCGCTGACCGCACCCACCTCCGGATCGGCGAAGTTCTCCACCAGTTTCCGCACAGAGTCGGGATATAGCATCGCCGGCGCGTCCGAAAAAACCACTACTTCGCCATGCAGTTCAGGAACGCTCGCGTTCAAAGTGGCCACTTTGCCCCGATTCTGCGGAAATACCAGCACGCGGACGCGTTTGCCGTCCGCGCGGGCTTGGGCGATCGCCGCGGTTTCGTCGCTCGATCCGTCGGAGGCCACCACGATTTCGATCCGATCGGCCGGGTAATCCAGCGCCAGCGAGTTTTTGATTTTCCGTTCGATCACGTCAGCTTCGTTGTACGCGGGAATCAACAGCGAGACGAACGGAGTGATGCGTTTCTTTCGGACATCTTTGCGAATCACCAGCCGCAGCGCCAGCAAAACCAACGGATAGCCCAGGTACGCATAAAAAGCCAAGAAGACGACGCTCCAAAATATGATTTCGAATAGCACCGTATTAAACGACGCGAGCCTCCGCGGGCCGGGCAACTGGATACAGCCGCGGCGATTCAAAATCACGGAACCATAACTCCAGCATCAACAGTTTCCACAAGTGATGCTGGTTGTTGCGGCGTCCGCGGTCATGCTCTTCGAGCAAGTAGCGCACGAAGCCCGGCGAAACCATACCGCGGTTAAAAAACGTCGCGCTGGTCAAGTGGTCCCACAGAAAGCTGCGCAGCGATCCGCGGAACCAATGCTGCAGCGGGACGCCGAATCCGCGCTTGGGTTGCCGGAGCAGTTCAGCCGGCAAACGGTCGCCCAGGGCCTGAATGAAAATGTCCTTGCCGCGGCCATTGCGCAGCTTCCACGCGTGCGGAATCCGGGCAGCGAGCGAAGCCAGTTTGTCATCCAGCATGGGACAGCGGATTTCGAGCGAATTCGCCATGGACATACGATCTACCTTCACCAGCATGTCGCCGGTGAGTTTCACAGTCGCTTCAAAATAGAGCGCCTGGGTAAGAATGTCAGCGTCGGGTGGAAGTGTTCGCGCGATGTGGGCAGCGGCGGCCGGCATCCACGCGGGCGTCAGCAGGTTCTTTAGCAGGAAGTGCGGTGAGTCGTGCTCGAAATAGCGCTCCAGTGCCGTCGGCCGGCTGATCATCCGCAAATAATTTTTCCCAAACGCGGAATAAGGCAGTGCGTCGGCGATCGTCGAAAGCACTTTTCGCGCGGGCAATGGGATTCGGTCCATGGGGCGCTGGCGCTGGATGTCGAAGAAGCTTTGATAGCCGGCAAACAGCTCGTCGCCGCCATCGCCAGTCAGGACCACTTTCACATGTTGTGCCGCGAATTCGGATACCAGATAAGTTGGAATCGCGGAGGAATCCGCGAAAGGTTCATCAAAGTGGCGCACCAGTTTCGACACCAGATCCACTGAATTGGGCCGCACGATGATTTCATGGTGATCCGTGTGATATTTCCGGGCGACTAGCGCGGCGAGAGCAAGCTCGCTGAATTCGGGCTCTTCGAAGCCAATTGAAAATGTTTTGACCGGCTCTCTGGATTGAAGCGCCATGGAGGCCACAACCGATGAGGAGTCGATCCCGCCGCTTAGAAACGCGCCCAACGGAACATCGGAGATCAGGCGCATGCGGACTGCTGCGTCGAAAGCCTCCCGCAGTTGTTCTCGCGTGTCAGCCTCGGTGAATCCGGGACCAGCCTGCTCGGCGGGCGCGGGAAGCGTCCAGTAACGGCCTTCTTCGATTTTCCCGTTGGAGTGATAACGCAGCCAACCGCCTGGAGCCAGCTTGCGGATGGCCTGGCATGGGCTCCAGGGATCCGGAATGTAATTGAACTGGAAGTATAACTGCAACGCTGCGCGGTCAATATCGAGTGGAACGCCGGCCACGCGCAGGCATTTCAACTCACTACCAAAAAATAAACCCTCCGGCATGGTGGCGAAGTACAGCGGCTTTTTTCCGAAGCGGTCACGCACCAGCAGTAGGGAGCGATGGTTCGAATCCCAGATAGCGAATGCGAACATACCACGCAATTTCGAGATGCCGGCGGTACCTTCTTCTTCATAGAGGTGCACTAACGTTTCGGTATCGCTTGCTGTTTTGAAGCGATGACCGGCGTGAATCAAATCGGCGCGCAACTCCTGGAAGTTGTAAATCTCGCCGTTGAAAACCACCCAGACAGTCCCGTCTTCGTTCGAGATCGGCTGGTGGCCGGTATCAAGATCTATGATGCTGAGCCGACGCATGCCGAGACCACAGCCGCCGTCCAGGTGATAGCCTTCGTCGTCCGGACCGCGATGCCGGATTTGATCGCACATCGAGCGGATATCGGCCACATCGGCGTTCCGCTCGCGCAGAACTTGTCCGGCAATGCCGCACATGATTACAGTGATCCGATTATCGCAGTTCGAGCAAGATATAATTGGCCGCGAATAAACGCGAATGAACGCAAATGGCTTATTCGCGTGCATTCGCGTTCATTCGCGGCTAATGTGTTTTGGCTCGGGGTAGAATGAACTACATTGCGAACAACCGCCGAGATCGCGTTTCGTCTCAAGCAAGAGATCATCAATGCCTACCAATACTCGTCGCCTCCGAACGTTCAGATTGACCCCAACTTCAAGCCACGCATCAAGCTCCCCGATCCTGCTCCCGTTGTCGCGGCGCTTCAGGGAACCGCATACGCCCAGGAAGTCCGCGGGCTCGCGGAACAGATTCGGCAGCATCGTTTTCCCATTCTTGGATTGACGATCGACACTGGTCCCGAGATCCCCTGGCGCCGGGATTATACTAGCGGCGTCGAGACCGATCTGCGTTATTTCCGCCGGATTCCCTATTTGGATGTGAGACGCACGGGCGATCACAAAGTGATCTGGGAGCCGAATCGCCATCAACATCTGGTGCTGCTGGCGCAGGCGTTCTGCTTCACTGGGGATCCCGCCTACCTGACCGAGATTCGCGCTCAACTGGAAAGCTGGTTCGTGGCGAATCCATATAATCGTGGAATCAATTGGGCGAGCGCGTTGGAAGTAGCGTTTCGCGCATTGTCGTGGATTTGGACCTATCATTTGGTGGGCGGCCAGATGATCGCGGAGTTCCGCATGAAGTGGCTCCGCCAGCTTTACCAGCATGGCTGCCATCTGGAACATAATCTCTCGTTCTATTTTTCACCGAACACGCATTTGTTAGGCGAGGCACTGGCGCTGCACGCGTTGGGGCAGTTCTTCACGGGCCTTCCAAGAGCCGCGCATTGGGAACAGACCGGAGCACGCGTAATGCGCGAACAAATGGAGCGTCAGGTACACGCGGACGGAAGCCATTTCGAGCAGTCTACGTACTATCACCTGTACGCGACAGACATGTTCCTGTTGCACGCCATTTTGGCGAAGCCCGATCGGGAGTACATGGACAAGCTTGAAAAAATGACCGAATATCTGAACGCGGTGATGGGTCCTTCGCGCATTCTGCCGTTTCTGGGCGACGACGATGGCGGACGATTGTTTCATCCCTATGGCGATCGCAGTCATTTCGCGCGCGCCACCCTGTCGACAGCCAGCATCGTATTGGATCGTCAGCATTGGCAGTGGGACGCAGCGGATTTGCATGAGCAGGCCGTATGGTGGCTGGGCGCGGGCGTACTCAATCGGAACCCAGGGGAAGCGAAGTGGGAGTCGCGACTGTTTTCAGACGCTGGCGTTGCCACGATGACGGCGGGCGCGAACCAAGTGATCTTCGATGCGGGAGGGTTTGGACCTTGGGGCGCCGGTCACAGCCATGCGGATGCCTTGAGCATTGTGGTCCGCTCGGGCGATGAAGAGATCCTGATCGATCCTGGAACGTGCACGTATGTGGGCGAGCAGAAGTGGCGCGATTGGT